>VXNF01000095.1 GCA_009840735.1 Acidimicrobiia bacterium | reverse complement strand
GTTGGGACTTGGCCCCCAAGTGGCCGAGGTTTTGTGGGCGAGCGGGGGGGGGTTGGTGGGTCCACCGGGGCGCATCTGGGGTGTGGTCGGGTGTGGGGGGCCCCTTTTTTTTTATCCCCCCCCCCCCCCCGGGACTGGCGATAAGGTCGGCGGCGTGGGGTACCTGTCGCCGCAGACCTATCACTACTGGCGGGGCACCTCGCAGGTGAGCGAGCCCTACGAAGCCTTCGTGCCGCACCGGATTGCCGGATGGGCGCTGCAGCCAGATTCCGGCACGCTCTTTCGGCTCGGCGCCGCCGACGGGCAACTGCGGGCGGTGCAGTCTGAGGTGCGGCAGTCGCCGGCGCTGTCTTGGTGCCTCAACCGCACCGAGGCGATCGCATCGAGCAGCGTGGAAGGCATCCGCACCACGCTGAGGTCGCTGAGCCTGCTGGAGTCGATGCGCGCGCACCGCAGCGCGCAACGGGCCGAGGCCGACCTACACGCCCTGGGCAACACGCGCCTCAACGCCTTCGCTGCCGACCTGGGCCAGCGCCGCTCAGCCGCCTTGCGAGCCGCCGACATCGAGGAGATGCATCGGAGGCTGTTCGCTGGCACGACCGAGGCGAGCGACGCCGGCCGGCTTCGCAGCGAGCAGAACTGGATCGGCCACCGAGCCGAGAGAACCCCTGCGCGCGCGCACTTTGTGCCGCCGCCGCCGGAACTCGTCGAATCCTTGCTGGCGGACACCATGGAATTCGTCTCGACTCCACCGTGGTTGGCGGTGCTGGCGAAAGCGGCGATCTCCCATCTGCAGTTCGAGACCATTCATCCCTTCGACGACGGCAACGGTCGCGTCGGGCGGGCCTTGATGCACTGCGTGTTGCACCGCGACCTGACGATGCCGGTGCCGCTGCCGCTGTCGGCTGCCATCGACGCTCGCCGCGAGGATTACGTCGCCGCGCTGCGGCCCTATCAGACCTACATCGGCGGCGCGAGCACCGAGGAGCGCTCACAGGCGGCATGCCAGACGATCCGCTACATCGCCGACGCCGCCGCGGTCGCCTGCTACTACGTCCGAGTCGCCGCACAGGCAGTCGCAGACATGGAGCGCACCTGGGCCGACCTGCGACTGCGGAGCGACTCTGCCGCGACGGCGATCCTGAAGAGAATGTCCACCATGCCCGCCGCAGGCGTCGAGTATCTCTGTGCGGCGACCGGGCGATCCCCGCGGGCAGTCAGACGCGCCGTGGCCACGCTATGCGCCCGCGGCGCACTGTCGGAGACCGTCGACGAGGCGACCGGCCGAAGAGCGCTCGAAATGCCGCAGATGCTGCGGATCGTCGACCAACGCCACGACCTGCTCAACGACTGCTGGGAACTTCACCGCTCCGGCACCCCGAACGTCGCCTCGGTGGCGGCGGCCCGATTCGCCGCCGATGCCTAGCCGGCTGTGAGTTGCTCGCCGGTCGGCACCTCGACGCCGGGGCGGTAGTGGATGAATAGGTCCTCGATGACCTGCCGCAGCCCGGCGGTGTCGGCGCCCTTGCTCATGTCGAGGGTGATCACGTTGGAGTTGATGTGCATGCCGTCGATGCGCCCGCTGGCGAACAGGCGCCGAGCCAGTTCGTCGGGGGGCCGGGTGCGCGTCGCCGGCGGAGGGCCGCCGTAGTGCTCGTGACCCATGCCGGTGAGTGATCGGTTGATCTCGAATCGGACCACGCCGGGACGAGACGACGGACGCTCGATGACCGTGACGGGCTGACCCATGGCCTGCGATGCTAGCGGCGCCCCGCCGGGCGGAGTTGCGGCGGCGAAGCCTGGCGCCCGGCGTCTGCGGGCAGCCGATCCATGAACTTCCAAGACTGACGATGAATGGCCGAGGCGCCCAGGGCGGCCAGCGCGGCGCGGTGGCGCGGCGACGGGTAGCCCTTGTTCTGAGCGAAGTCGTAGCCGGGGAAGCGCGCCGCCTGTCGGACCATCAGGCCGTCTCGCCAGACCTTCGCCAGGATCGAGGCGGCCGCCACCGACACGCAGCGGGCGTCGCCGCCGACGACGGCGCGCACCGGGCCGTCGAAACCCGCCCCCGCCGGCGAGCCCGCCGGAGGCGAAGCGAAGTCCCATCGCCCGTCCAGCAGCAGCGCCTCGGGACGGACCGGCAGCTCCAAGAGGGCGCGGCGCGTGGCAAGGCGCTGAGCGGCGGACATGCCCAACTCGTCGCACTCGGCGGCGCTGGCGGAACCCACAGCCCAGCCGGCGCATTCACCTCGGAGCCGGTCGAAGATCCGCTGGCGGAGCGCCGGGCTGAGCTGCTTGGAGTCCCGCACCTCCCCCAGCGAGGCGCCTCGGGGGTCACCGGCTCGCAGGGCCGCCGCCGCCACGACCAGCGGACCCGCCCAGGCACCCCGACCCGCCTCGTCGACTCCGGCCACTACGCCGGCCCCCGCATCCCACAGTTCCCGCTCGCGGGCCAAGTCGGGGGCCGCTTTGGCGGCGGCGCGGCGACGGGTGCCCATCGCCGCGAGACTGTAAGCGCCGAGGGTGCTGCCGGGCCGCAAATCTGAACGGGCCCGGCGCCGCCCCCGGCACCTGCGGTGGGCGCCGCGGCTACCGCGCCCCGCACGCGCTGGAACGCTTCAGGTACCCAGCAGAGCCTCACCGGCGCGCTCGGTGGTGCTCCAACCAGCGGAGAGCCGACTGGCGCGCAGCGTCGGCCCGGCGCCGCCCCCGGTCCCGGCACCCGCAGCGCCGACGGCACCGACCAGGGCGCAGGCCCACGACTCGAGCCGGGTGCCCGGCGGGGCCAGCTCCCAGAGCAGGGCCGGCACGGCGTTGTGCCAGCGGACCGCGAAGGACAGGAAGCCGTGGCCGGTGCCGAGACGATGAACCTCGATCGATTGCCGCGCCTCGGGGGCGTCCAGGCCGCCGAGCAAGTCGAGGCAGCCGTCATCCTCGCGGACCAGGGTCTCGCGCACAGCCAGCAGGAACGCGGCGCGCCTGCTGGGGTCGTCGCCGGTCCGCTCGCCCGCCCAGCTACCGCCTGCGCCGGCGGTGTCGGCCATCTCGCGCACCGCCGTCGCGGCGTCGCCGTAGGGAGCGGTGATCCGAGCCAGCTCCCGGCGGGCCAGCCGGGCCGCGGCGGTGGGGCTGCGCGCCGCCCGCGCCGGGGCCACTTCGGCGGCTCGCTGCGGATGGCCGGCGCCCGCCAGCGCCGCCGCCGCCAGAGCCCGCTCCGGCGGCGTCAAGCGTCCGTCGGGGCCAGCGGCGGCATCAGGACCGACATCGAGGGCGAGAAGGCGGCGGACCGCGTCGGCCACCAGTGCCTCGAGGAGGCCTTCGGCCAGGCCGCTCAGCCGCAGGCCCGAGGCGGTGTGAAGGTCCCAGCCTCGACCCACCTGATCCAGCGTGGGGACCGCGGCGGGGGCGGTCGCTGAGCCGTCGGCGATCGTCAGTGGCAGAAGGACCCGCAGGGCACCGCCGTGGGTGACCGGCCAGCTGGCCGTGGCGACAGCCTGGCCGTTGCGGCTGCGCGCCCGCTGCGGCGCCGTCGCGGCGGCTGTGGGCAGCTCCGGGGGGCTAACGACCTCCGAAGCGTCGGCGGCAGCCTGCTGGGCCCGCGGCGGACGCAACCACCACAACGCCCGTGACCCGTTGGCCAGAATGCCCGACTCGTCCAGCTCCACCAGCCCGAGCCCGTCGGGCCGCCAGTAGTCGCCTGATCGCACCGTGAGGGTGAGCGCCACCGGGGCTGACGTCTGGTTGGCGAACTCCAAGACGCCGACGGCGCCGCCTCCGCCGGCCGGCACAGCCACATAGCTGCGGAGGCACACGTCGCCCTCGCCGGCCCGGAGCACCGTCTCGATGGCCACCGGCGCGCCCTCATCGGCGCCGCGTGTGCGCTGGCGCAGCGTAACTGAGGCGCCGGGCGCGTAGCGGTGCCCGCCGGCGCTGACCTCCCAGTCCAACGACCAGCCGCGGCGACCCAGCGCGGCGCGCCCGGCGTCGTCGATCGCCAGCCCGCCGGTCGATCCGCCCGCCGACAGCACCGTCCAGCGGCGCCGCGGCGGGTCGCTGCGACCGCGCATGCCGGTTCCTAGCTTGCGTGTTCGGTCTCGGGGCGCAGGCTCCGCCCCAGCAGGTTCCCGTAGGCCTCGGCCGGGTCTCGCTCCCCGTCGAGCACGGCGCACAGCTCCGAGGCGATGGGCATGGACAGGCCGTGCTCACCAGCCAGCTCGAGGACCGCTCGGGCGGTGCGGGGACCCTCGGCAACCTGCTGCATGGCGGCGGTGATCTCGCCGAGGGTCCTCCCCCGCCCCAGCTCCACCCCGACGTGGTGGTTGCGGCTCTGGGGGCTGAGGCACGTCGCCAACAGGTCGCCGAGGCCGGCCAAGCCGGCGAAGGTGCCCCGGTCGCCGCCCATGGCCACGCCCAGGCGGGTCAGTTCGGCCAGGCCGCGGGTGATGAGGGCGGCCCGGGTGTTGTCCGCCAGCCCGAGCCCCTCGGCCATGCCCACCGCCAGGGCCACCACGTTCTTCAGGGCGCCACCGAGCTCGCAGCCGACCACGTCCCGACCCACGAAGACCCGGAAGTGCCGCCGGGTGAAGACCGGCAGCAGGCGCTCGGCCTCGGCCGCCTCGGCCATGGCCAGCACCGCCGCAGCCGGCGAGCCGGACAGCACCTCCCGCGCCAGATTCGGTCCCGTGAGGACCCCCACCGGGCGACCGGGCGCCAGTTCGGCCACGACCTCGGACATGCGGCGGTGCGAACCCTGCTCGAGCCCTTTGCTGAGGCTCACGACGGGCACGCCCGGTTCGAGGTGTCCCGCCACCTCCGCCAGGACGCCGCGGAAGACGTGGGACGGAACCGCCATCGCCACGACGTCCGCGCCGGCCAGCGCGGCGGGCAGGCCGTGGTGGGCTTCGAGACTGGGATCGAGGTCGAAGCCGGGGAGGTACTGGGAGTTGGTGCGTCGCTGGTTGATCTCCTCGGCCACCTCGCGCCGCCGGCACCACAGCCGCGTCGGCACCTCTGGGGCGGCCAAGGACGCCACCGTGGTCCCCCACGAGCCGGCGCCCACCACCGTCAACCGCTGCACCGAACAGACAGTACCGCCCGCGCTCGTCGCTATCGAGACTTGCGAGCCGCAGACGAGCGGCGCCGAGGTCTGAGCGCTTCGGGCCCTGCGGCGGCTGATCGTTAGACTCTCGGGGGTGACCGAAGCGGCCGTGCTGGTGCCCGTCAAGGCGTTCGGTCAAGCCAAGCTGCGCCTCGAGGCGGTTCTCGGCGCCGACGAACGCGCCGAGCTGGCCCGCCGCATGGCCGCCCATGTGCTCCGGGCCGCCGCGCCACTGCACGCCGCGGTGGTCTGCGACGACCGCGAGGTGGCGACGTGGGCCGAGGCTGCCGGGGCGGAGGTCGTGTGGTGTCCGGGCACGGGGCTGAACGGCGCCGTCAGCCACGGCGTCGGCGTGCTGGCCGACCACGGCTACCTCGAAGTGGTGGTGGCGCACGGCGACTTGCCGGCCGCCCGCCGCTTCGACCACCTGACCGGCGCCGGCGGGGTGACCGTTGTGCCGGACCGGCGCGCCGACGGCACCAACGTGCTGTGTGTCCCCGCGGCGGCGGGCTTCTGCTTCTCCTACGGCGCGGGCTCGTTTCGCCGGCACTGCGATGAGGCGCGTCGGCTGGGGCTTCGGTTGCGGGTGCGCCACGACCTGGACCTGAACTGGGACGTGGACCTGCCCGAGGACCTGCAACGTCTGCCGCCGCTGCTGCGCATGCCTGCGGCGGCCGGCGCGGGCAGGGTCTCGTGAACGACAACCTTGCGACCCCTGCGAGCGCCCTGGCGGTCTCGGCGCACCCCGACGACAGCGAGTTCGGCTGCGGCGCCACGCTGGCCCGCTGGGCGGCGGCGGGATGCACGGTGCATCTGGCGGTCTGCACCGACGGCTCGAAGGGATCCTGGGATCCCCAGATCGACACCGCTGAGCTGGTGGTGCGCCGGCAGGCCGAGCAGCGCGAAGCGGCCCGGCGCCTCGGCGCTGGCGGCGAGGTTGTGTTCTTGGGCTACACCGACGGCGAGTTGGAGGCGAACCTTGGGGCACGCTCCCTGCTGGCGTCGTGGATCCGCCGGCTGCGCCCGGCGGCGGTGCTGGGCCACGACCCCTGGAAGCGCTACCGCATCCACCCCGACCACCGCCAAGCGGGGCTGCTGGTGACCGAGGCTGTCGTGGCGGCCCGCGACCCGCACTTCTTCGCCGAGCAGAACCTGCCGGCGCACCGCCCCGCGCACCTGCTGCTGTTCGAGGCTGACGAGCCGGACCACTACGAGGACGCGTCGGGCTGGATCGATGCGAAGGTGGCGGCGTTGGAAGCCCACGAGAGCCAGCTCGAGTCCACAATGGGGATCGGCGCCGACGACGACGGGAGCCAGCGCGAGGCGTTCCGGCAGCGCATCCGCCGGGAGGCCGCCGAAGCGGGCGAGGCGGCAGGCCTGGCCCAAGCCGAGGCGTTCAAGCTGATCAGCGACCTCTGAGCCCGGACTCTCCGGCAGGCGCTCTCCGGCAGGCCCACGGAGACAGGCACTCTGGGCCGGGCCCAGGCGCGGCGCCTCGGCCCTCAGGCCTGCCCGGCGGCAGCCTTGGGGGCGCGCCGCCCGCCGGCCACCCGCGGCATCCAGTCGAAGAAGCGCCACGCCACCAGCGCACCGCCCGCGCCCCAGGCGACCATGATCGCCAGGTCGGTGCCCCGCCAGGCCGGGGCCGCCACCGCCGGGTGGAAGGCGGCGGAGAAGGCGCTGCTGAAGTGCTTGAGCGGCAGCACGTCGCCCAGGATCCGCAGCCAGTCGGGAGGGTCCTCGGCCGGTACGAACACGTTGGACACGAAGGCCATGGGCAGGATCACGGCGTTGGCCACCGCCGGGGCGGTGTTGCCGCTGGGCGACAGAGCCGCCAGCGCCAGGCCCAGCCCGGCGAACGCCGCGGTGCCCACGGCAAAGGACAGCGCCGCTGCGGGAATCTTGGCCGCGGCGATGCCCACGTCGAAGAACAGCACGCCCGCCAGGAACATGATGAGCGTGCCCAGCAGGGCGATCCACACCGAGGAGACCACCGTGCCGCCCAGGAACGCCGACGGCGGCAGCGGGGTGCCCTTGATCCGCTTGAGAAGCCCGAACTGGCGCTGGAAGGCCAAGGTGATGCCGACGTTGGACAGGGCGGCGTTGGCCGCCGTGAACGCGGCTAGGGCTGGAGCGTAGAACTGCGCCGCGGGGATCGGGCCGAAGCCCACGTCGATGTCCCAGCTGAACAACGAACCGAACAGCACCAGCATGATCAGCGGCAGCCCCAGGGTGAAGAACACCGGCACCGGGTTGCGCCAGAACGTCCGGTTCTGGCTGCGCATGCTCACCCAAACCAGGCGCCCCCAGGACGGCCAGGCCCTAGCGGAAAGCTCGGCGGCGGAAGGCTCGGCGCGGGCGCGGCTAGTTCGCACGGTTCCCGTCCCCGTCGGCGCCGATGAGGTGCAGATAGGCGTCCTCCAGGCTCGGCGGGCTGACGTGCAGGTCCGCCAGTTCGATCCCCCGGCGGACCGCCCAGGCGGTCAACTCGGCCAGCATGGCGGTGGGGCGCTCGGTGCTGAGCGCCGCCCGGTCCCCGTCCACCTCGACCGCCGCGGCCACGAGCGCCGGCAGGTCGCCCGGCGCGGCGCCGGCCGGCAGCCGGAAACGAACCGTGGCGCGCTCTGATCCCAGGAGCCGTGACGGCGGGGCGCAGGCCACGATGCGCCCGTCTACTAGGACCGCGACGCGGTCGGCCAGGCACTCGGCCTCCTCCATGTAGTGGGTGGTCAGGATGATCGTCCGGCCGAGGCTGCGCAGACCTTTGATCATCTCCCAGGCGGCGCGGCGCGCCTCGGGGTCGAAACCGGTGGTGGGCTCGTCCAGGAACAGCAGATCAGGGTCGCCGATGAGCCCCAGCGCTAGGTCGATGCGCCGCTGCTGACCGCCTGAGAGCGCCTTCAGGCGGGCGTCCTCCTTGCCCGCTAGGCCCACCAACTCCAGCACCTCGCCGCGGTCGCGGGGTCGCCGGTAGGCCGCCCCGAAGGTGTCCAGCGCCTCGGCCACGGTCACCTCCGAGGTGTCCACCGTGGACTCCTGCAGCACGATCCCCACCCGGTCCCGGAACTCGCGCCCCGCGGCGGCGGGGTCGAATCCCAGCACCGAGACCACGCCGTCGTCCGCCGTCCTGTGGCCTTCGAGGATCTCCACGGTCGTGGACTTGCCGGCGCCGTTGGGACCCAGGATGGCGAACACCTCGCCTGCGGCCACCTCGAAGGAGATGCCGCGCACGGCCGCAACGGCGCCGTAGCTCTTGATGAGGCCGCGCACCGCCACCGCGGGCGTGGCGGCGGAGGGGGCGTTCACTCGGCCTCCAGACTCGCTAGCGCCGCTTGCGGGCGGCGGTGCGCGCCTCGGCTTGCTGCTCCAGCAGGTTCATGAGCCCTGGGAAGCCGGGGATCCGGCCGAGCCGCCGGGAGAGGAACAGCAGGCTGAGCGTCGTAAAGCCCACATAGAGCGGCCAGTTGATGAGGTAGCGGAAGAGCACGTACTCGTCGGGGTCGGTCACGCCCAGGAACCAGATGTCGAAGCCGGCCGCTGCCCCCAGCAGCAGTCCGAACACCACGATGATCCGGTCGACGGCCGACCGGTACGCCTCGTGGGAGCAGACCAGCGCGGGCAGCCCCAGCGTGCGAGCCACGAGGTCGGTGGCCGGGTTGAGCTTCAGCGGCGCCGACAGCATGAGAGCCGCGGCGATGGCGAACTTGTAGCCGATGCCGATGCCGAAGTAGATGTCGTCGTTGTCGGTGAGGATCCCGACGACGCCCCGCGCCACGACGCCAATCGTCACCAGCGGCAGCAGCTTGCCCACCCCCACGCCGCTGCGCACCCGCAGGACGCCCGAGAGCAGCGAGATGACAGTGATGGCGCCGATGGCCGGACCCAGCCCCCAGAAGCGGAACAGCGCCACGAACGCCACGACGGCAAGCAGCGTGTCGTAGCCGACCCACCAAGGAGGGACGAACGCGTCGTCGGCGTCGGGCTCGGCCGCCCACAGGTCCCGGCCCGAATCCGGCGGAGCGGGATCCTCTCCGCCCGCTTCAGCGCCGGGCAGCGACGCCGCGGGTACCACCTGATCGCGACCTGCTCCGAGCGCCCGCTGTGCCCGACGCTTCAGCGGCCCAGAGCCGTCCAGGCGGCCAGCACGCCAAGATCGCCGAAGACCTCGACATCATCCGGCTCGATGCGCCGCCAGAGCACCAAGTCGAGCTGCTCACCGGTGCCGCGCACCGCCACGTCGCCGCGCCCGTGGACCCGTTCGACCTCCATGCGGCCCTCGGCAATCCGACAGAGCCACTCTCCGTGGCCGTCGGTGCGGTGCAGGTGCAGGGTCCCCTCCGGCAGCGGCCCCTGCGCCGAGCGAGCCCCGAACGGAAGGATCACCTCGACGAGCTCGTCCACTCCGTCGGCCGCTAGGTCGCTGTCGAGAGGCCCGGGCTCGCCTACTGCGTTCTCGGCGTCCCAGCGATGGATGAGGCTCTCCTGTGCCAGGCGTCGGTGCCAGAAGGCCCCCGTGTTGATCCCGGCCCAGCTCCACACCGCCTCGGCGGGATCGATTCCCTCCAGCGCCTCCAGCACGCGGGCGTGCGCCGCCCCGTACCAGTCGATCACCGCCTCGCCGGCTGGAGGCCGGGGGAAGGCGTCGCGGTCCAGCACCGTGGCCGACCGTCTCTCGATGTGTTCGCTGACCCAGTTGTAGACCCAGCCCAGATGGCCGATGAGTTTCTGCAGCGGCCAGCGTGGACAACTGGGGACCGGGGCGTCGAGGTCGCCGGCGGCGGCGACCGCGCCGACCGCAGCGCCCTCCCGCGCCGTGGCGGCGATGTAGGTGTCGGTGTCGAAGCTCATGGTCTCAGTCTCCCCCGCCGCGCCGCCGATCGCACACCGCTGCCGGCTTCGGGCTGCGCTTGGGCTGAGCGGCTATAGGGTTGGCTCGGCGGCAGTCGCTGCCGGACTGAGGAGGTGCCCGATGATCAGAGACTTCTCGCTCAACCTCGACGCCCTGCGCGGCTTCCTGCACCTCGTGAGCGTATGCGTCTGGGTCGGAGGGCAGATCGTCGTGGCGGGGCTCATTCCGTTGCTGCGCAGGATCGACCGCACCGCGGCGCCGACGCCCGACGGAGAGCAGAGCGTCACCCAGAAGGCGGCGCACCGCTTCGGTCGCATTGCCTGGCCGTTCTTCGCCCTCGCCATCATCACAGGACTCTGGAGCCTCGGCGAGGTCGTCTCCAACGACGAGTGGGCCACCAGCACCGGCGCCTGGAAGACGCTGTTCTTCGTCAAGATCGCCCTCGTGGCCGCCTCTGGGGTGGGCGCCTGGCTGCACGGTCGGGCGCAGCGGGCGCCGGAGCGGGCGCTCTTCGCCAGCGTCGCCTCGCTGACCGCGCTGGCCGCGCTGCTCATCGCCGCCAGCTTCCAGTCCCTCCCCGCCTAGCCGCCGACCGCCGGGCCGGCGCCGCTGCGTCGGGACGCTGCCTGGGGCGCCGCGCTCGACCCGCTCACAGGGCTGGCACCACCACGGCGGCGACGACCCAGTACTGGCAGCCGACCGCGACGACCACGTTCAGGTGCCACACCTCGTGGTACCCGAAGCGCCCGGGCCACGGGTTCGGCCGGCGCAGCCCGAGCGCCAGGGCGCCCAGGAAGTAGACCGCGCAGCCGCCCAGCACGACAGCGGTGCCGAGCCTGCCCAGCCCTCGCAGAATCGGCACAATGGCGATCAGCGACACGCCTCCCGTGGCCACGAAGAGCATGGTCATGAGCCTGAAGGGGGGATGCAGCAGCAACCATCGCACGGCGATCCCAGCGCCGCAGAGCGTCACGGCGGCGCCGACGAGCCACGTCCGGGGCCAACCGGGCACGCCGAGGCCCATGATCGCGCCGTAGCTGGCGGCGATCAAAGCGAAGATCAGGGTGTGGTCCCAGCGGCGCATCCGCAGCCAGCCCGCGTCGTCCCAGCGACGCAGGTGGAAGACGGCGCTCACGGCGAACATCGCCAGCACGCTCGTGGCGTAGAGGGCGACGACCGCCCGGTTGGCGGTGCCTGGCGTCGCCGCCACTAGCCAGGCGCCGCCCGCCGCCGCCGGGGGGACCATGGCGGCGTGCAGCCGCCCCCGCCAGCTCGGCGGGTCCAGCGAGCTCAGCCGGTACGGGTCCGCGGAGATGTCCGGGATCGCTCCGGAGGCCGCGCCGCGGCGGTCGGGCCGCCAGATCGCCGCGCAGCGTCGCCACAGCAGCCTCAGCGCACCTTGGGCCCGATCGGACAGAGCGTCAAGAGCGCCGCCGCGGCGGAACCGAGCGGCCCGTCGGAACATGCCTAGCGGAATCGCAGGAACACTCCCGAGCGGGGCTTGGGATGGAAGTAGGTGGACTTGGGCGGCATGATCTGGCGAGCGTCGGCGGTGGCCATCATCGTCTCGATCGTGACGGGACGCAGCACGAAACCCACGCCGCCGGACTCGTCGCAGCGTCGGGCCACCTGCTCGGCCCCCAGCATCGCGGATATGTACTCGATGTTGCGGGTCTGCTCGGGGTCGTCGATCCCGAAAGTCGGGGCGAGCACGTGCTCCTGCAGCCAGCCGGAGTCGATTCCGCGCACCCCCGCCGTCGGCGTGAAGCGGAACCAGCGCCGCCGCAGGTACACGCCGAAGACGCCCGGCCGGGGCGGCTCGGCGGCTGCGAGCTCGATGGGTTCCAGCGACCCCAGACGCCCCAGCGCCTCCTCGATGGCGGCGCCGTCGGTGGCCACCGCCGGCGTGACCCGCCGGTGGAAAACCAGCAGGCGCAGCTCGTCGTGGGGGAACAGCGCGGCCAGAATCGCGTCGCTGGCCAGCAAGTCGCTCGTGGGGTCGCGGGCCGTCGAGGCTTCGGGCGCCTCGCCGGGGGCCTCCCCGGAAGGCATCGGCAGCATGCCCGGCGGCTCGTGGCCCAACGTGGTGAGCACGATGTCGCTGGGGAGATAGCCGCCGGCGGCGCTGGAGGCCTCGCGCTGGCGGCGCACCCGCTCGCTCACCACGAGGCCCGCGGCGAGGCGGTGATGGCCGTCGGTGACGTAGAGGTTCTGGCCCTCGAGTTCCTCGTTGAGGACCTCCAGGAACGCCGGCTCGGTCACCTCCCAGACCCGCTGGGCCACCTCGTTAGGATCGACGAAGTCCAACAGCGGCGGCGCGCCGGCTTCGACGGCGTCGAGCAGCGCGGCGACGCGCGGCGTGCCCCGGAACGTCAGACCGACGGGGCTGGACTGGGCGCTGGTGAGGGCCAAGAACTCGCTCAGCATCTCCTCGCGGTCGGCGTGGGTGCGCTCATGGGGCCGGATCCGCCCGCGCCGGTAGGCGGCGAGCGGGACGACCCCGACGATCCCGCGCTGGCGGCAGCCGTAGCCGACGAGGCGGTACACGTAGACCGCCGGGGCGGGGCGAGACTCGAAGGCGCCGAGGCGCAGCAGCCGAATCAGCGCCATCTGGTTCAGCACCGCCAACTCGGCCGGGCTGAGCGCGTAGCCGACGTCCTCCGGCGAGCGCGTGGCGTGCATGTAGCTGTCGGGCTGCGCCAGCATCAGGCTTCGTCGCTCCTCCACGCCGAGGCCCTCATACGCCGGCGAGACGACCCGGTCGGCCCAATCCTGACGCACGACGCTGGCGGAGAACGGCCACAGCACCGACCCGCGATGGCCTGCCGGCTCGCCGCCGGGGGCTGCGGACTCCGCTGCGTTCACGACCCAATGATTGCATTCGTGTACCGAGCAAGCGAAACCCGCCGCCTCCGTTCGGCGCGCATCTCTATGTATATGTTAGTGTGTGTCCATATATTTGAAGTTGCCCGCCGCGCCGGTTGCGGCTAGCCTCGCCAGCCACCGCCGTCGGCGCCGAAGCCGCCGGCTCTAGCCCCCGGTGCGGGTCACGGTAGAGCTTCGAGTGTTTCGGCGACCGCGGCGACGGCGGTTTCGATGTCGTCGGCGGAGACGTCTAGGTGGGTCACGGCGCGCACCCGCTCCTCCACCCGGCTCATCCGCACATGCCGCGCCGCGAGGCGTTCCAGGAACTCTGCAGCGCGCAGCCCGGTGGGGGCGATGTCGATCCAGACCATGTTGGTCTCCACGGGCTCAGTGCCCACCCCGAGGGCCGAGAGCCCCTCGGCTAGGCGGGCCGCGTTGGCGTGGTCGGCGGCGAGACGATCTATGTGATGGTCCAAGGCGTGGAGGCAGCCGGCGGCGGCGATGCCCGCCTGTCGCATGGCGCCGCCGCAGCGGTGCTTGTGGACCCGCGCCGCCTCGATGAAGTCGCGCCCGCCGACGAGCACCGCACCTAGCGGCGCGCCGAGCCCCTTGGTGAAGTCGATCCAGATGCTCTCCACCGGTTCGCCCCAGACCCTCGGCTCGGTACGCGAGGCCACCGTGGCGTTGAAGAGCCGGGCGCCGTCGGTGTGGACCGCCACCCCCGCCGTGCGCGCGACCTCCGCCACCGCCCGGTACTGCTCCAGGGGCCAGACCGTCCCGCCGCCGAAGTTGTGGGTCTGCTCCAGGCAGACCAGCCGCGGCCAGGGGCGGTACACGTGCCCCGGCGCCAGCGCCTCGGCGGTCGCCTCGGGGCTGAACCGCCCGCGGTCGCCTGCGAGCAGGTCGGTTATGACGCCGGAGTAGGCGGCCGCGCCACCGGTCTCGGAGCGCACGATATGGCTGTCCAGCGAGGTCACGATGGCGTCGCCGGGAGACGTGTGGGTGGCCACAGCCACGAGGTTGCACATCGTGCCGGTGGGCAGGAAGAGCCCCGCTTCGTGGCCCAGCATCTCCGCCACGCGGGCGCAGAGACGGTTCACGGTGGGGTCGGTGCCCTGCTGCTCGTCGCCCACCTCGGCGTCCGCCATGGCACGGCGCATGGCGGCGGTGGGTTTCGTCTGGGTGTCGCTGTAGAGATCCACCGCCGGCGGCAAGGGCACGGCAGGGACTCTAACCGCGGGCCGGCGCGGCTCTCGCGGGCGCGCCGGTCCCGGCGGATAGCCTGCACGACGTGCCGCGGCGCGCACCGCCGCGACGGCCCGGCGCGGCGCCGCCCGCCCGCGCGGATCAATAGGACTGCCATGACTGCTGCCATGACTGACTGCTGCCATGACTGACTGCTGCGATGACTGACGCTGCCGAGAGTGGCGTTGCCGGCAGCGGCAGCAGTCTCGGGGGCCTGATCGTTCCGTTCTACGCAGCCGGCAACCCGGAGCAGCGCCGAGCGCTGGCGGTGTGCCAACTCGGTGTCGCCACTCTCGCCTTGTGGATCCTGTCGCTGTATTTCACCTGGGACGATGAGACCGGCCTGTTAGTGCGCGACCCGGTGAACCTGTGGTTCAACTGCATCGCCATGGGCGCCTTCGCGGCAATGGTGTTCTGCGCTTCTCGGCCCGCTCACCGCACCGCCGGCGCGGTCGGGATCTGCGGGCTCACTGTCGGCATGTTCTACGTCATCGCCGAGAACAGCTTCGGCATGTTCACCTACAACGACGCCTCCCCCGGCGCCGGGTTCTGGCTGGGCTTGGCCTCCTACGTCGCTCAGCTGGCGACGGCCGGCTACGCCGCCCGAGTCGCCGGGGCGGAGTGGTGCCGCGGCTGCTGCGCGGACCGCCGCCCGCGCAGCCCGTGGCTGGTGCTCGGCTTCGCCGCGGCCAGCACCGGTTGGATCGCGGCCCGATTCCTGCCCACCTATGAGATCACCGTCACCCGGAGGCCGGTCAACGAGTCGGGCGGCGCGCTGGGCGAGCCTCTGGCGCCGGACGTCCTGCACCGGGACCTAGTCGCCCGCCTCGAGGGGGCGCAGTTCATCCCCGAGTTGGTCGGCTGGCTGATCTTCGCGCTGGCGGCCCCGCTGGCGGCCTGGATGCTGAGCCGCCAGCTCGCCGCCGCCTTCGTGAGCGGCTTCCTCGTCTACTTCGTGGCGGACATCGCCGCCGCGCTGGCCGTGGACTACTCCCTGGACTACAGCCAGGATCTCGACAACGGCCTGCGGATCACGGTGGACTACGGCGTCGGCCAAGGCTTCGTGGCGCAGCTGGCCACTGCCGCGTTGTTCGCCTTCGGTGTGGCCGCTATCTGCCTGACCGGCTCGGAGCATCCCGCCCCCGCCAGCGGCGCGGCGGCGGATAGCCCCGTCGAACCGAGCCGGTAGCGTCGCTGCCCGTGAGCACTCCCCCGCGGCGGCGCAGCGTCACCGCGGTGCTGATGCGGCCCTCGGGCGGGGACGCCCTGATGATCGAGGAGACGCTCGCCGCGCTGGCTCGGGAGCACAAGGTGCTGGCGCCCGCCGACGGGAAGCGCTTCGACCCCAAAGAGGCCTGCGCCCTGGCGCTGGTGACCCGCCCGGATCTGATCCTGCTCGTCGGGGGCTACGTTCGGCTCGGCTACAGCGACGTTTCCGCCCTGTTGGACAGCTACGAGGCCGGGGCGCGGGTCGCGGTCGGGGATCGGCGCTCGCTGGTCGGACGGGGGCTGCGCCCGTTGACCGGCTTGGCGTTCGGAATCTGGCGCAACGACAGCGGCTCGCCAGTGCGGCTCTATGACGCCGCGGCGCTCAAGGAGGTCATCTCCCACCTGCCGGCGGCGAGCAGCCAGCAGACGCTGCTGATGAGCATGATCGAGCACCGCCTGCGATTCTCCGTCAAGGAGATCCGCCTGCAGAACGCCGTCGAGACGCCGCGCCACGAAGACCCCGTGGGCGCCCTGACCGACACGGTGCGCGGCCTCGCTGAACTGATGTCCTTCCGCAGCGCCGCCCGGGCCATCCGCTGAGTCGGCGGCCCCGGTGGGCGTCGCTCAGTCCGACGCCCCGGTGACGACCTCGCCCACAGCAGCCATCTCGCCCAGCGCGGCGCGGGTACTGTCTGGCGCCACGCCGACGCAGAGATCGGCCAGCACCCGGGTGGTGAAGCCCAGCCGGGCGGCGTCGAGCACGGTGGCGCGCACGCAGTAGTCGGTGGCGATCCCCACCACGTCCAGCGCCGTCAGCCCGCGGGATTCCAGCCAGTCATGCAGGGTCGCGCCATCGCCGGAGACCCCGTCGAAGCCCGTGTAGCTAGCCGAGAACTGCCCCTTGGAGAAAACTGCCTCCACCAGCGCGGTCTCCAGGTCGGGGTGGAAGTCGGCGCCGCTGCTGCCGGCGACGCAGTGCGGCGGCCAGGTGCCCGCGAAGTCCGGCGCCGTTGAGAAGTGGTCGCCGGGGTCGATGTGCCAGTCGCGGGTCGCCACGACGGCTGCGTACCGCCCGCCGCTGCGGCGGACGTGGCGGCTGATGCGCCGCGCCAGGGCCGCACCCCCGGCCACGGGCAGCGCGGCGCCAGCCACGTCGCAGAAGTCGTTCTGCACGTCCACGATCACCAGTGCGCGGTCGTCGCTGTCGCCGGGCGTTCTCACGTCTCCTCCAGGGCTGGCTCAATGCGCAGCCAGGGCTCGCCGGGGCTCAGGTCCAGCGCCGCGGGCGCCACCCGGGCGAGCGCCTCGCGATGATAGGCGCGGGCGCCCGCCGCCCTAGCGGTCGGATCGTCATCCGCCGCAGAGGGCACCTCGCCGCTGAGGAGAAGGTCGGTCTGGAGGGCCAGCGCTCCCGGAGGCGCCGGCTCGCCGGGCCGCAGCAGCAGCTCCACGGTCGCCACGCCGGACCCGTCTAGCAGCCGGAAGGCGCGTTTGGCGCCCGGGCGCCACGACTTGGCCAGGGACCGCTTGCGCACCGGTCGCCCGTCGATCTCCACGAGCTTGTACACGAGGCCGGCCGTGGGCGCACCCGCGCCGGCCACTAGCTCGGTGCCCACGAGATAGCCGTCGGCGGGCACCGAGGCCAGCGCGGCGATGTCGTGCTCGTCCAGGTCGCCCGACAGGATGATGCGGGTCCGCCCGGCGCCCAGCTCGTCGAGTTGGCGACGCACCGCCGCCGCCGCCGACGCCAAGTCTCCCGAGTCGATGCGAACCGCGCCGAGGGCCGCACCGGCGGCCTCCACTGCCCGCCGCACGCCTTCGGCCACGTCGTAGGTGTCCACCAGGTAGGTGCTGTCGGCGCCGAGCAGCTCGGCCTGCGCGGCCATGGCGGCGCGCTCATCGGTGTGCGCCAGGATGAAGGCGTGGCCGATGGTGCCGCCGGTCGGGACACCGAAGCGGCGCCCGGCCTCCAGGTTGGAGGTGGCGTCGAATCCGCACACGTAGGCGGCGCGGGCCGCCGCCGGGGCTGCTTCCTCGTGGGTGCGCCGGCTGCCGCCCTCCAGCAGCATCCGCTCACCCGCGGCGGCCCGCATCCGCGCCGCCGCGGCCGCGATGGCGGAGTCGTGGTTGAGGATCGACAGCACCAGGGTCTCCAGCACGACCGCCTCGGCGAAGCTGCCGCGCACGGTCAGGATGGGTGAGCCGGGAACGTAGAGCTCCCCCTCCCGGTACCCGCAGATGTCACCGGAGAAGCAGAAGTCCGCCAGGCGCGCCAGCCCGGCCTCAGACACGATGCGGCCCCGGCGCAGGAAGTCCAGCTCGGCGGGGCCGAAGCGGAAGTCCTCCAGCGCCGCCAGCAGGCGACCGGTGCCGGCGACCACCCCGTAGCGGCGTCCCCGCGGCAGGCGACGGCAGAAGACCTCGAAGACCGCAGGCAGGTCGGCCGCCCCCGAGCGCAGGGCGGCGTCGATCATCGTCAGCTCGTACTGATCGGTCAGCAGCGCGGTGGCCGCGGCCGGCGCGGTCACGGCAGGTAGCCCAGCGGGTCGACGGCCGTGCCGTTCACACGGATCTCGAAGTGCAGGTGCGGGCCGGTCGAGAGGCCCGTCGAGCCGATGTTGCCGACCAGATTGGTGGCGTCCACGATCGTCCCGGGGCGCGCGGTCACCTGCGAGAGGTGCGCATAGACCGAGGATAGCCCGCTGCCGTGATCGATCACGACCGCGTTGCCGTAGCCGCCCCAGGGCCCGGCCGTGACGACGACGCCGCCGCGGGCCGCATGCACGGGCTGACCGTGCGTCTTGCCGATGTCGATTCCGGCGTGCAGCCGGTACACGCCCAGGATGGGGTGGAGCCGGTTGCCGTAGCCGGAGCTCACGACCCCGGCGGTGGGCCAGACGAAACCGCTCGGCGCGGCCCCCGCCTCCTCCTGCGCCCGTTGGAATTCCTCGAGCTGCTGGCGGTACTTCGCCTCCCGGATGAACTGCTCCAGTTCGGAGGCTTCCTGGTCCCAGGCGGCGTACTCCCGCTCGATGGCCCGCTTGCGACTGTCCAATTCGGCCTTGATGGCGGCCTGCTGGGCGCGCCGCTGCTCCAAGACGGCCAGGTCGCCTTCGAGAATCTCCCGCAGGCGTTCCACCTCGGCCACCGTCTGCGCCGCCTCGGCCAGCGCCACGTCGTAGCGGTCCTCGGCCAGGCGGATGTCCTCTACCAGATCTTCAGCGTGGCCGTGGACGGCCTCCAGCAGGGCGAGGCGGCGCAGCCCGTGGGTCAGATCGTCTGAGGCCAGCAGCGTGGCGGTCCGCTCGCTGCCCGCCTGCAGGTACACCTCCACGATGACCGCCTCAGCGTCTTGGCGGAGGGCGGCGATGTCAAGCTGCGTCCAGCCGATCGCCGCCTCGTTCTGGCGTTGGACGGCGACCTGCGCCCGCAGCTGCTGCTCGGCGGCCTCCACCTGCGCCACCTGGCGCGCCACGAGCTGCTCGGCCGCCTTGAGCGCCCTGAACACGTCGACGTCCTCCGCGGCCAGGACGTCGATGCGGGCCTGCAGGGCGAGCTTCTCCTCCTCGATGAGTTCCAACTCGGCGCGCGCCTCGGCGATGGTCTCCTGCGCGGCGCTCGGCGCGGCGGCGGGCAGCGTCCCGAGCAGGCAGATGAGAAGCACAATCGACCGCCGCGCCGTCCGGCGATGCCGAGGAGGGCCTGAGGATCGCACGTCGCGGCAGCGTAGCAAGCCGACGATGCCGCGAATGGCTGAGGGCGCCACCCGTGGGGCGCCGCGCCACGCCCGCCGACCGGACTGCCCGCGGTGGCGCGCTCGTATACTCCCGGCGTGCAGCACGACGTGGAAACCGCCCCCTGGGACCCGCGTGCGGGGGCTCGCCGGCGCCCCGGCGCGGACGCACCGTCGAGGCGCCCGCGGCTGCGGTGCGGCTGATCGCCCTGGGACCGCTGCCGAGACTCCCCCGATGAGCCTGGCGGCCGGGGAGGCGCCCGTCGACGCACCGGGGCCAAGCGCGGCGGGGGACCTGCGCTGGCGGGAGCTGCCGGCAGCGGCGGCGGACCCGCTCGCCGCCTTCGCCGCGGCGCCGGCGAGCGGTGGACGTTTCTGCTGGATCCAGCCCGAGCGGGACCTCGCCATCGTCGGGCTCGGCGCCACGCTGCGGTGGCGACCGGCGAGCCAGGAGGGCCGCTTCGCTGAGGCCGCCCGCTTCTGCGGCGAGGTGGCAGGTTGGTTCGACGGCCCCGTCGCAAGGCCGCCGGTGGCGCGGGCCGGCCGCGCCTCCGGCGGGCTGCCGGCGGGGCCGATCCTCTGCGGCGGGTTCGCGTTCGACTCTGAGCCCGGCGGGGGCCAGTCTCGCTGGTCGGGTTTCGACGCCGGGATGCTCGTGCTGCCGGAGCTGCTGGGAGTCGCCGCGGGGGGCGAGCTGCGCTGGCTCGTGACCGCCCCGGCGGAGCGGCTGGCCGAAGCGTCGCGGCGCAGCCTGCAGCTCCTGCGGTCCGCCTCGGAGTCGGATCCGAGGCCGTGCCCTCTGGCGCTGATCGGCTCGAGCGGCACCGCTGGGGACGACGAGTACTTAGCCACCATCGAAGCGGCGCTGGAACGCATCCGCGCCGGCGCGTTCGGCAAGGTCGTGCCGGCCCGGCAGGTGACGCTGCGCCTTGCGGGGGCACCGGGGGCCGCGGCCGCGGTCGAGCTGTTGCGGCGGCTGGCCGCCGGGTACCCCACGGCGACCACATTCGCGGTCAGCTCCGGGAACCGGACCCTGCTGGGCGCCACGCCCGAGCTGCTCGTCCGCACCGGCTATGGCGTCGTCGAGGCGGACGCTTTGGCCGGATCGTGCGCCCGCGGCGAGAGCGCCGCGGCGGACGCCGCCTCAGCGGCGGCCATGCTGGCGAACCGCAAGGAGCGACGAGAACACGAGATCGTGGTTCATCACCTGCGCCGCGGCCTAGCCGCCGCGGGCGTGAGCCTGGATCCTCCCCCGGCGGTGCCGCACGTCCGCTCGCTGCCGGGCATCCAGCACCTCTGTACCCCGCTACGCGGACGCTTCGGGGTGGCTGCGGGCACCATCTTCGAGCTGGCTGAGGCTCTGCACCCCACCCCGGCAGTGGCGGGACAGCCGGTGGCGGCTGCGCTGGAGTTCCTGCGCCGCCACGAGCCGGCGAGCCGCGGCTGGTTCGCCGGCCCGGTCGGCTGGACAGACCTCAACGGCAACGGCGAGCTGTGCATGGCGCTTCGGTCGGGCCTGTTGGATCCAGACAGCAACGAGATCTCGCTTTTCGCCGGCTCCGGCGTGGTGGACGGGTCCGATCCGGTCGCCGAGCTGCGCGAGACCGCCGCCAAGCTCGAGGCGCTGCCCGCGGTCACCGACGACGCACCACTGGGGCGCGTTCTGGCACAGTGACCGCATACGAGTACTTCGGCGCGTTCTTCGGGGAGCTGGCGAGCCGGGGCGTGGGTCACGCGGTCTGCTCGCCCGGCTCGCGTTCGGCCCCGCTGGTGCTGTCCGCCCACGCCGAGGGTGGCCTGCGCTGCTGGGTCTGCTTGGACGAGCGGTCCGGCGGCTATTTCGCCCTCGGCCTCGCCAAGGCCCGGCGCGGCTGCGTCGCCCTGATCTGCACCTCCGGCAGCGCCGCCGCCAACTACCTGCCGGCGGTGACCGAGGCGTTCTACGACGGCGTCGCCCTCGTGGTGCTGACCGCCGACCGCCCGCCGGAACTGCGAGACCGCGGCGCCGGCCAGACGATCGATCAGATTGGCCTCTACGGCGGCCACGTCCGCTGGGCCGCCGACCTGCCGGTGCCCGAGGAGGTGGATCCGGCTCACGCTCGCTTCGCGGCCCAGCGGGCGGTGGCCGCGGCGGTAGGCCCGCCCGGCGGCCCGGTCCACCTAAACGTGCCGCTGCGGGAACCGCTCGAGCCGGCTGGCGACGAACTCAACGCTGGCAGCGGCCCGACCGTTGCGGCGCCAGCGCGGCTCGAACCGGCGGCGGACCCCGGCGAGGCAGCGGAGCTGGCCCGGCTCGTACGCAGCCACGAGCGGGGCGTGCTGGCGATCGGGCCCACAGACCTCGACGAGGCGGACGCCGACGCGGTGAAGCGGCTCGGCGTACACGCCGGTTGGCCGATCATCGCGGACGCCGCCTCGGGCCTGCGCACCGGCAACGCCAGAGGCGCGACCGTCGTCGCGGCGGGCCAGCATCTCGCCCGCACCCCGTCCTTTTGGGAGACCCATCGGCCCGAGGTGGTCGTGCGAGCGGGTCACCCCACGGCCTCGCGGGCGCTGCGAGAGGGCCTGGCGAACTGGGGCGCGGCAATGTGGCTGGTGGATCCTCTGGATCGCTGGGAGGAGCCGACGACGGTTCCCGCCGGCCGCTGGCGCAGCCCGACCGGGCCGCTGGCGCGGGGCGCTCTGGCGTGCCTCGGCGCCGAGGTGAGCGAAGCCGACGCGCCGCGAACCCAGCGGGGTCGGCCGCCGGACGGTGCGCGGGACCGGTCAGCTTGGGCTGGCTCGTGGCGGCTGGCCGAGTCCACCGCCCAGCGGGCCATCGCGGCGACGCTGCAGCCGGCACCGCTGCTCGAGGCCCCCCTGGCCCGGATGCTGGGCGCGGTGCTCGGGCCGGATACGGTTCTCTACGCCTCCAACAGCATGCCCGTCCGGGACCTGGACGCCTTCCTGGCCCCGCACCCGCTGGCGCCGCGGGTGGTGGCACACCGGGGCGCCAACGGCATCGACGGCGTCGTGTCGTCCGCCGCGGGAATGGCCGCGGGCACCGCAGCGCGCCTCGTCTTGCTGACCGGCGACCTGGCGCTGCTGCACGATCTGGGGGGCCTGCTGGGCGCGGCACGTCTGGGGATCGATCTCACCGTCGTCGTGGCAAACAACGGCGGCGGGGGCATCTTCTCGTTCCTGCCAGTCGCCGCGGCGGTTCCGGCGCCTGTGTTCGATCAGTTCTTCGACACCCCCCACCGCGCCGACCTGGCCGCCGTTGTGACAGGACTCGGCGCTCGTCACTGGCGGGCCGAGGACGAGGCGTCACTGCTGGCGGCCTTGGAGGCCGCAGGGGCGGCCGGCGGCGTGGCCGTCGTCGAGGTCCCGGTGGACACCGCAGCGAACGTGGCCCAGCACCGGCTCGTCGAGAAATTCGTGCGAGACGCCTTGGCGCGCACCCCGCACCGGGAATGAGCCCGGGCCTGCGGCGGCCCGGGCGGCGGTAACCCGCTCGCATGGACCGCCCCGGCGCCGCGCTGTACCGCTACGAGCTGCCGCTGCGGCGGGCGCTGCCCACCGGGCGCGGCGAATTGCGGCGCAGGCGCGGCCTGCTGGTGTGCCTGCGAGACGAGCAGGGGCGCGCCGGTTGGGGCGAGGCCGCCCCGCTGGCGGGCTGGGGCGGCCCCGGCCTGGACGCCACCGGTGCGGTGCTGGCCGATTGGCTGCTAGCCGCCGCCCCCTTCGAGGCGCCCGAGGCGCTGGCGGACCGCGCCGAGGACAGCTTGCGCGAGGCACCGTGCGCCTGGGCGGCCATCGCCGGGGCGGCCGCCGATCTGGCGGCCCGACGGCGCGACGTGTCCCTAGCATCGTTCCTGGTTGCGGAAGCGCCCGGCCCCGCGGATTCGCCGGCGGGGCAGGTGCCGACCGCCGCGCTGATCGCCGGCGACAGCCCCGCCGCGGTCGCCGCCGCCGCCGCCGAGGCGGTGTCCGCCGGCCATCGCACGCTCAAACTGAAGGTCGGCAGCGCCTTGCTGGCCGCGGATGTGGCCCGAGTCGCTGCTCTGCGGGAGGCCGCGCCCGCCGCTGCGCTGCGCCTCGACGCCAACGGCGCCTGGGGGGCTGAAGCAGCCGACGCCGTCGCGGCGCTGGCACGCTTCGAGCCCGAGCTGGTCGAGGAACCCTGCCGCGGCCTCCCGCAGCTGCGACGGTTGCAGGCCCGCAGCGCGGTCCCACTCGCCGCCGACGAGAGCCTGCCGCCGCTGGGAGAGATTCGTTCCTGTCTGCCGCTCGGGGTGGCGGCCGCCGTTCTCAAGCCGTCGGCCCTCGGCAGCCCGATCTGGGTGCTGCGGGCCGCGTCCGCGCTGGCCGAGACCGCCACCGCGGCGATCATCGGCTCGTTCCTGGAGAGCGCCGTGGGCACAGCCACCGCGGCGCACACCGCTGCCGCCGCGGGCGGGCCGGCGGCGGGCCTGGGCACCTCCGCGCTGCTGGGGCGCGACGTGTGCGAACCGCCGGCGGTTCGGCAGGGCGCGCTCCGGCTGCCGCCGGGTCCCGGCCTGGGGCTTGCGCCCGACCCCGCCGCCGACATCCAGCTCGTCGAAGCCTTCGCCTGAGCATCGCCGGGGGCCGACGCCCCTGGCCAACCGCTCGGGAACCGCCGGGCGGGCGCGCCGCGGCAGCGTGCGGGCAATACCGTGTTGGTGGCTGCGGGAAGGCTCCGGCACCGGCGGCCGGGCGTGATCGACACAGGAGGCCGCGTGCAGCTCCCCAGCGAGACCCCAACAAGTCAGAACCCAACACCCGAGGCCCCGACACCCGAGACCCCGACATCCGAGGCCACGACACCCGAGACCCCGGCGTCCCTCGGCGCGGACTGCTTCACCGCCCCTCGGCCACGCGGGGCCGCCGACCGCGACGCCAGCCTCATCGTGCCCGGCGCGGACTGGCAGGAAGCCGCTTCGTCGTACCGCGACATCTCCTACGCCCAGGCCGACGGCGTCGCCAAGCTCACGATCTGTCGCCCTGAGGTGCGCAACGCCTTCCGCCCCCAGACGCTCTTCGAGTTGGCCGACGCCCTCAACCGGGCGCGCGACGACGACCAGATCGGCGCGGTGATCCTCTGCGGCGCCGGAGACTTGGCCTTCTGCTCGGGAGGCGATCAGCGCATCCGGGGCGACGACGGCTACCTGGGCGACGACGAGGTAGCGGCGCGCGGCGTCGGGCGGCTAAACGTGCTGGACCTCCAGGTCCAGATCCGACGCACCCCCAAGCCCGTGGTCGCCATGGTGGCCGGCTACGCCATCGGCGGGGGCCACGTGCTGCACATCGTCTGTGACCTCACCATCGCTGCCGACAACGCCGTGTTCGGCCAGACCGGCCCGAAGGTGGGCTCCTTCGACGGCGGCTACGGCTCGGGCCTGCTGGCCCGCCACGTCGGCCAGAAGAAGGCCCGGGAGATCTGGTTCCTGTGCCGGCAGTACGGCGCGAGCGAGGCGTTGGAGATGGGCCTGGTGAACGCGGTGGTCCCGCTGGAGGAACTGGAGGTCGAGACGGTCCGCTGGTGCCGGCGCATGCTCGAGCACTCGCCGTTGGCCCTGCGGATGCTGAAGGCCGCCATGAACGCCGCCGACGACGGGCTGGCCGGCATCCAGCAGCTCGCCGGCGACGCCACGCTGCTCTTCTATCAGACCCCCGAGGCCCAGCACGGCCGGGACAGCTACCTCAACCGCACCCCGCCGGACTTCAGCCGGTTCCCTCGGCGGCCCTGAACCGGCTGCGGCGCGGGCACCCGCCGGCTGCGGTCAGCGAGACTTCAGGCGCAGCTCGCTGTAGTCGCTGGGGACCAGGCAGATGTCGTTGCGGGTGCCGGCGCCCTCGGTCGGGCAGGGATGGCGGAAGGTCACCGGCAGCAGCGAGTCCACCATCGCCCGCTTGCCTGGCGCCAGCGACGCGGGCAGCATGAACGGCAGGTCCACCGGCCCCAGGTTCGCCAGCGCAGCGACGACGTCGGCTCGGCTGGGGTTGGGGCCCGCGTCGTAGATGCCCCGCAGCGCCACCCGGTAGACGCTGCAGACCAGCCCCAGCATCCCGTACTTGTTGGTCTCATCGGGGTCGCGCGGGTCGTAGTCGACCCCCAGCGGCGAGTTCTCCCGGTACTCCCGCATGCACATCTCGCCGAAGGCGTCGGGCTGGTAGCTGTCGAGGCGGAAACGGCCCTGGTCGGTGGTCACGAGCAGCGTCGCCCCGTCGTAGAGTTCGCCCGCGGCGGGGCCGCCGAAGCTCAAGATCAGGTCACCCACCACCTCGTTGCCCTGACTGTTGAAGTCCGAGTTGTAGAACTGCACATCGCCGGGCGTGAAGCCCTGGGCCACCATCTCGGTGATGTAACCTGGCAGCGAGACCGGGTTGAGCAGCGGGAACAGCACGTCCACACCCTCATCGGCCATTCGCTGGACCGACTCCGCCATGCCGCCGGCGCAGATGGACGTGCCGGCGCAGTCGAGAACGTCGAAGGCGGCCACGTCCGCGCCGGCCTCACGCAGGACCTGCACGAGGCTCGCCTCGACCGCCTCGGCCTCGCCGGGCGTGTTGGGGGCTACGACGCCGACGCGGCGGCCCGCAAGCGCGCCGGTGTCGACCACGTAGCGCGCCAACGACATGAGGATCTCCTCCAAAGTCGTGGAGGTAGTGAGCAGGCGACCGCCGCCGCGCTCCAAGTACTCCCGGGTCTGGGGATCGTGGCCGATGAGCACCGAGTCGTGCTCCTCGGTGATGCAGAGCTGAGCGGTACCCGCGAAGGTCGTGGTGTTCATCGCGATGACGCCGTCGTGGTTCTCGGTGGCCTCGATGCAGGCGGCGTTGCGGAGCGTGTCGATGTCGGACCCGCCGGTGCCGAGCAGCGTCACCTCCACCAACCGAAGATCGATGAGCCGTCCCCGCACGCCGCCGCAGCGCTCGTTGACGATCCGGGTCAGCGTCTCGAACATGTCCGTGGGGTCGCCCACATCGACGCCGAGGCCGAGGCCCACGAGCTCCTCGACCAGCGAGCGCATATGGACGAGCGTGATCGAATCGGCGCCGATGCCGCTGTCGGTGGCCCGGCGGGGCTCCGGCGGCGGTTCATGGGGCAGGCAGAAAGCGCCGAGGGTAGCGAAGGGGTGGCCGCGGTCGAAGCCCCGCTGGAACTCCACGAAGACTCCGCCGCGGGGATCCTCGTAGAAGCCCGCCGCCGGCTCGCCCGCATCCCCGGTCTCGGTGGCCGACTCGCCGGGGCCGTCGGTCGCCGCGGGGCTCGCCACGGGCGGCGCCGGGAGCGTCTCGGGCTCAGCCAGCTCGTCGGCGGTGGCGCCCCCCGTGTCAATCGGGGCCTCAGCAGGCGTCACCGCCGAGGCGTCTGGGCCCGAGGCGGCCTCGGGCGCTACGGCGTCCTCGGGCGCCCGAGTTTGCTCAGCGGCCGTTGTGGGAGGCCCACCGCTCGTCGGCTCGGGGTCGCCCCCGCAGGCCGCGGCCAGCAGGCCCGTGACCAGCACCGCCGCGCCGAGGCCCCGCAACCGGGGCGGAGTTCGCACGTCCCCACTCTAACCCACAGGGTTTTTCAGCTCAGAGCCGCAACTCGGGCGGCAGTCACGGCGCAACCGAGCGCGTCAGGGGGCGCCGACCTGCATCTGGCTGTAGTCCGACGGCACCAGGCAGGTTTCGGCTTCCCCGCTGCGGCCCGCGCCGGGGCACGGATAGCGGAAGGTCACCGGCAGCAGAGAGTCGCTCATCGCCCACTTGCCCGGCGCCAGCGACGCGGGCAGCATCCCCGGCACGTCCACCGGCCCCAGGTTCTCCAAGGCGGCGAACACGTCGGCTCGGGCAGGGTTGTGGCCGGCGTCGTGCAGAGCGCGCAACGCCGTCCGGTACACGCTGCAGACCAGACCGACCATCCCGTACTTCGAGGTCTCCGCAGGGTCGGTGGGGTCGTAGTCCTGGCCGAGCGGAGAGTTCTCCCGGTACTCCCGCATGCACATCTCGTCGAAGGCGGCTGGGCGGTAGTCCGGTTCTCGGAAGCGTCCCGCGTCGGCGTGAACTAGCAGCACGGTGCCGTCGTACAGAGCCCCCGCGGGATCACCCCCGAAGGTCACCACCAGAGCGGCCACCACCTCGTTGCCGTGGCTGTTGAAGTCGGAGTTGTAGAACTGCACGGCACCCGCCGGGACGCCCTGGGCCACCATCTCGGTCAGGTACAAGGGCAGGCTGACGGCGTTCAAGGTGGGGAACAGCACGTCGATGCGCTCCTCGATGAGACGCTGGACCGAGGCGGACATTCCTCCGGTGCAGACCGAGGTGCCCGAGCAGTCCAACACGTCGAAGAACCGGACATCGACCCCCGCGGCCTCCAAGCCCGCCACGAGGCTGGTCTCGGTGGCCTCGGCCTCGCCCGGCGTGCTGGGGGCCACCACCCCCACCCGGCGACCTTCCAGCGCGCCCTCAGCCACGAGGCGGCTCGCCAGGGCGCGCAGGTTCGCCTCGAGGGTGGTCGCCATCGTCAGCAGGCGCCCGTCGCCGCGCTGCACGTACTCCTCGGGCAAGGCCTGGTTGCCGATGAAGGCGGTGTCGTGCTCTTCGGCGATGCAGAGCAGGGCCGTGCCCTGGAAGCTGGTCGTGTTGAGCGCCACGACGGCCTTGTGGTCCTCGGTGGCCTCGATGCAGGCAGCGTTGCGCAGGGTGTCGATGTCGGTGCCGCCGAAGCCCAGACCTGGCACCTCGACGAGCCGCAGGTCGATCTGGCGGCCCCGCACGCCGCCGCAGCGGTCGTTGACGATCCGGGTGAACGTCTCGAACATGTCCGTGGGGTCGCCCACCGGCGCGGCGAAACCCAGCTCCACGATCTCTTCGATTCGGGTGCGCAGATGCACGAACGTGACGCTGTCGGCGCCGATGCCCTCGTCGGTGGGGCGGCGCGGCGCGGCGGGCTCATCGTGGGGGAAGCAGAAGGCCTCCAGCGAACTGAAGGGGTGATCCCGGTCGAAGCCCCGCTGAAACTCGGCGAACACCCCGCCGCGCGGGTCGGCGTAGACGCCGGCGGTCTCCGCGCCTGAAGTCGCCTCGTGTGGCGCGGGGGCCTCGGCTGCCTGCCCTGCCGGGGTCGGCCCGAGGGTCCCGTGGTCGGCACTGACCCGGTCGCCGGCAGGCGCCGGCCCGGCAACCTCGTCGGAGTCGCCGACCCTCCCCCGACCACCGTCGTCGGACTCTTCGCCGGGGGTGGCCCCGCCGGGGGTCCCCGCGGGGATCGGCGCCGCAGCCCCAGCAACGCCTCCCCCGCCCCCGGCTGAGGCGGACCGACCGGCGGTCCCGCTCGAAGCCGCCGCCCCCCTGTCGGCACCGTCGCCGCCGCCTCCGCAAGCCGCCAGCAGCACCGCCAGCAGAAGCCCGACCGATCCCCGGACCGCCCGGCACATGGCCGACCGCCGCGCCACGACGCGTCGCGACGCCGTCCGAGACGCCACCCGGCTCGGCGCTGCTCCCCAAGCCGTCCCCACAACCGCGCATGCTATTCGAGCCCTCGGCCGCGCTCGGACCGGCACCGGAATCGGTCCCCGAATGGCCTGAGGATCGGAATTCGGAGCCGACCGCGGCCAATGGGGCAGAATCGCGGCGGTGCAGCCCGGATCCTCCGACTCTCCCCTGCTGGATGTGCGACAGCTCTCCGCCGGCTACGGCCACGTGCAAGTGCTGTTCGGCGTGAATCTTTGCCTGGCGGCGGGCGAGACGGTGGCGCTGTTGGGCGCCAACGGGGCGGGCAAGACGACGCTGCTGCGAACCCTGGGAGGGCTGCTGTCGCCCACGGAGGGCTCGATCCGCCTCGCAGGACGCACCATTACCTCCGCCGGGCCCGAGACCCGCTTCCGGCTGGGGGTGGTTCAGCTGCGCGGCGGGGAGGGAACGTTCGCCCCGCTCAGCGTCGGCGACAACCTCGCCGCCGCCCTGCTCGGCGCCAGCAGCCTGCGGCGAGAGGAGCACCGGCAGCGGCGCGAGGAGGTGCTGGCGCTGTTCCCTGCGCTGGCTGAGCGCCTCGACGATCCGGCCCGAGACCTCTCCGGGGGCCAGCGGCAGATGCTGGCGCTGGCCATGGTCCTGCAACACCGCCCCGAGCTGCTGCTGATCGATGAGCTGAGCCTCGGCCTGGCGCCGATCGTGGTGCAAGAGCTGCTCGGCGCCCTAGCGCTGCTGCGCGCCCAGGGCCGGACCATGCTAATCGTGGAGCAGTCGGTCAGCTTGGCCTTAGACTTCGCCGACCGGGCCATGTTCCTCGAGCGCGGCCGGCTGGTCTTCGAGGGTCGCACCGAGGAGCTGCGCCAGCGCCCCGACCTGCTGCGGGCAGCATTCCTGGGCGACGCCGAGCAGTCCCCGACCAGCACGACCGCGGGGGCCGAGGCGTGATTGAACTGGCCGGCTGGGGGATCTCCCAGCAGGACCTCCTCACCGGCGGCGTCACGGGCCTCACCTACGCCGCCCTGGCCGCCGGCTTCGTGCTCGTCTATCGGGCTAGTGGGATCCTGAACTTCGCCCACGCCGAGGTGGGGGCGCTCTGCGCCGCTTCCTTCGTGCTGTTGCTGACGGGGCACGGGTTGGCCTGGTGGCTGGCCTTCGCGGCGGCGATCGCAGGCGGCTTCCTCGTCGGCAGCGCCGTGGAGTTGACCATCATCCGGCGCCTGGCGCAGTCCTCGCGGCTGGTGCTGCTGATCGCCACCATCGGTGTGGGCCAGCTGCTCGTCCTGGCCAAGATCAACCTGCCGGCGGTTCTGCGACCGGGGCCGATCCCGCCGCCGTTCGAGCTGCGCTGGCAGGTCACCGACGATCTCCGCATCCTGAGCCGCGAGCTGGTCGTGATCGTGGCGGTGCCGCTGCTGATAGGCGGCCTGGGGTTGGTGCTGCACCGCACCCGCTTCGGCCTAGCGGCGCGGGCCGCAGCAGCCAATCCCGACACCGCCCGCGCCTACGGCATCCGCACGCGGCGCATCTCCACGGCCCTGTGGGGCATCGCCGGGTCGCTCTCGGCGGCCACCGCGGTGTTCTTCGCGCCCCTGGAAGGCGTCAGCGCCGCCCAGACCGGCTCGGTCGCCCTGGCGCCGCCTCTGCTGCTGCGGGCGCTCGTGGTGAGCCTGATCGCCCGGATGCGTTCGCTTCCCCTGACCCTGGTGGGAGGCGTCGCCGTCGGCATCGGCGAGAAGATCGTGCGCGACAACGTGGCGTCGGCTGACCGTTCGATCGTGGATCTGTTCCTGTTCGCAGCCGTGGTGGTGTCGGTGCTGTTCGCGGCCCGCGCCCGGCGCGACGAGGCGGGCTGGTCGTTGTCGCCGAAGCTGCGGGCGGTGCCGCGCCAGTTCGCTGACCTGGCGATCGTGCGCCACCTCGGCGCTGTCGGGTTGGGCGGCATCTTCGTCTTCTTCGGGCTGCTGGGATGGCTCGTGGACTCCCCCACGTCGCTGTGGCTCTGGACGGGGATCCTCATCCACACCATGGTGGCGCTCTCGTTGACGCTGCTGACCGGCTGGGCGGGGCAGATCTCGCTCGGCCAGTTCGCCTTCGTGGGCCTCGGGGCGTTCTGCCTTGTCGCCCTGACGAAGGGGCACGACATTCCCATCCCGTTCGACGCCTTCGACCTGTCGCTGCGGCTGAACTGGGGCACGGCGGTGGTGCTGTGTACGTTGATCGGGGCGCTGGCGGCGCTGACGGTAGGGGTGCCAGCGCTGGCGGTGCGCGGCCTGTTCTTGGCGGTGGCCACGCTCGCCTTCGCCGTGGCCTCGGCCAACTGGATCCTGGCCCAGGACGTCTTCACCGGCGGCACGACGTCGGTTCGCCCAGTGGAGGAGCCGGTGCTCGGACCCTTCGACTTCGGCGCCTCCCGCAAGTCGTTCTACTTCTTGTGCCTCGGCTTTCTGATCTTCGTGACGGTGCTGCTAGCGAGGTTGCGGCGCACCGGGATCGGCCGCTCGCTGCTGGCGGTGCGGGAGAACGAGGAGATGGCCGCGGCCAGCACGGTGTCGGTCGCCCGCATGAAGATCACGGCGTTCGCCGTCGCCGGCGGGGTGGCAGCCTTGGCGGGCGCCCTCTACGGCACGCTGCAAGAGAACCTCAGCCCGGCCAACACCTTCGCCCCCGACTTCTCCATCGACGTCGTCGCCATCTCGGTCATCGGCGGCCTCGGCTCGATAGCCGGGCCGTTCCTGGGCGTGCTGTGGGTCAAGGGGATCCCGGCGCTGTTCGACCCGACGGCGCCGCCGGAGTGGATCCGCCTGGCCACCTCGGGCATCGGCCTGCTGGTGTTGCTGCTGTATCTGCCGGGCGGGCTCGTGCAGCTCCTCTACGACGGCCGCGACGCCGCGCTCAAACTGCTCAGCCGCTCGCGCTGGGGCGCCCGCGGCGCGCCCGAGAGGCGCCCCGTGTCCGCGGCCGCTCTGGCCCCGCCGCCCCGACCGGCGGTGCCCGACTCGCCGGTGTGGCTGCGCACGCAGGCGTTGAGCGTCAGCTTCGGAGGCAACGCCGCGGTGCGGGAGGTGGACTTCGAGGTGCGCCGCGGCGAGTTGGTGGGGCTCATCGGCACCAACGGTGCGGGCAAGTCCACCCTCATGAACGCGGTCAGCGGCTTCGTGGCCGCCTCGGGCACCGTGGAGCTGCTCGGCCGCGACGTGTCGGGCCTTAGAGCCCACGAGCGTCACCGACGCGGTCTGGGTCGCTGCTTCCAGTCGGCGCGCCTGTACCCCGATCTGACCGTGGCGGAGACCCTGATGGTGGCGCTGGAGGCCCGTCGCAGATCGCTCTTGGTGCCGTCGCTGCTGGGGGTGGCGCCGTCGCCGGGCGCCGAGCGCCAGAAGCGGGCCGAGGCGGCCGAGGTGCTGGACTACCTGGGCATCGGAGACCTCGCCGGCAGCTTCGTCTCGGAGCTGTCCACCGGTGCCCGCCGTGTCGTGGAACTGGGCTGCATGCTGGCCGGCGGCGCCCGCGTGCTGATGCTGGACGAGCCCGCCAGCGGCCTCTCCCAACGGGAGTCCGAGGGGTTCGGGCCCAGGATCAAGGAGGTGCAGGCCGAACTCGGCGCCGCAGTGGTGGTGATCGAGCACAACGTGCCGCTGGTCATGGGGATATCTGACCGCATGTACTGCCTGGAGGCGGGCTCTGTCATCTCCGAGGGGACACCGGCGCAGCTCCGCGCCGACCCGGCGGTCATCGCCTCCTATCTGGGATCGACGCACCAGCCACCCGGCCGCCTAGGCGACTGAGCCGGCCCGGTCGGCTCGGCGGCCGATCAGCGACGCAGGGCGCCCACGAGCCGATCCAGGATCTCCGCCAACACGACCGTGGAGGTGCCGAAATTGAGGCGCACATGGCCCGCACCGCCGGTGCCGAACTCGCGGCCCTCCGAGGTGCGGACCCGAGCCGTCTCGACGAGCCTCGCCGCGGGATGCGGGCCCAGCTCGCACGCCGACAGGTCCAGCCAGGCGAGGAACGTGGATGCGGGCAGGTGGCAGCCGACGTCGGGCAGTTCCGCCGCCAGCACGTCGAGCACCATCTGCCGGTGCCGGTCGAACAACGCCACCAGGTCGTCGAGCCAGCCTGCACCGTGGCGCCACGCCGTGATCGCCGCCTCGACGCCGGCGCGGCCCACACCGCCGAGCAGGTGCGGGGGCATCGCCTTGTTGAAGCGGTCGTGCAGGTCTTCATTCCCGAAGACGGCGACCGCGGCGCGCAGGCCCGAGATGGCGAACGCCTTCCCTGCCGAGTAGAGGGCGACGGTGTGGCCCGCCGCCGCCGGCAGCGCCAGCGTCGGGCAGTGCGTCCCGTCCGGGTAGACGAGATCGAAGTGGATCTCGTCGCTCACGAGGAGCACATCGTGGCGATGCGTCAGCTCCGCAATGGCCTGCAGATCCTCGCGGCTGTAGAGGTGGCCGGTCGGGTTGTGGGGACTGCACAGCAGCAGAACTCGGGCGGCCGGCTCGCGCGCCAGCAGCGCTGCTAGGTCGTCCAAGTCGAGACGCCAGCCGTCGGCATCGTGACGCAGCGGGCACTCCAGGCTGCGCCGGTCCAGCTCGGGGGCGACGTCGTGAAAGTACGGGTAGACGGGAGGTGTGCTGATCACTCCGTCGCCGGGAGCGGAGAATGCCGCCACGACAGTCCATATGCCCTGCAGCACGTCCGCTGTCGGGACCACGAGCGCCGGATCGGGGCGCCAGCCGTGCTGCTGGGCCGCCCAGTCGCAGAACGCCTGGCCCAACTCCTCAGCTCGCCGGCTGTAGCCGACATCGGGCAGGTCGGCCAGACGCCGTAGCGCGTGGCGCACCACCGGCGGGGGGCCCAGGTCGTGCTCGGCGATCCAGGCCGGCAGCACGCCCGGCGGGTCGATACCCCACTTCAGGTTGCCGCCTGCCCGCTTGGCCGGCTCGTCCACCCGATCGGCCACACCGTCATGGCGGCCACCGGCACCGTCGTCGGGCTCGCCGCTGCGCACGCCGCCATTGTGGCACCGCCGCCGGGAACGTGGCCGCTCCGCCCCGTCCTGTCCGGGCGCAACGGTACGCTCGCGTGCGTGTCGCTGACCGATCGAGACGACCTTCACGATGAGGTTCTGCTGCGCCTCGAGGCGAAGGGCCGGCGGTTCACGTCCAACCACCGTCTCGTGATCGACGTGCTGGCCGACGCAGGCCGACCGTTGACCATTCCGGAAATCCTGCCGCGCACGCCGCAGGTGCCCCAGAGTTCGGTCTATCGGACCCTCGCCGTGCTCGAGGAGGCCGGCGCGGTCAGCCGCCTCAACGTTGGCGCCAGCTACGCCCACTTCGAACTGTCCGAACAGCTCGGGCGCCACCACCACCACCTCGTGTGCCGTGCCTGCGGCGCCATCGTGGACATCGACTTGGACCCCGAGGTGGAGCGGGCCATCGAAGCGGAACTGAACCGCTCGGCCAACCTCCACGGCGTTCGCGTTGACGAGCACAGCATCGATGCCTTCGGGTACTGCGCTCCCTGCTCCTGACACCGCCTAGAACGACAGCGACCGAACCGGGCCGTTCCCCGGATCAGCCGGGCCGAGTGCGTCAGGCGGGCGCGCTCTGGTCGACGCCGACGGGCGACGTGCTGGCGGCTACCGAGCCTGACGCGGCGGCGCGCCGGCGGGCCTCTCAAGCGTGGGCGCGCTCGTCGTGGTCGCCGTGGCCGTGGGCGTGGTCGTCCAGCACCAGCAGCCGGTCCGCTGGATGCTCGCAGCAGTCCTCGCCAACATCGGGCGGGCCGCAGCAGTCAACCTCGGGCCCGCAGCAGTCGCCGGCCTGCACGATCCGCCCCTGATAGGAGGCTTGCAGGACCTCGGCGACAAGAACCTCCGCCGGCGGCCCCTGCGCCACCAATCGGTTCGCCAACAGCACCACGTGATCGCAGCGGCGCGCCTCGTCCAAATGGTGGGTGGAAAGGACCACGATTGCGCCTTTGGCGCGTTCCGCCTTGATCACCTCAAGGATCCTCCCCTGGCTCGCCAGGTCCAGGCCGGTGATCGGCTCGTCGAGCAGCAACAGATCGCCCTCTTGCATGATGGTCTGCGCCATGAGTACCCGCTGGCGCTGACCGGCGGACAACTCGCCGAACTGCCGGCGCAGCAGATCGGCCACTTCCAGAAGTTCCGCGGCGTCGCGGACCCGGCGCCGGTCGGCGGCGTTCAGCCTGCCGATCAGGCCGCGGAGCCTGTAGCGCCCCATGCCGATGACCTCGCGCACCGTGAGGGGCATCCAGACGCCGATGCCGTGCTGGTGGGGCATGTAGGCCACTCGGTCGGGCCCCTCGACAGCGCCGGACGCGGGATCGAGCAGCCCGGCCAGCACATGCAGGAGCGTCGTCTTGCCCGAGCCGTTGGGCCCGATGAGGGCTGTCACGGAGCCTGCCGGAAGGTGGATCGTGACCTCGCTGATGGCGGGGCGATCTCCGTAACTGAACGTGACGCCCTCGGCGCGCAGCGACGGTGGGCCGCTCGTGGTCTCCGGCTGGCGTGCCGGCGCGAGCGCCGTTGTCACAGCAGCCGAGCGGTGTTCTGCGGCCAGGCAGATCGAGGGTGTCTCACGTCACTCACGCTAGCGGCGCGAGCCGCTGAGCGGTGAGATTCGTTCTCAATAGTGAGATCGGTTCTCAATTGCAGTATGCTCTCGGGCATGAATCTCATTCTGAATCTCAATCCCGCAACGCACACCCGTCGCGCTCTCGCCGCAGTGCGCCGGACGCCGCTTCGGCGAGCGACCGTAGTCGGCTGCGCTCTGGCACTCGTGCTGGCGAGTTGCGCCTCTGAGGAGTCCTCCGACGCTGCACCTGCCGCAAGCCCGCCCGAGCCGGCCGCAACCGCTGCCGACCAACAGGCCGAACCCACGGCCCCGCCACCGCCCGCCACGTCTCCCTCGCCCAGCGAGACCCCATCGCCCGCGGCCGACAGCGACGGCGACCAGCCGCCGGCCCAGATCATCGCCACCACGACGATCTGGGCGGACATCGCCCAGAACGTGGCGTGCGGCGGGCTGGCCGAGGTGGAGTCCATCATCCCGCCGGTCGCCGACCCGCACGACTTCGAGGCGTCCATGGCCGACCGCGCCCGGCTCGACGCGGCCGACCTGATCGTGGAGAACGGCCTGGAACTCGAACAGGCGTTGGCGGACACTCTTGCCGCGGCGAAGGCCGACGGCACACCGATCTTCTCTGCGGCCGAGCAGGTGACCACCATCGAGTTCGACGCCGACATGTTCGGAGGCCACGGACACGCCGACGAGGACGACCACGACGAGCACGACGACGAGCACGACGACCACATGGACGACCACGACGACCACGAGGACGAGCACGAGCACGACGACGAGCACGAGCACG
>VXNF01000099.1 GCA_009840735.1 Acidimicrobiia bacterium | reverse complement strand
GTGGTGGCGCAGGGGGCGGCGGCGCAGGTTCGGGCGGCGGCGAGGGCTCGGGCGAGGGCGGCGCAGCGGCGGTTTCCTCGCTGGCCGGGGGAGCCTGTTCAGCGGCGTCGGCGGCGGGGGTCGCTGGAGCTTCTACGGTCGCTTGGGCCTCGGCGGCGGGGGTCGCTGGAGCTTCTGGGGTCGCTTGGGCCTCGGCGGCTGATTCGTCGTGTGCCTCTGGGGGTGCCGACTCCGCAGCCGCCGGCTCGGGCGCTGCGGGCTCTTCAGCGGGCTCGGCGGCCGCCGTCGGGGCGGGTCCGGGTTCGGGCGTCGGTTGCGGTTCGGGGGGTTGAGGAGTCGGCGGCGGCCGGGTTGGAGGCGCTGCTTCGGGCGCGGCATCCACGGGAGCAGCGCCGGCCTGTGTGCTGTCGGCCTGTGTGCTGTCGCCGCCGCAGGCCGTGGCGGCGAGCGCCAGCGCAGCCAGGACTGCGACGAGGCCTCGAGCCCGGTCGACCGCAGCCGCGGGGCGGGTGGTTTGACGCAGCTGGTGCTCGTTCACGACGGCAGCGACTCTAGCGCCGCGGCGGGCGGGGCCGTTGCCTGTTGCGGCTACGGCTGGATCCAGATGGCCTCAGCCGCAGCGACGCGAGGCCCGTCGGGTGACAGGAAGTCGAAGATGACGCTGATCTGCGCCCGCGGCGGAGGCGGCTGCTCGCCGGCGTCGCTGTTCCCTTCACTCAGGCTCGGAAGCACCGGAGGCAGGTCGGGGCCTTCAGAGGTCGGCGTCGTCTGCTCCGGGGCGCTGGTCGCCAGCGGGGGCGGCAGGGTCGAGCCCTCGATCGCCGGCCGGTAGATCGACACGTAGGCCAGCGCCGTGAAGTCGCCGTGCGGCTCGCCGAGCGGCCCGGGCGCGTTGACCGTGACGGTGGCGCCGTCCCCTTGGCCGTCGATCCACAGCAGGTCAGCCAGCGACGACTGCGCAGACCCGTCCCGCGGCGAGGGTGTGTCCACCGCCGTGTGCCACCAGTCGCTTCGAAGCGCCGCGTCGGCGGTCGACACGACGGCGAGGTCGCCGCCGCCGGCGCCCCATCGCAGCACGAGCCCCGCCGGCACCAGGGCGGAGGATTCGAGCCCAGGGCCGGTCGTGAGGCGACGCGCCAGGTCGGCCATACGCGCGGCGGTGGCGGCATCGAGCGCCAGCGGCTGCGCCACGATGGTCTGGGTCGACACCCAGCCCCGGTCGCCGGACGCGGTCACGACCTCGGCCCAGGCGGCGCGGCCGTTGCCGGCGCGGCCGTCGGTGAGGCGGGTGCCGTCGCGCAGGACGCCGAACTCGGCGGCGCTGTCGTCGGGCTCGGCGCGGACCACCGAAGCGGCACGGCCGATGGTGTGGGCCGTCAGATCGCTGGTGCGGCTGGCGTAGCCGTCGCCGTCGCGAAGGTGGATCTGGCAGGAAGCACCGAGGAGCGACCCGAAGGCCGCGCAGTCGCCGCCGAGGCGGTATTCGGCAACTTCGAAGTCGCCGGAGTGGAACACGGTGGCGTTGAGCTGGCTTAGGAATTGTCGGGCCGTGATGCCGCCGTCGCCGGCGCCGAAGGAGTTGGCGAGGCCGGCGGGCAGATCGATCGTGACCCAACGGTCGGTCGTGGCGGTGGTGACCGTCGTGGGCGAGGCGGCGCTGAGGCCCCGGAACCCGTCGGCGCGGTCGGCCTCGTCGGGTCCTCCGAGAAGGATCTTCAGCGCGGTCAGGAGGTTGTCGTCGTCGGCGGCCCGCAGCCGAGGCGCGGCGTCGTTGCCCTCGCAGGCGAAGTACACGGTGACCCACCCCGCGGACGGCTCAGCGGCGTCCGCCGGCGCGGCGGGGCACCCCTGCGTCTCGGTGGCGACGGCCTCGTCGTCGCCGGCAGCCTCGCCGGAGTCTTCGCCGTTGGTGGCCTCGTCGTCGGCAGCCTCGCTGGCGGCGGCGTCGGTCGCTGGCGGGGGATCGGACGGAGGTGTCGCTGCGACCTCGCTCGGCGGCTCAGCAGCGGTGGTGAGCTGGCCGGATTCGTTCGGTTGCGGCGCCGTCTGAGCGAGCGGGGGCGTAGGTGCGGGCCCCTGCGGCGGCGGCTCGACGGTGGTCGGTGCTACCACGGCTGGCTCGGCGGTGCCGGCGACCGGCTGGGTGTCGGTCTGAATCGGCGGCGGCGCGGGTCCTCTCACCGAGACGGAGACGACGACGGCGATCGTCGCGCAGGCTGCTGCCGCTAGGACAAGCGCCGGCCGCAGGCGCAACTCGGGCAGACGCGCCACCCGCAGCACTCGGCGCCGCTGGGCGATGCGACGCTGGATCTCGAACAGGGCGCCCGGCGACGTCTCAACGCTCTCGGCCCGCTGTGCGAGGGCGCTCCGCAGGCGTTCTTCGATGCTCACGACGTCGCCTCATTCGCTCCGGAGGCGGTCAGCTTGCGCTCGAGAGCCGCGAGGCCGCGGCTGGCGTGGGTCTTGACCGAACCCGGGGATATTCCGAGCGTCCCAGCGATCTCGGCTTCGCTGAGGTCCAGGTAGTAGCGCAGGGTGAGCACCTCGGACTGGCGCCGCGGCAGGCTGCGCACGGCGTCGAGCAGGGCTTCGCCGCCCAGCCGCTCGAGGGCGCCTTCCTCGGCGCTGCTCGCGGGCGGCACCGGCGCAAGCGCCACGCGCTGGCGCACCATGCGCTTGCGCATGCGCGAGCGCGCCCCGTTGAGGACCATGCTGCGCAGGTAGGCGGCCTCTTTGCCCGCCTCGGGGCGAGCGCTGAGCGTGTGTAGCTTCACGAAGGCGTCCTGCACGACTTCCTCGCAGCTCCCCACGTCGTCGAGCAGCAAGGAGGCGAGACGCACGAGATCCTTGTAATGGTCGGCGAACAGCCGGACCAGCAGGTCATCTTGGGTATCGCTTCCTCGTGGGCTGCCTCGCCGCTTTGGGGCGCTCATGGCTGCGGGCTCATGACTCCGTGCAGGTTCGGTCAACCTGCGCAGGTACAGACGCTCGAAGTCCGGCGCGCGTTGACAGCGTTGGCGAAGAGATTCTCCTAGGGGGGGATCCTCAGGAGTCGGCCGGTGCTTCAGCCTTGTCGTCACACAGCCGTTCGATCGCCTGCACGAGACCGGTCAGCTGCTCGGCCCGCAGCTGACCGGCCAAGGCGCGGATCCGTTCGTGTCCGATCGCCCAGAACCTGTCGGCCGCTTGGCGGCCCTGATCGGTGAGCCCGCAGATCACCACCCGACGGTCCTTCGGATCGGACAGACGCTCGGCCAGACCGCGCTCGACGAGTCGGTCCACGACGGTCGTTGTGGCCGACACGGCGATCCCCAGGGCACCCGCGATGGCACCCATCCGCTGCGGCCCTTCCCGCTCGAGGAGCAGCAGGGTCTTGGCCTGCGGGATGGTCAGGGCCAACTCCTGCCACTCGCTGAGGTGATCGAGTCGCAGCTCCCTGTTCAGGCGCTCCGCGGACTCGACGAGTCGTTGGGTCAGTTCTTCCCTTGATTGGGTCTGCATCGATTCCGCCTAGGTCCGGGGCCTTGCCGTGCAAGTCCGCCTGCAAGTCCGCCCCTTACGCTGCCACAGCTACGGCACAAAACTACGGCAATAACCACCGAGGCGCGCGTCAGGCTCGCCTAGCTGCCTTCTCCGTGGCCTGTCGGCGGCGCGGGGCCGGCTGGGCTGTCGTCGGCGCGGCGGCGACCGCGCTCGATCAGTTCGGCCACGAGGGCTGGATCGTGCTCGCCGAGTGCCGGGACGCGGGCCCGGGGCTCACCTGCTTCGCTGATGTTGAAGGGCGGGCGCAGCACCGACGTGCGGCCCCCCGGCAGGTCTACCTCGGCGAAGCGGCCAAGCGCCCGGAGTTGCTCGTGGGCCGCCAACTCCAACGGGCCGTGTACCCGACCGAAAGCGATCCGCGCCCGCCGCAGGCGCTGCAGAGTTGCTGGCGCGCCCTCAGCCTTGAGTGCCGAGGCGATTTCGGCTTCGAGTGCTTCCACGTTGACGACGCGCTCGGCGTTGGTGGCGAACCGGGCGTCGGTGGCGAGTTCCGGGCGGCCCATCACCTCTCCGGCGAGTATCGCCCACTCGGCGTTGGACTGCACCGCCAGCATGATGACCGTGCCGTCGGCCAACTCGAACAGGCCGTACGGCGCGATGAGGGTGTGGCGGCGAGCGGACCGCTCTAGGGGGGCGCCGTCGGCCACGGAGGCGTAGGTCTGCGGCGCGGTCCACTCGGCTAGGCATTCCAGCATCGACAGCGAGATGGCCGCGCCCCGCCCAGTGACGGCTCGGCGGTGCAGCGCCGCCAGGATGGCGCTCAGTGCGTACATCCCGGCGCAGATGTCGGCAACGGAGAAGCCGACCTTGCTTATGCGATCTGGGTCGCCGGTCAAAGCGACGGCGCCGGCCTCGGCCTGGATGATCAAGTCGTAGGCCTTGTCGTCGGCGCGGGGCCCCTCGGTGCCGTAGCCGGAGATGTCGCACGCCACGAGACTCCGATGGCGCGCGCTGAGTTGCTCAGCCAGCACGCCGGCGCGGCGAGCGGCACCGGGGGAGAGGTTCTGGACGAACACGTCGGCGCCCGCCACGAGCTGGTCGAACCGCTCCCTGTCCGGCGGATCAGCCAGGTCCAACAGCACGCTGTCCTTGCCGCGGTTGCCCCACACGAAGTAGGTGGACTCGCCGGCGAGCCTGCTGTCGTAGTGGCGGGCGAAGTCGCCGTGCGGCGGGCGCTCCACCTTGAGCACCCGAGCGCCCAGGTCGGCCAGGTGGCGGGTCGTGAACGGCGCTGAGACGGCGTTCTCCAGTGCCACCACGAGGATGCCTTCCAGCGGGGCGCTCATAGACCGATCCCAGCCGGCGAGGTGGCCGCCGTTGCGGCGCCGTGCGCGACGCTCGCGGCAGTCTGGCTCTGCGCCACCGGCCAGCCAGCGGGCTCGTCGCTCATGGCTCGGCCCTGTCGGCCGCGGGCACCTGCAGCACCCGGTAGCCGCCGCCGACAGCCAGTCGCCTAGGCGTCGTGCCGGCGGCCGCTAGACGGCGCGCCAACGAGTCGGCGCCCAGGTTCTTGTGCATCACCAGCACGGCGAAACCGCCGCGCCGCAGCCGTCGCAGCCACCCTGCGAGCAGATCGTCCAGAGCCGCCTTGCCGATGCGCACCGGCGGGTTGCAATACACGGCGTCGAAGCGCAGCGCCTCGGGAACCTCCTCGGGCGAGCAGACCCGCGCCCGCATTCGCTCCCCTGCGCGGTCGTGGTCGTTGTGGCCCGCGCGGTCGTGGCTGCCGTTGTGCTGGCCTCCGTCGGCAGCGCCGCCCCTCGGCACGCCGACTGCGGCCAGGTTGGCTGTCGCCAGCTCTCTGGCCCGCTCGTTCACGTCGATCGCCCAGACGGCGGCATCGGGTGCCCGCAGCGCCAGAGTCACGGCGATGGGGCCGTATCCGCAGCCCACATCGGCCAGCACGCGGACGGGCGCCGCGCCGGGGCCGCCGCTCCTCGGCGCAGGTGCCGGGGGCAGCGGAGCGTGCTTCAGCAGCAGGAGCGTGCCGGGGTCGATGCGGTCTGCGGAATACACGCCGCGGTCGGTGCGCAGGTCCACGGTGAGGTCCGCCAACCGAAGGGTGACAGTGCGCGGGCGGCGCTGGGAGACGGGGCTCGGCGAGAAGTAGTGATCCACCCCGACCATGCGCGGACGATACCCCACCGACGAGATCCCTCGGTGGCTGCCAGCCCGACGGTCCGCTCGCTTCGCTGGCCGGTCGGCGCCTGCGCCGGTCGCCCGCCGCCGGGCACCCTCGGCCAGCGCAGCGCTCGCTAGCCTCGACGGCGTGGAAATCCGGCTCTTCGGCGACCCGGTGCTGCGCTCCAAGGCCGCTGAGGTGACCCAGATCGACGGTTCAGTGGCGCGGCTGTGCGACGGCATGTTCACCACCATGTACGCGGCGCGTGGGATCGGGCTGGCCGCCCCTCAGGTCGGTGTGCGCAAGCGGCTCTTCGTCTACGACGAGCCCGAGACGTGCGGGCGCGGGGTGATCCTCAACCCGGTCCTCGCCGACAGCGACGGCACTTGGATGTTTGAGGAGGGCTGCCTGTCGGTGCCGGGCTACTCGTGGCAGATCGAGCGGCCTCGCCGGGTGGCGCTGTCGGGCATCGACCTCAACGGCAACGAGGTCACCGTGGAGGCCGATGACCTGTTCGCCCGGCTCATCCAGCACGAGATCGATCACCTCGACGGCGTCCTGCTGACCGAGCGTCTGGACGACGACCAGCGGCGCGCCGCGCTCAGCGAATTGCGCCGCCGCGGCGTCGGCGCCCAAGGCGGTGGACTCTTCCCGTCCCTCGGCGCCGAGTGACGCCGTGACCCCCTGGCCGGCGGCGGTCCGCCGGCTGGTGTACTTCGGCACCCCGGAGCTTGCGGTTGCCCCGCTGCGCGCCCTGTGTGACGCCGGCTTCGATGTCATCCTGGCGGTGACCGGCCCCGACCGCCGTCGCTCACGGCGCGGCGCGGCGGAGCCCAGTCCGGTGAGCCGGGCCGCCGCCGCCCTGGGCATCCCGGTGACGCACTTCGCCGAGGATGCGCCGGTCGCCGCCGCAGGCGCCGACGGCGCCGTCGTGGTGGCTTACGGGCGACTCATCGGTGCCGACGTCCTGGCTGCGCTGCCTGCGGTGAACGCGCACTTCTCGCTGCTGCCGCGCTGGCGGGGGGCCGCACCCATGGAGCGCGCCATTCTGGCCGGCGACCAGGTCACCGGCGTCAGCCTGATGGCGCTCACCGAGACTCTCGACGCCGGGCCGCTCTACGCGCAGCAGGCCACGCCCATCGGCGCAGACGAGACCCTTGCCGAGCTGCGCGACCGCCTCGTCGCTCTGAGTTGCCCGCTGCTCGTGGAGTGGCTGCGGGCCGGGCCGCGCCACCCGGTGCCGCAGGCGGGGGAGGCCACCTGGGCTGCCAAGATCGGCGACGACGAGCTGGGGCTCGACTGGGATCGCCCCGCCGTGGAGTTGCACCGGCGCGTCCGGTTGGGACGGGCGTGGACAACGCTGGCGGGCGAGCGGCTGCGGATTCTCCGCGCCAGCGTCGTGCCGTCGCACAGCGGCCCGGCCGGCATCCTCGACGGTCTTGTGGCGGGCACCGCGGCCGGCGGGCTCCGCCTCGACGAGGTGCAGTCGGCCGGCCGTCGGGCCATGCCCGCGGGGGACTGGCGCCGCGGCGCCCGCCTCGAAGCCGCCTGCCGACTCGGCTCCTGAGGCCGATCTAAGAATCGAGAATCACGATAGATATTACAATATATCGAATCATCAGATGATGCTATGCTCAATCAGACGGAGGCAGTTGGGCTAGCTTGGCAGCAGGCCCGAAGCGAGTTCTCAGAACCGGGGGAGTCGTCGTTGAGTGACAGTGTTCTGACCAGCATCAGCGGGTCCCGACCAGCGCCCCCTGCCGGCCAGGAGGTCGAGCTTGGCTCGCCGGTCAACCCCGCGGCGATTGCAGCCGCGGTGCCGCCAGCGCTCCTCGAGCGCGTGGCAGCCGAGCCTCAGCGGGGTTTCCCGGCGATCGCCAAAGAGCCCGAATCGTGCGCGGCGGTCGCTCGGGCTGTCCAGCGCCTTCCGAGCGCCCACCTGATTCACCGCAGCGACAGCCGCCGCTTGGAGCTCGAGCCGGAGAGCGTCGACCTCGCAGTCACTTCTCCTCCGTACTGGACCCTCAAGGAATACAACCATCAGGCTGGTCAACTCGGCCAGGTCGAGGATTACGAGGAGTTCCTGGACGAACTCGACGAGGTTTGGCGCCGCGTCCACCGCGCCCTCGTCCCCGGCGGCCGAATGGTGGTCGTCGTCGGAGACGTCAACGTGTCGCGCAAAGCGTTCGGGAGGCATCTCGTGTTCCCCCTTCACGCCAGCATCCAGGAGCGGTGCCGACTGATCGGATTCGACAACCTGGCGCCGATCATCTGGCACAAGATCGCCAACGCCAAGTACGAGATGGGCGCCGGCGGGTTCTACGGCAAGCCCTACGAGCCGAACGGCGTCATCAAGAACGACATCGAGTACATCCTGCTGCAGCGCAAGCCCGGCGGATACCGCAAGCCCGAGTTGGCGGCGCGGCTCATGTCCATCATCCCGGCCGAGGACCACGCGGCATGGTTCCAGCAGATCTGGCGCATCACCGGGGCCTCGACGCGGGACCATCCTGCGCCCTTCCCGCTCAGCCTGGCCGAGCGCTTGGTGCGCATGTTCTCCTTCGTCGGCGACACGGTCTACGACCCGTTCCTGGGGACCGGCACGACCGCCGCCGCGGCGGCGGCCTGGGGCCGCAACAGTGTCGGCTGCGAGATCGACCCGATCTACTTCGAGCACGCCCTCAGGCGGGTGCGCGGCGCACTCGAGTCGCCCAGCCAGCTGCCCCTCGACCGCACGGCATAGGCCATGGCCGGATCGCCAGACCCCGCAGGTCTCGCGCTAGTCGAGAGGCTCGGAGAGTCGCCCACGCCGACGATCGACGACTACTGCGCTGCGTCCGCCGAGTACATCAGAGGAGCCTCACAGATTGGCAGCCAGAAGGGTAAGGCGGCGCAGCTGCGGCTGTCCGACGGGTTGTCCCGCGCGACGCTCAGCAGCCTCCGGGCAACGGGACTCGGTCTCGATGGCGCCGTTGCCGGGGAGCGAACGGTTGGTGGAGGCCTGCGGAGCGTGAAGGCCGACGTCTCGGAGATCACCGAGACGGACGGCTTGACGCTGGCCGTTGAGATCAAGCCCGTCCACTTGGCCGTGGGGCGAGCTATCTGGAACCGATTCGGAGATATTCGGACTTTCTCGGTCAACGTTCATCTCAAATTCCCGTTCGCAGTGGTTGGCGGCATCCTCACGCTGCCGACCACCGAGCGGGTGAGGTCGGGATATGACGACGAGTGGAAGCCCACGACACACCTGATCGAGCGAGCCATCGGGCGATTCACGCGTGCGGGCGGACGACAGACCGAGGGCGATGCGTCTCACCTGCTCGAGGGCATCGCTGTCGTTGTGTTCGACCGCGAATCGGGGTGTATGGATCCCGGTCTTCCCGCTGACGGGACCGGTCTTCGATGGCAGGAGTTCATCGACCGGATGGCCGAAGCCTACGACGCTCGCTTCGGCGGGGATTGACGCACAAGCCAACGTCGCTCGTGTTCTGGCCAATCGTGCCAACCTGGGCGCGGCGATCTCCCGGGTAGGGTCGCGGTGTGAGTGACTTACGGGCCACCGGGCTGTTTGCCAAGGTTCTGACAGTCTCTGACGGCGTCATCGCTGGCACGCGGGAGGATCGCTCCGGTGAGGCGTTAGAGGCGCTGCTGGCCGGCGCCGGCTACGAGGTGGTTGAGCGGCGAGTCGTGGCCGACGGCGCCGAGTCGGTGGCCGAGGCGCTGGCGGAGATGACCGACGGCTTCGCCGGGCTCCTCGTCACGACCGGCGGGACAGGATTCGGGCCCCGAGACCTCACGCCCGAGGGGACCCGGCAAGTCGTTGAGCGCCTTGCCCCCGGGCTGGCCGAGGCGATGCGCTTCGTGAACCCGCTGGGGCGACTCTCACGCGCCGTCGCCGGCACCCGCGGCAGGGCGCTGATCCTCAACACACCGGGATCACCCCGCGGCGCGGTGGAATGCGCCGAAGCCGTCCTCGAGGTGCTGCCCCACGCCCTGCGTCTCCTGAGCGACGAACCGACACCCCACTGACCGCTCACCCCGGCGCGGAGATCGGCTCGATCTCGTCATCAGGCCCGCGGGTCCGCGTGGGCGATATGGCTGACCTTCTTGCGGCGCCAGCCCGACCTCCTCGACGATCTGCTGTGTGACGGCAGAAGCCCCTGCTAATCCACCCTCCGGTCGGCGAGTGTCCGGACAGTGGTCGTTGCGACGGGCGCGGGCCGCGGGTTGAATGGCTGAGCCATGCTGGTCTCACTGACTTCGACGACGCCTGTTGCCACCGACTTGGGGTTTCTGTTGCACAAGCACCCTGATCGGGTGCGCTCGGTCGATCTCGGGTTCGGGCGCGCGCATGTGTTCTATCCTGAGGCTGCTGCGCAGCGCTGCACGGCGACGACGTACGTCGAGGTCGACCCCTTCGGGCGGACACGGCGCCGCGACCGGCACCGGGCCCAGGGCCTTGAGCCCTACGTGAACGACCGGCCTTATGCGGCGTCGTCGATGTTGAGCGTCGCGCTGGGCCGGCTGTTCCGCACGGCGTTGACGGGCAGGTGCGACGATCGGCCCGAACTGGTCGCCCGACGCCTCGATATCGAGATCCAGCTGCCGGCTGTGCCGGTGCGGGGCGGCGCGGAGATTCTGGGGAGGCTGTTCGATCCGTTGGGCTACGAGGTGGAGTGCTCGCCGATCGCGCTGGACTCGCAGTTCCCGGCGTGGGGAGACAGCCAGTATGTGGCCGCCCGGCTGGCCGGCCGCCAGACCGTCCGTTCGGCCCTGGAGCATCTCTACGTGCTGCTGCCGGTGCTCGACGACGCCAAGCACTACTGGATCGGCCCCGAGGAGGTGAACAAACTGCTGCTGCGGGGCGGCGACTGGCTGGGTTGCCATCCCGAATCCGAGCTGATCACCCGCCGGTACCTGCGCCTCCCCGGATTCATTCGGGAGGCTCAAGCGCGTCTGGCCGACGCGGGTGAGGACACCGACCTCCTCGGCGTGCAGCGGGACGCAGCCGAGGAAGCGGCTGAAGCGCCGATCCGCTTGGGCGAGCAACGGCTGGAGGCGGTGCTTCAGGCGGTGCGCGACGTCGGAGCGGGGCGGGTCGTCGATCTGGGATGCGGTGAGGGCCGACTGTTGGAGAGGCTGCTTGCCGAGCCAGCGGTGACGTGCGCGGTGGGGGTGGACGCGTCGGTCGGAGCGCTCGAACGAGCCGAGCGCCGTCTGAAGCTCGATCAGATGTCTGAGCGTCGCCGGGAGCGGATCCGGCTGTTCCAGGGCGCGTTGACCTATACCGACTCGCGATTGCAGGGCTTCGATGTGGCCACCATCGTCGAAGTTGTCGAGCACCTCGACCCCGAACGCCTCGACGTGTTCGCCGACGTCGTGTTCGGTCATATCGGCGCGGCGTCGGTGGTGCTCACGACTCCGAATCGGGAGTACAACTCAAACTTCGAGCGCCTCGACGCCAGGGGATTGCGCCACGAGGACCATCGCTTCGAATGGACTCGCAGCGAGTTTGAGGCGTGGGTTCGCGGCATAGCGGCGCGCTACGGCTACAGCGTGGAGATCAGCGCCGTCGGCTCCTCGGCCCCGGTCTGCGGGCCGCCGTCACAGATGGCGGTGCTCCGCCGGTGAGGAGGGTCGCGTGAGACGCCAACTCGCTCGCATCGACGTCCCCGAGGTCGGGCTGGTCGTGCTCTGCGGCGCGTCCGGCTCGGGCAAGTCGACGTTCGCGCGCCGGCACTTCGCCTCCACCGAAGTCGTGTCGAGCGACCAATGCCGGGCGCTCGTCAGCGACGACGAGACTGACCAGTCCAGCACGGCAGCCGCCTTCGAGCTGCTCCACTACATCGTCGGCAAGCGCCTCGAACTCGGCCGCCTCACCGTCGTTGACGCGACCAACGTGAGGGCCGAGGACCGTAAGGGTCTGCTCGAGCTGGCGCGCCGATGGGACGTGCTGGCTACCGCCATCGTGTTCGATCTGTCCGTGGCAGCTTGCCTGGCCCACAACGAGCAGCGCCGCGATCGCCGGACGCCGGCGCACGCAATCCAGCGCCAGCACGACACGCTGCGACGTAGCACCAAGCGGCTGCGCAGGGAGCGCTTCGCCAGGGTCTACACGCTCGGCTCGACAGAGGAGCTCGACTCGGTCGAGGTGGCCCGCAACCGGCTCTGGAGCGACCGCCGCGACGACACGGGCCCGTTCGACATCATCGGCGATGTCCACGGCTGCCACGCCGAGCTGCTGAGCCTGCTCGACCGGTTGGGCTATGACACCGAGGCTGACCCGATCGCGCATCCCGCGGGTCGCCGGGCGGTCTTTGTCGGAGATCTCGTGGACCGGGGTCCTGGCGTGGTGGAAGTCCTCGATGTGGCCATGTCGATGGTGGCCGCGGGCAATGCGTTGTGCGTCGCGGGCAACCATGAGGTCAAGCTGCGTCGGGCACTGGCGGGACGCAAAGTCAACGTCAGCCACGGGCTGGCCGAGTCGCTCGAACAGCTCGAGCGGCGCGGCCCCGAGTTCGCCGAACGGGTCGCCGAGTTCATCGACAGTCTCATCGGCCACTATGTCCTCGACGGCGGCAGGCTGGTGGTCGCCCACGCCGGCCTTCCCGAGCGGTACCACGGACGCTCGTCGGGCCGTGTGCGAGAGCTCGCCCTCTTCGGCGACACCGACGGCGAGACCGACGAGTTCGGGCTGCCGGTGCGGTATCCGTGGGCCGATGACTACCGGGGCGATGCCGCGGTCGTCTACGGCCACACCCCGGTGCCCGAGGCGGTATGGGTCAATAACACGATCTGCGTCGATACCGGGGCGGTCTTTGGAGGCGAGCTGACAGCGCTGCGCTGGCCCGAACGCGACCTAGTCGCGGTGCCCGCTGTCGCCCAGCACTACCAGCCGGTCCGTCCCGTCGACGCCGCCGAAGAGGCCTCGCCGCGGCCGCCGCGCTTGTTGGATGTCGGCGACGTGCTCGGCAAGCACCATGTCCAGACGGCGCTGGCGGGGCGTGTGCTCATCGAAGCCGAGCGGTCGAGCGCCGCTCTCGAGGTCATGAGCCGATTCGCCGTCGACCCCCGGTGGCTGGTCTACCTGCCGCCGACCATGGCCCCCGCGGCGGCCTCGGACCGGGACGGCTATCTCGAGCATCCCGACGAGGCCTTCGCGTACTTCCGCAAGGCCGGCGTCGCCGAGGTCGTGGTCCAAGAGAAACACATGGGCTCGCGGGCCGTGCTTGTGGTTGCCCGCAACGCCGACGCGGCCCAGGCGCGATTCGGAATCTCCAATGACCAGGACGGCGTCATCGTCACCCGCACCGGTCGGCCTTTCTTCGCTGAGCCCTCACCGGCTGGTTCTCTGCTTGACCGGGTCCGCGCCGCGGCCGACGGGGCTGGGTTATGGGACCGCCTCGGCACCGACTGGTTCATCGTTGATGCGGAGGTCCTGCCGTGGTCGGTCAAGGCTGCTGCTCTGATCCAGCGGATGTACGCCGCTACTGCTGCGGCCGGCACAGCGACCCTCGGTGAGGCCCGCCGCATGACGGCGGACGCGGCGCGCCGGGGCGTCGACGTCGAGGCCCTCACAGCTCGCACCGCCGACCGAGCTGAGCACATCGCGGCCTTCGTCGATGCGTACCGGCGGTACTGCTGGGACGTCGACGGCGCGGACGGCATCGAGATCGCCCCGTTCCAGATCCTCGCGGCAGAAGGGGAGGTGCTCGCCCGCCGACCCCACCGCTGGCATCTCGAGCACCTCGATGCGCTGGCGGACCACGCTCCGGGGACGCTTCGGCGAACCGACCGCCGGTTCGTCGTCCTGAGCGACGAAGCGGCGATTCAGCAGGCAACGGACTGGTGGCATTCGCTGACCGACGGCGGGTCCGAGGGCGCGGTGGTCAAGCCGGCCGAACCGATCGCGACCACGGGCGCCGGGTTCGTCCAGCCCGCCATCAAGTGCCGGGGCCGGGAGTACCTGCGCATCATCTATGGCCCCGAGTATCTCGAGCCGGCGAATCTCGCGGGGCTGCGGCAGCGATCGCTCGGGCGCAAGTCTTCGTTGGCCCGTCGCGAGTACGCGCTGGGAATCGAAGCCCTCGACCGTTTCGTGGCCAGCGAACACCTCAGCCGGGTCCATGAGTGCGTCTTCGGTGTGCTCGCGCTCGAGAGCGAGCCCGTCGACCCCCGGCTCTAGCAGCAGCCTCCTCGGCTGGACTGCGTGTGGATTGCGCGGCGACGCCGCCATCGCAGGCTCTCTGCTCGTTGATGCGTGCAACGACGCGCCGAGCAGCTCGCGGTCGCAGTGGATCGCCCGGGCTGCCGTCGGCTGCAGCGCTCAGTGGACGATCTTGGCTAGGGGGAGTTCTAAGATGTCGGTGGCGCCGGCCTCGGAGAGCTCGGGGATCAGGGTGTTTATGACCGTCTTCGGCACGACGGTCTCCACGGCGAACCCCTGGCCGCTGTAGAGCTCGTTCACCGTCGGCGCCTTCATCGACGGCAGCAGGTCGATGACCGCGCCCAGAGCGCCCTCTGGCACGTTCATCTTCACCAGCACGCGGCCCCGCGCCTCCAGCACTCCTGACAGCAGCGTGGCGATCTGGCTCATGGCGTGGCGCTTGGCGGGCTCGGCATGGGCGGCGGGGTTGGCCAGCAGTTCGGTGTGGGACACCAGCACGGTGTCGATGATCCGCAGCCCCGCCGCCCGCAGCGCCCCGCCGGTCTCGGTCAGTTCCACTACGCAGTCCACGATCTCTGGCACCTTCGCCTCGGTGGCGCCGTAGGAGAGCTGCACGTCGGCCTCGATGCCTTGTTCGGCGAAGAAACGGCTGGTCAAGTTGGGGTACTCCGTGGAGACCCGCACACCGTTGGGCAGGTCGGCGGCGCGCTCATAGGGCGAGTCGGCGGCGACGGCCACCACGATCCGCACCGGCTGGTCGGTGGCTTTGGAGTAGCCGAGCTCGCACAGCGAGACCACCTCGGCGCCGCTCTCGGTCACCCAGTCGCGCCCGCTGATCCCCAGATCGAAGATGCCCTCGCTGAGGTAGCGGGGGATCTCCTGGGGCCGCAGGATGCGCACGTCGTCCACGCGCGGGTCCTCGATGGTGGCCCGGTAGTCCACCTTGGACATCCTGCGCACGTTCAAGTCGGCGTCGGCGAACAGCTCCAGCGTGGCCTGCTCGAGGGATCCTTTCGGCAGCACCAGGCGCAGCATCCCGCCCACGCTACCGGTGCCGCAGACGGCCCGAGCCGCCGGCGCACCGCGCCGAGCGTGTCATCACGGCCCAGCCGACGGCGCGCCCCAGGGCCACAAGGCCTCGCCGCTGGCTAAGCGGCGTCGCTCGCGCCGCCGGAGGTCTGCTGGACGTAGCCCATGCGCAGGCTCTGCAGTGCCTCACGCAGCGTCGCTTCGGACTCGCCGAGGCGACCGGCCAGGCCCTCCACTAGTAAGCCCATGGCGTCGATCGCCAGTCGGGCCTCCGCCGGCCGGGGCGGATCGGCGGTCAGGTGGATGGCGGCTAGTTCGTACAGGCCCATGGCGTGGTTGGCCACGACCGCCTCGGGCGGCGCCGCGGCGAGCCGCTCGCGGGCGGCGGCCAACTCGGCCATGATCGCCTCCGCGCGCTCTCGCTCCTCGGGGTCAAGGTCGTCGAGGTTCAGCGGCATTTCGCCGGCGGCGGCGTCGGTCTCGCTGGCCGCCGCTGCGGGCCGCTCCGGCTGGGGCTCTCTCGGCACATGATGCTCGCCGCCGGGTGTCCACAGTGTCATCGCAGCCTCCTCGCAGTCGCCGTCTTCGAATCCGCTGCTGGTGCTGGTACTCTATGGCCCGCCTGTAGCGCCCGAGCCGGGATTCTCGCGGTCCGGGCCCGGCGCAGCCGCTTCGGATGCCCGGGAGCTGCGGGCGGGCATGTGCCGGTCCGCACACTCCGGCACGAACCGCAACGTCAAGCGCTGGGGAGGCCGGCGCACCGAGAGAGGGGAATCACGATTGCTGAGTGATCGGCCATAGCTGCAGATTCGGGGCCGCTCGTCAACGAGAACATCCAGGCGCCGCAAGTCCGCCTGGTTGGCCCGGACGGGGACCAGATCGGGATCCGTCCCCTCGCCGAAGCCCTCTCGATCGCACAGGCGCACGGGTTGGATCTGGTGGAGGTCGCCGACAGGGCCGAACCGCCCGTCTGCCGGATCATGGACTACGGGAAGTACAAGTACGACGCGGCGCAGCGGGCCCGGGAGTCGCGCAAGAAGAGCACCCAAGTCGTCGTCAAGGAGATGAAGTACCGCCCCAAGATCGGGCGCGGCGACTTCGAGACGAAGACCCGCAAGGTGCGCGACTTCCTGAACGCTGGCAACCGAGTGAAGATCACCGTCATGTTCCGGGGCCGTGAGACGCTTCATCCCGAGTTGGGTCAACGCATCCTGGACGAGGTGTCCGAGGTGACCGGCGACCTAGCCCGCATCGAAGCGCCGCCTCGCCAGGACGGCCGCAACATGGTGATGCTCCTCGCCCCCGACAAGCGCGGCCGCAAGTAACTGCGTCTCGCCCCGGCTGCTCGGGCTGACGCCGCCGGTTCGGGGGCCGGTGCGGGTTGCGATCCGCCGCTAGCCGCCCGAGCCTTGAGAGCCCCACCGAAGCGCCCCACCTATCACCGGTCATCGAAGCCGAGAGGAACGACAATGCCCAAGATGAAGACCCGCCGGGGCGCCGCCAAGCGCTTCAAGGTGACCGGCTCCGGCAAGATCGTTCGGCGTCACGCCTACAAGAACCACATCCTCGAGAAGAAGGCCCCGAAGCGCAAGCGCCAGCTGCGCCGCGACGGGGACGTGAGCAGCGCCGACAGGCCGTCGGTGCGCCGCCAGCTCGGTATCTGAGAGGGTCTCGGCACCCGGGAGGCAGGAGATGGCCAGAGCCAGACGATCCGTTCCAGCCCGCAAGCGGCGCAAGGCCACCTTGGCGCGCGCCAAGGGCTACTACGGCAACAAGAGCCGCACCTGGCGCGGCGCCAACGAGCAGCTCATGCACTCGGGCCAGTACGCGTTCCGGGACCGCCGGGCGCGCAAGGGCGAGATGCGCCGGCTGTGGATCCAGCGGATCAACGCCGGGTGCCGCCAGCACGGCGCCACCTACAGCACGTTCATGGCCGGACTCCGCACCGCCGGCGTGGAGGTGAACCGCAAGGCCCTCGCCGACATGGCGGTTCGCGACCCTGATTCCTTCGCCGCGCTCGTGCGGCTAGCGGACGGCGCCCGCGCCGGTGATTCGCCCCGCGGGTCCTGAGCTGCCCCGCTGCACGGCGGGCGGCGATTCGGCGGAGTTGACAGGGCAGTGACCGCGGCGGGGATGGCGGCGTGGCGGCGTTGACCGCTGCGCGACCGCGTCTGGCGGGGCTGCGTCGCTTGGCGCGCTCGGCGGCCGCTCGGCGGGCCGACGGGGTGTTCCTCGTGGAGGGGTCGACCCTCGCCGCCGAGGCTTCCGCCGCTGGTCTGGCGATACGGCAGGTCTACATCGAGACGGCACGGGCCGACGAGGAAGCACGGTGCCTGGGGGACCGGTTGGCCGCGGCGGGTGCGACGCGCCTCGAGGTCGAGGCAGGGGCACTCGCCAAGGTCGGCGCCTCGGTGACCCCGCAGCCGCTGCTCGCTGTCGTCGAGCGACCCGCTGCCGCCGCCGGCGGTGACGCCCCGGCCGGTGCGGCCAGCTTCGTCCTCGTGGCGGTCTCGGTGGCCGACCCCGGCAACGCCGGCACGCTGCTGCGCTGCGCGGAGGCCGCTGGCGCCGGCGCGGTGATCTTCGCCGGCGAGTCTGCCGACCCGTACGGCCCGAAGGCGGTTCGGGCTTCGGCCGGGTCGATCTTCCGGCTGCCCCCGGCGCTGGCGCAAGACCCGATAACAGCCCTCGAGGGGCTGCGGGGGCGGGGCCTGCGGGCCGTGGGCGCCGCTGCCGGTCGGGGTTGTCCGTTCGACCGGGCCGACCTGTCCGCGCCGTTGGCGCTCGTCGTCGGAAACGAGTCACACGGTCTGCCCGCCTCGCTGGCCGAGCAGATCGACGACTGGGTACATGTCCCGCTGGCGGGGTTGGCCGAGTCGCTCAACGTGGGGGCCGCCGCCGCCGTGCTCTGCTTCGAGGTCCAGCGCCGCCGTCGCTGCGAGGCGCCTCAGGCCGAGGCGGCCCACGGCCGATGATCCTCGCCGCGCCCCCGGTTCGGTTCGATCCGTCATACCAGTCGGGGCCGGGATCCAGTGCTCGGCCACCCCGCCCGCGGCCTGAGGGTCAGACCGGATGACTGCTGAGGAGACCGCGAGCGCGCTGGTGGCTGAGGCCCGCGGCCTGGCCACCGACGCCGTCGCTGCCCTCACTGCCGCCGACACCGTCGCCGAACTCACCGCCGCGCGCCCCGACCTGCTCGGCAAGGGCGCCCCCCTGACAGGCCTGCGCCGCCGAGTGGGGTCGTTGGCGCCGGAGGATCGCCCGGCGGCCGGACGCGCCCTCAGCGAGGCGTTGGCCGAGGTGGCGGCGCGCTACGAGGCCCGCCTCGACGAACTGCGGGCGGCCGAGCGCCGCCGGCAACTCGAGGCCGAGCGCCTCGACCTCACCGAACTGCCCGAACGTCCGCCCGTCGGGCGGCTGCACGTCATCAGCCAGACGCAGCGTCGCCTCGAGGACGTGTTCTGCGCCATGGGCTACACCGTGGCGGAGGGTCCCGAGATCGAGACCGAATGGCACAACTTCGGGGCGCTCAACTTCCCGCCCGGCCACCCGGCCCGTGACATGTACGACACCCTGTACGTGGATCACGGCCCGCCCGGCAGCACGCTGCTGCGCACCCACACGTCGCCGGTGCAGGTCCGGGTCATGCAGCGCCAGTCGCCGCCGCTGTACGTCGTGGCGCCGGGCCGCTGCTACCGCCAGGACACCGCCGATGCCACCCACATGCCGGTCTTTCACCAGATCGAAGGGCTCGTCGTGGACGAGGGCATCACGCTCGGCGACCTAGCGGGCGCCATCGAGACGTTCACGACGGCCTACTTCGGTCCGGGCTTCACGTCCCGGCTGCGCCCTTCCTACTTCCCGTTCACCGAGCCCTCCGCCGAGTTCGACGTGCAGCGCCCCGACGGCACCTGGCTCGAACTCGGCGGCAGCGGCATGGTTCACCCGTCGGTGCTGGAGGTCTGCGGCTTGGACCCCGAGCGCTGGAGCGGGTTCGCCTTCGGGTTCGGCATCGACCGCCTCGCCATGCTCCGCTACAGCATCGACGACCTGCGCGACCTCTGGACCAACGACTCGAGATTCCTGGAGCAGTTCTGATGAAGGTTCTGCTGTCGTGGCTGCGCGAGTTCGCGCCGATCGAAGGTGCGCCGGAGGCCATAGCCGAAGACCTCTCCGACCTGGGCTTGGCGGTCGAGAGCATGGCCACCTTCGCTGCGGTGTCGGACGGCATCGTCGTGGCAAGGGTGGCCGGGCTGCGGCCCCATCCCGACGCCGACCGGATCCAGCTCGTGGACGTGGACGCAGGCGACGGCGATCTGCGGCAGGTCTGCTGCGGTGCCTTCAACATGGCCGTCGGCGACCTAGTGCCCCTCGCCACCGTGGGCACCACCATGCCGAACGGCCTCGAGATCGGCCGCCGACGCATGCGCGGGCAGCACTCGGAAGGAATGATCTGCTCGGCGGCTGAGTTGGAGATGGGCACCGACGCCGAAGGCATCATGATCCTGCCGGGCGACCTGGAGCTGGGCGAGGACCTAACCGCGGCCCTCGGTGTGGCCGGCGACGTGCTGTTCGATCTCGAAGTCAACCCCAACCGTCCCGACGCCCTGTCGGTGGTGGGCGTGGCGCGCGACCTAGCGGCCCGCCGCGGCCTGCCGTTCGAGCTGCCGGAGCCGCAGGTGGGGACCGTGGGCGCGCCGGCGGGGGAGTCGGTCAGGGTGGAGATCCTGGCGCCGGACCTATGCGGGCACTTCAGCGTGCGCCTGCTGCGCAACGCCGCCGGCGCCCGCACGCCGCCGCTCATCGGTCGGCGCCTGCTGGCCCTGGGGATGCGCCCGATCAACTTCGTGGTGGACCTCTCCAACTACGTGATGCTGGAGGTCGGCCAGCCGTCGCACGCCTTCGACGCCGACTTGGTGCCCGGCGGGGCGCTGGGAGTGCGCCGGGCCGCCGAGGGGGAGCAGGTCGAGACGCTCGACGGCGCGGCGCGCACCCTGCACGCGGGCGACGGGGTGATCGTGGACTCCGCCGAGGTGCCCATCGGCATCGCCGGGGTGATGGGCGGCGCCTCGACGGAGATCTCCGAAGCCACCGAGACGGTGCTGCTGGAGGCCGCCTGGTGGAACCCGACCGACATCGCCCGCACGTCGCGTCGCCTGGGTCTGCGCAGCGAGGCCTCCGCCCGCTTCGAGGCCGGGGTGGACCCCGAGATCGCTCCCTGGGCGCTGGAGCGCTTCGCCGAGCTGGCCGCCCCTGGGGGGGTAGCCCTGGCGCCGGAGCTGGTGCAGGCGCACGGCCATCTGCCGCCGCGCCCGACGGTGCGGGTGCGCACCGGGCGGGTCAACGCCATTCTGGGAACCTGCCTCACAGCAGCGGAGATGCTCGCCTGCCTGGAGCCCATCGGCTTCGGGATCGCCGCCGCCGAGGTGCCTCCTGCAGCCGCTCCTCGCAGCTACCCCGGCGAGGTCTGGGACGTGACGGTGCCGTCGTGGCGCCTCGACACCGCCACGGAGATCGACGTGATCGAGGAGGTCGGTCGGCTTTGGAGCTACAGCCGCATCGCCCGGACGGTGCCCAAGTCGCCCCACCCCGGCGGTCTGACGTCCCGCCAGCGCGGTCGCCGCCGGGTGCAGGAGGCGCTGGCGGGCTTCGGGCTGACGGAGGCCATGCCGCTGCCCTTCCTGGCGCCGGGCGACCTGGAGCGCTGTGGCCTGCCGCCGGACGGCATCACCGTCACCAACCCGCTCGTGGCCGAGGAGTCGATCATGCGCACCTCGCTGCGGCCGGGGCTGCTGAAGGCCGTGGCCTACAACGCCGCCCGCCGCCAGCCCGGCGTGGCGCTGTTTGAGGTCGGCCACGTCCATGCCTCCGGCGACGGCGAGCTTCCCGCCGAGAGCGACTGCCTGGCGGCGGCGCTAGCCGGCTGTGAGGCGCCCGCGGCTGCGGCGCTGTGGGAACGTCTGTGCCGCGCCATGGGATTCGCGGGGATCGAGGTCCGCAACGAGGCCACCGCAGGGATGCACCCCACCCGCTCGGCCGTGCTGGTCTCCGGAGGCCAGACCCTCGGAGTCCTAGGCGAGATCGACCCGGCCGTGACGGCGGCCTTCGACATCGCCGAGCGGGTCGCCTGGCTGGAGTGCGACCTGGGCCGGCTGCTGGAGGCCCACATCGACAGTCCCCGCTACCGCCAGCCCAGTCGCTTCCCCTCCAGCGACATCGACCTAGCCTTCGTGGTCGGCGAGCCGGTGCCGGCGGCGACAGTCGAGGCTGCGCTGCGCCGAGCGGCCGGCGAGTCACTCGCGTGGCTCCGTCTCTTCGACGTGTTCCGCGACCCAGACCGGCTCGGCGCCGGTTGCCGCAGCCTGGCCTGGCGTCTGCGCCTCCAGGCTGCCGACCGCACCCTCACCGACGCCGAGGTGGGCGAGATCCGAGCCGCCTGCATCGCCGCGGCCGAGGTCGCCGGCGCCGCGCTGCGCGACTGACCAAGCCGTCCGGCGCCCGACCGGGCTGCCCGCAGGCCGTGGTTGCATACTAATGCAATAGTCAGTATAATCTCGTCGTGCTATCTGTGGCGATCGTCGGGGCGTCGGGTTTCACCGGGGCGGAGCTGTTGCGCATCCTGGCCGCGCATCCGGCGATGACCGTGGTGACAGCGACCGGCGACTCCCAGGCCTGCGTGGCCGTGGGAGACCTCTACCCCAGCCTCGGGGTCGCCTATCCCGATCTCGCCTTCAGCGGCTATGAGCCCGAACGCGTCGCTGGCGCCGACGTCGTCTTCTTCGCCCTGCCCCACGGTGCCTCGCAGCGGTTCGTCCCGACGCTGCTCGACGCCGACACCGGCGCCAGAGTCGTCGACTTGGCAGCCGACTTCCGGTTGCGCGATCCCGCCGTCTACGAGCAGTGGTACGGCCAGCCCCACCAAGCCCCCGAACATCTGGACGCTTTCGCCTACGGGCTGCCGGAGCTGTTCCGCGACACCTTCGGGGGCGCCGCTGCGGTGGCCGCGCCGGGCTGCTATCCGACGGCGGCGGCGCTGGCGCTGGCGCCGCTCGTTCGAGCCGGGGCCATCGAACCGCACGGCGTGATCGTGGACGCGGCCAGCGGTGTCTCCGGCGCGGGCCGCCCGGCGAAGCCGCACACCAGCTTCTGCGCCGTGGACGAGGACTTCGTCGCCTATGGCCTGCTCGACCATCGCCACACGCCGGAGATCGAACAGGCCACCGGGGCTGGGGTGCTGTTCACCCCCCACCTAGCGCCCATGAACCGCGGCATCCTGGCGACCTGCTACGCCCGCCCCGCCGGCGTCGCCGACACCGATGATCTGCTGACGCTGCTCGCCGAGGCCTACGCCGCCGAGCCGTTCGTGACGGTGCGTGAGAGCCCGCCGTCCACCAAGGCCACTCTCGGCGCCAACAGCGCCCACCTCACCGCCCGGTTCGACGCCCGCACCGGCTGGGTTATGGCGCTCTGCGCGCTCGACAACTTGGGCAAGGGCGCCTCGGGGCAGGCGGTGCAGTGCGCCAACCTGCTGTGCGGCCTCGAGGAGACCACCGGCCTCGCCACCGTGGGGGTGTACCCGTGAGCGTCACCTCCGTGGACGGGTTCGTGGCGGCAGGCCGGTCTGGCGGAATCAAGCCCTCCGGGGCCCTGGACATGGCGATCGTGGCGACCGCCGACGCAACACCGGTGGCCGCCGCGGGCGTGTTCACATCCAACAGGATGACCGCCGCACCCGTGGTGGTCAGCCGCGGCCACCTGGCGCGTTCGGGGGGACTGGCCGCGGCGGTGATCTGCAACAGCGGCAACGCCAACGCGGCGACAGGACGGCAGGGACTCGCCGACGCTGAGCGCATGTGCGAACTGACCGCCGAGTCGCTGGGCGGCCACAGCGATCACGTGCTGGTGTGCTCCACGGGCCTGATCGGCTTCGAGCTGCCGATGGACCGCATCGCCGCGGGCATCCCCAAGGTGGTGGCGGCCCGGCATCCCGCCGGGGGCAGCGAGGCCGCCGTTGCCATGATGACTACCGACACCGTGGCCAAGGAGGTCACCGTCGCCGGCGGCGGCTTCACCGTCGGCGGCATCGCCAAGGGCGCCGCCATGCTGGAGCCGAACATGGCCACCATGCTGGCTGTGCTCACCACCGACGCCGCCGCCGAACCCGCCGCGCTGGAGGAGGTCCTGCGCGCCGCGGTGGCCGGCAGCTTCAACCGCCTCACCGTCGACGGCGCCCAGTCCACCAACGACACCGTGCTGCTGCTCGCCAACGGCGCCGCCGGGCGGGCGCCCGACGGTGCCCTCGCCGCGGCGCTGGCCGAGGCGTGCGGCGACCTGGCGCTGCAGATGGCCGACGACGCCGAAGGCTCCACCAAGACGGTGCTGTTGCGGGTCACCGGCGCCGCCAGCGACGCCGAAGCCGCCAAGGCGGCCAGGGACTGCGCCAACTGCCAACTCGTGAAGTGCTCTTGGTTCGGCGAAGACCCCTACTGGGGGCGCATCGCCAGTGAGTTCGGCGCCGCGGGCGTGGCGTTCGACCCCGAGCGCATCACCATCGCCTACGGCAACCACACCGTGTACGCCGAGGGCAGGCCCGCCCGCCCCGACGCCGACGCTCTCGCCGCCTACATGCGCCAGCGCAGACTTCACCTCAATGTGGACTTGGGCATCGGCGACGGGCAGGCCGAGATCGTCACCGTCGACCTGTCCCACGGCTACGTGGACGAGAACTCCAAGACGAGCTGATGAACCCGCACGCCGACTCTCCTCTCGGCGCCTCCCGGCCCGCACCGCAGGTAACCGCCGAGGTGCTCACCCAGGCGCTGCCGTACATCCAGCGCTTCGCCGGGCGCACCGTGGTGATCAAGTTCGGGGGCGTGCCCGTCAGCGACCCCGAGGTGGCGCGCGCCGTCGCCGGCGACGTGCTGCTAATGCACTCGGTGGGCATCCGCCCGGTGATCGTCCACGGCGGCGGACCGCAGATCGACGACCTCATGGGCCGTCTCGGCAAGGCGCCCTCCTTCGTGGCGGGACGCCGCGTCACCGACGCGGAGACGCTCGACATTGCCCGCATGGTGCTCCTCGGCAAGGTGAACCGCGACATCGTGGCCTCCATCAACGCCCGCGCCCCCCTAGCGGTGGGCGTCTCCGGCGAGGACGCCGGGCTGATCGTCGCGCGGCCGCGCGACGCCTCCCTCGGATTCGTCGGCGAGGTGGACGCGGTGGATCCGGGCATCGTGGAGCGCCTGCTGGAGCTGGGTTACATCCCCGTCGTCTCCACGATCGGCGCGGGCGCTGGTGCCCAGCCCTACAACATCAACTCCGACACCGTGGCGGGCGCGCTGGCGGCCGCGCTGGGCGCCGAGAGGCTGGTGGTTCTGACCGACGTGGCCGGCCTGCTGGCCGACGTGACCGACCCCGCCAGCGTGCTGTCAGAGGTCACGGCGGCGGACCTGGCGGCCATCCTCGCGGACGGGCGCGTGGCGGGCGGCATGATCCCCAAAGCGGAGGCCTGCCTGGCGGCGGTGCGGGGCGGCGTCGGCTCGGCGCACCTGCTGAACGGCACCCAGCCTCACGTGCTGCTGCTCGAACTCTTCACCGATGAAGGCGTGGGCACCATGATCCGCCCCGACCCTCCAGAGACCGCCGGGGAGGCCCAATGAACCCTCCGTCGCGCCGAGCCGCCGAGCCGAGCCCCCACGCTGTCGCCGTCGGGGCGCCCGCCGACGCCGAGCGCTGCCCGCTCATGCCCAGCTACGGGCCGCCGCAGGTGATGTTCGTGCGCGGCGAAGGCGCCCGGCTGTGGGACCGCGACGGGCGCGAGTACCTGGACTTCCTGTCGGGGCTGGCCGTCACGAGCCTCGGCCACAGCCATCCCAAGGTGGCGCAGGCCCTCGCCGCCCAAGCCCGGCGCCTGCTGCACGTCTCCAACCTGTTCGCCACCGAGCACAACGGTCCGGTCGCTCAGACCCTCGACGGGCTGCTGGGCGGGGGAGGGCAGGTGTTCTTCTGCAACTCCGGCGCTGAGGCCAATGAGGCCGCCATCAAGCTGGCGCGGCGCTGGGCAGGCTGGGGCCGCCACACGGTCATCTCGGCGCTGCGGTCGTTCCACGGGCGCACGCTCGCCACGCTCCACGCCACCGGCCAGCCCGAGAAGCACGAGGTGTTCCAGCCGCTTCCCGCCGGGTTCCGTCACGTGCCGTTCGCGGATGTTGCCGCCGTTGACGCCGCCGTCGACGAGAGCACCGCGGCGGTCCTTGTGGAGCCGATCCAGGGCGAGGGCGGCGTACACGTTCCCCCGGAGAACTACCTGCCGGAACTGCGGGCACTGTGCGACGAGCGCGGCCTGCTGCTGATGTTCGACGAGGTGCAGACCGGTCTGGCCCGCACCGGACGCTGGTTCGCCCACCAGCACAGCGGCGTGCAGCCCGACGTGGTCACGATGGCCAAGGCGTTGGGCAACGGCGTCCCCATCGGCGCCTGTTGGGCGCGCGCTGGGGTGGCCGGGGCCTTCGCGCCCGGCGATCACGCCACCACCTTCGGGGGCCAGCCGCTGGCGACAGCCGCGGCCCGCGCTGTGCTGGAGTGCATGATCGAGATGGACGCCCCGGCCCGCGCCGAAACCGCAGGCGTCCAGCTGCGCGCCCGCCTTGAAGCGATCGCTGGCGTGGCCGCCGTGCGCGGGCGCGGCCTGCTGCTGGCCGCCGAGTTGGACCCGACGCTTGGCCGCAGCGCCGGCGAGGTCGCCGCCGCGTGCCTGGCGGCGGGCCTCGTGGTCAACGCCGTGACGTCCAGCGCGGTGCGATTCGCCCCTCCGCTAGTGGTCTCTGAGGATCAGATTGACGAGGCGGTCGCCCGCTTCGCCGCGGTCATCGAGGCGTCTCCCGGCGGACAGGAGTGACGGTGTTCGGTCAGCTGACGGCCCGACTCGTCGCCAGCACGCTGCTGGTGTCCGGCGAGCTCAGCCGCCAGCTCGGACCCAGCGAGGAGCAGGAGCCGCCCGCGCCGGTGCGCCATGTGCTGGACATCGACGACCTCAGCGCCGCCGAGGTGCTGGACGTGCTGAACCGCGCTGAGGAGGGTCGCCGGAGGAACGTGTTGGAGGATCGTGGCGTCGCCCTGTACTTCCAGAAGCCGTCGGCGCGCACCCGACACTCCGCCGAGTTGGCCGTGGCGCACCTCTCGGGCCACCCGGTCACGGTCCTCGACCACGAGGTGGGCATCGACGTGCGCGAGAGCGCCGAGGACCTGGCGCGCACCCTCGCCTGCTACCACGCCATCATCGGCGCCCGGGTCTTCGACCACCGCGTCCTGGAGCGGATGGCGGCCGTCTCGCCGGTGCCGGTCGTGAATCTGCTCTCGGACCGAGCCCACCCCCTGCAGGCGCTCGCCGACCTGCTGACTGTCCGGCAAGTCTTCGGCACCTGCGAGGGGCGCAGCGTGGCCTACGTGGGCGACGCCAACAACGTGGCGAGTTCGCTTGCCCTCGGCGCCGGCCGGGCGGGCCTGGCGTTCCGGATCGCCTCGCCGGCCGGCTACGGATTCAGCGAGCAGCAACTGGCCCGCCTGCGCGCCGCCGGCGCCGAGGTGAGCAGCTTCGAGGACCCCCGCGCCGCAGTGGCCGGCACCGACGCCGTATACACCGACGTCTGGGCCTCCATGGGCCAAGAGGCCGAGGCGGAGCAGCGGCGACAGGACTTCGCCGGCTTCACCGTGACCCCCGAGCTGATGGCCGCCGCCGCACCGCAGGCCGTATTCCTGCACTGCCTGCCGGCGCGCCGGGGCGAGGAGGTGGCCGCTGAGGTAATCGACGGCCCTCACTCGCGCGTCTGGCAGCAGGCGGCCAACCGCCTCGGCGCCGCCAAAGGCCTGTTCTGGTGGCTGGCGGACCCCGCGCCGAGCCGAACCCCCAGGGAGGAAACCAGCCCATGACCGTCGGCAAGAGACAGCGCCAACACATCATCGAGCGCCTCTTGGGCGATGAGACGGTCAGCAGCCAGGAGCAACTCGTCGAGTTGCTGGCCGAGCGCGGCGTGAGCGCCACGCAGGCGACGGTGTCGCGCGACCTCGACGATCTCGGCGCCGTCAAGGTGCGCGTCGGCGGCGGCGTGGGCGTCTACGCCGTGCCCGTGCCGGCCGAGGAGCGGGCCATGGGCGACGACCGCCTGCGCAGGGTCCTCGGAGACTGGGTCATCGAGATCGGCCGCTCCGCCAACCTGGTTTGCCTGCGCACGCCGCCGGGTTCGGCCCACGTGGTTGGCTCGGCCCTCGACCGGGCGGGGCTGAGCGGTGTGCTCGCCACCGTGGCCGGCGACGACACGCTGTTGGTGGTGGCCGCCGAGGGCAGCGACGCGGGCGCCCTCGCCGCCCGGCTGCGCGCCCGCGCCGGCCTGCCGCCCGAGGCGTCCGACCACACCAAGAAGGAGACCTGAACCATGGCCCCGACATCCCCTCCGCCCGGCGCCCCGCGCAAGGTCGTTCTGGCCTATTCCGGCGGTCTGGACACCTCGGTCATCCTGCGCTGGCTGCAGGACACCTACGGCTGCGAGGTGGTGACCTTCACCGCTGACTTGGGCCAGGGCGAGGAACTGGAACCGGCTCGCGCCAAGGCCGCCGCTCTCGGAGTGCGCGACATCCGCGTCGAGGACCTGCGCGAGACCTTCGCGGGCGATTTCGTCTTCCCAATGTTCCGCGCCAACGCGGTCTACGAGGGCGAGTACTTGCTGGGCACCTCCATCGCTCGCCCGCTCATCGCCAAGCGGCTGGTGGAGATCGCCGCCGAGACGGGCGCGGACGCCATCGCCCACGGCGCCACCGGCAAGGGCAACGACCAGGTGCGCTTCGAGTTGGGCGCCTACGCCCTGGCGCCGGGCATCCGAGTGATCGCGCCCTGGCGTATCTGGGACCTGACTTCCCGCCAGCGCCTGCTGGCCTACGCCGCTGAGCACGGCATCCCCATCACGGCCGCCGCGGGCGGCGGCTCGCCGTACTCCGAGGACGCCAACCTGCTGCACATCTCCTATGAGGGCGGTCGCCTGGAGGATCCGTGGCTCGAGCCCGAAGCCTCCATGTGGCGCTGGACCGTGGCACCGACCGAGGCGCCCGACGAGCCGCGCTATATTGAGATCGCCTTTGAGCGGGGCGACGCCGTGGCCATCGACGGCCGCCCGCTGCCGCCGGGAGCGCTCCTCGCGGAACTGAACTCCCTGGGCTCCGCGCACGGCGTGGGTCGCTTGGACCTCGTGGAGAACCGCTACGTGGGCATGAAGTCCCGCGGCGCCTACGAGACGCCCGGCGGGACCATCCTGCTGCGCGCCCACCGGGCCATGGAGTCCCTCACGCTCGACCGGGAGGTGGCGCACCTGAAGGACGAGCTGATGCCTCGCTACGCCTCGCTGATCTACAACGGCTACTGGTGGAGCCCCGAGCGGCTCATGCTGCAAGCCGCCATCGACCACAGCCAGCAACTCGTCAGCGGCGTCGTGCGCCTGCAGCTCTACAAGGGCAACGTCACGATCGTGGGCCGCCGTTCGAACAACAGCCTCTTCGATCCGGCGGTCGCCACCTTCGAGGAGGACGGCGGCGCCTACCGCCAAGGTGACGCCGAGGGCTTCATCAAGCTGGCTGCGCTGCGGCTGCGCACAGCCTCGACCCGCGCCAGCGGAGGCGGCAGCGATGGCGCCTGAGGGTTACCTTGACCGTCCTGGGGCGGCGACGGGCAGCGGCACGCTCTGGGCGGCCCGCCTCGCCGCGTCGCCAGCGGAGGAGCTCATGGCGTTCACCGCCAGCCTCGCCTACGACCGGGTTTTGGCCGCCGACGACATTGCGGCCTCGCAGGCCCACGTTCGCGGCTTGGTGCGCGCCGGGCTGCTGAGCGAGGCCGACGGCGCGGCGTTGGCGACGGCGCTCGAGGCGGCCGCCTCCGAGCTGGCGAGCAGCGAGTTCGCCTTCGCCGCCGCCGACGAGGACATCCACACAGCCGTGGAGCGCCGGGTCACCGAGCTGGCCGGCGAGGCGGGTGCCCGGCTGCACACCGCCCGCAGCCGCAACGACCAGGTCGCCTGCGATCTGCGCCTGTTCGTCAAGCGCGAGCTGGCCGCGGCGGCGGGCGGCGTGCTCGCTCTGCAGAAGGTCCTGGCGGCGCGCGCCACCGAGGTCGGCGAGGCCAGGCTGCCGGCCTACACCCACCTGCAGCGCGCTCAGCCGGTCCTGCTGGCGCATCATCTGCTGGCCCACGGCTGGGCGCTGGCCCGCGACTTTGACCGACTGTTGGACGCCCGCCGACGCGCTGACGTGTCGCCGCTGGGGGCGGGTGCCTCCGCCGGCACGTCGCTGCCCATCGATCCCGACGCCACCGCCGCCGACCTGGGTTTCGCCGCCCGCTTCGAGAACTCCCTCGATGCGGTCAGCGACCGGGACTTCGTGGCTGAGAGCCTCTTCGCGCTGGCGCTGCTGGGGGTTCACCTGTCGCGCCTCGGTGAGGAGATCGTCTGGTGGACCAGCGAAGAGGTCGGCTTCCTGCACCTCGACGACGCCTGGGCTACCGGCAGTTCGATGATGCCCCAGAAGAAGAACCCCGACGTGGCCGAGCTTGCCCGGGCACGCGCCGGGCGGCTCATCGGCAACCTCACCGGCCTGCTGGCGACTCTGAAGGGGTTGCCGCTGGCCTACAACCGCGACCTGCAGGAAGACAAGGAGCCGCTATTTGACTCCCTGGCGCAGGTGCGCGGCGCTTTGGCGGCCCTGGCGGGGCTGCTGAACACCGCAGCCTTCGACGAAGCGCGCATGGCCGCCGCGGCCGACGATCCGCTGCTGGCCGCCACCGACCTAGCGGAGATGCTGGTCGGCCGCGGGGTGCCGTTCCGCGTCGCGCACGAGCGCATCGCCCGAGTCGTGCGCGGCGCGCTGGCCGGAGAGGGCGACTTCGCCGACTTGGCGGCGGCCGAGGTGGGCCCTGAGGCCAGCGAGATTCTCCGGCCCGGCAGAACGCTGGCGCGGCGCACGAGCCCCGGCGGCGGCGGCGCGGCTGCGGTGGCCGTCCAGCGCCAGCGGTTCGCGGCGCGCCTCGCGGCCGATGCCGCCCGCCTCGCCGCCGCCGAGGTGCCGTCGGTGTGACCCAGCGAGCAGGCCGAGGCTTCTTCGAGCGCCCGGTCGCCGCCGTCGCCCCCGAACTGTTGGGCATGGTGCTGGCCTGCGGTGACCGAGCCGGTCGCATCGTGGAGGTGGAGGCCTACGGCGGCGCGGAGGATCCGGCCAGCCACGGCCATCGGGGCCGAACGCCGCGCAACGAGGTGATGTTCGGCCCGCCGGGGCGTCTGTACGTGTACTTCAGCTACGGGATGCACTGGTGCGCCAACGTGGTCTGTGAGCCGGAGGGGCGCTGCGGGGCGGTGCTGTTGCGCGCCCTGGCGCCGCTGCGGGGCGTCGAGGACATGTGGGCCGACCGCCCGAAGGCGCGCCGCACCCGAGACCTGTGCAGCGGCCCCGCCAAGCTCACCGCCGCCTTGGGCATCGACGGTCACCACAACGGCGCCGATCTGCTTGATCCGGCCTCCCCGGTGGCGATACTCGAGGACGGCGCGGGCACCTCCACCCATGCGAGCAGCGGCCGTATCGGCATCTCGGCGGCCACCGAACGTCCCTGGCGCTGGTACGTGCCCGGCGATCTCAACGTCTCCCGACCGCCCCGCTGAGACACGGGTAGGTTGACGGCGTGGATGACGGGCTGCGAGGCCGGGTCGCGGCCGTGTGCGTGGGCAAGGTCGGGGAGCTGGAATCCAGCGGACGCACCGTCGTCAGCGCCTTCGTGAAGCGACCCGTGGAGGGCCCGGTGCGGGTGTACCGCCTCGGCGTCGAGGGCGACGAGCACGAGTATCCGGGCCATGGGGGCCCCGACGGCGCCGTGCTGGTGTATTCCCGGGACCACTACCCGTTCTGGCGCGAGCGAGGCGTCGACATCCCCGCAGTCGGGGCTTTCGCCGAGAACCTCACCGTGGACGGGTTGACCGAGGCGGAGGTGCGCCTCGGCGATGTCTTCGAAGCGGGCACCAGCGTGTTGCAGGTGAGCGAGCCGCGCTCGCCCTGCTACAAGATCGCTGCCCGCTACGGCCGCAAGGACATCTCTGTCGTCGTCCAGGACACCGGCTTCACCGGCTACCTCATGCGCGTGCTGCAGGAGGGCTGCGTTGCCGCCGGCGACGAGCTGCGCCTCACCGAGCGGGACACCACCCACCACTGGACCGTCGCGCAGGCCGGCCGCGTAATCAACGTGGATCGCAACGACATCGACGGCGCTGAGCGGCTCTGTGAGGTCGAGGCGCTCAGTTTGGCGATCAAGGACAAGCTGCGGGCCCGCATCGCTCGGCGTGAGACGCTGGGCCTCGACCTCGACCGTCTGTACCTCTCGGGCCAGGTCGAGACCTAGCCCAGCGTGTCTCAGACGTCTTCGGGCGTGGCGCAGCTCGGCATGGCGTTGACCTCGGCGAAGATGTCGATGTAGCTCGTCACGGCGTCTCCGTCGCGGGCGGTCACCGTGAACGGAGGGTCGCTGCCGCCGGCCAGGATCTCGGCGTAGGCGCGGCGGTCGCCCAAGTAGGTGTCCCAATCAGCCAGCCAGGCGTTGAGGAGATCGGCGTCCGCGCCGACCACCTGGGATGCCTCGGCCCGCAGCTCGGCCACCATCTCCTCGAACAGCGGGGTGGACGTGTGGATCTGGCGCGCCCGATCCTCCGGGCCGGTCGCCTCAGCGGCCCCCGGCAAACCGTCCGCGGCGGCCACGGCAGCGGCGCAGACGTCCTCGGCGTCCTCGGTGAAGGCCACGTCGTAGAGAGCGTCGGGGTGACCGCTCGGCGCCAGCGGTGAGAACGCCCAAATCCAGAACCCGGCCATCACGACCAGCACTGTGACAGCCACGCTGGCGCCGGTGCGGTTCTTCGGCAGCCAGGGCCGGTTCCCGCCAGGCCTTTCCGGCTCGGGATCCTCGGTGCCGCGCAGCGAGTCCAGCCAGTGCTGGACCTCTCGCTTCTCAGGGCTGATCACGGCCCACGCCTCCCTCCCCGGCACCGCCCTGGATGCCCGCGTCCACGGAGGGCTGGGGCTCGTCGCCGTCGGTTGCCGGCTGTCGGTCCGCGCTCTCGGGCAGGTCAGGACCGCTGGGTGGCTCGGCAGGCGAATCGACATCCTCGGTCTCGACGGGGGTTGCCGGCGGCTCGACGGCCACCTCGACGATCATGGCGCTGCCGCCGCTGGCCAGTTCCCCGGCGGGCGGAATCTGGCGGACCACGGTGCCCGCCGCCGCTTCGGGCCGCACGACCTCCGAAACCCGCACGTCCAGGTAGGCCTCCTCGATCCTCGCGGTGGCCTCCTCAAGGGGCAGGTCGATCACCGACGGCACCTCGACCACCGGCGGGTACTGAGTGGTGGTCGTGGTCGGCGGGCTCGCCGCGAAGGGCTCGGTCGCTAGCCCCTCGTGGATGGCAGACATCACAAGCTGGAAGATCTCCGCCGGATAGGAGCCGCCGGTCACGTCCCGCTCGGTCGTCGGCGGCTCCATCGGGATCTGAGCATCGGGGAAGCCGACCCACACCGCGGTCGTGTACTGCGGCGTGTAGCCGGTGAATCCGGCGTCCACATAATTCTCCGCGGTGCCGGTCTTGCCGGCGACCGAGCGGCCCTCGACGGCCGCCCGGCGCCCGGTGCCCGCCTCCACGACCTCGGCCATCGCGTCGGTCATCTCGTCGGAGATCCGGCTGTCCAGAACCCGAGCGGAGTTGGGCTCGTGCTCGTACAGCACTGTTCCGTCCAAGCGGGTGACGCGGGTCACCATCGTGGGGGCAATGTAGATCCCCCGCCGGGCGAAGGTGGAGTACCCCGCGGCCATGTCCAAGACTGTCACGTCCTCGCTGCCCAACACGGCCGCCAGCACGGGCGCCAGTGGCGACGCCACCCCCAGGCGCTCGGCCATGGCGACGCCGGCGGCGGGCGTCACGTCCTCCATGAGTTGGGCGAAGACCGTGTTGATCGACCGCACCAGCGCCTCCCGCAGCGTCATCAGGCCACCGCCGCCGGTCACGGAGAAGTTGGACACCTCCCAGGTCTCGGTCAGACCGGGGATCGGCAGTTCGATCTTGCTGGGGGCCGGGTACAGGGCGCTCATCTGGATGCCCTGCTCCAGAGCGGCGGCCAGCACGAATGGCTTGAACCCCGAGCCGGCCTGGCGCCCGCCCTGGGTCGCCAGGTTGAACCGGGCCGACGGTGCCGCGCCGAAGAAGTCGCGTCCTCCGACCATGGCCTCCACATGCCCGGTGTCGTTGCGAATGACCACGATGGCCGCCGACGGCCCGCCCTCCCAAGGCAGGATCGTCCTCAGGGCGCTCTCGGCGGCACGCTGCACCCGCGGCACCAGCGTGGTGTGGATGTGCAGTCCGCCCTCGAACAGCAGACGCACCCGTTCGTCGGGGGTGGCGCCGAAACGCGGGTCGTCCAAGATCCACTGCCGCACCTCCTCGACGAAGTACCCGTACTCGTAGGTCTCATCCAGGGTGGCGACCCGCGGCGCGAGGCGCAGCGGCTCGGTCCGGGCCTGCTCGAACTCGCGCTCGCTGATCCAGTCGTTGGCCAGCATCCGTTCCAGCACCGCCCCGCGCCGCTGGATGGCCGAGGTGCGGTTCTCGTAGGGGTTGCGGGCCGACGGCGCCTGGATCAGCCCGGCGAGGAGCGCGGCCTCCGCCAGAGTCAGCTCGTCCAGCTCCTTGTCGAAGTACTCCTTGGCGGCGGTCAGCACCCCGTAGGCGCCCTCGCCGAAGTTCACCGTATTGAGGTACTGCAGCAGGATGAAGTCCTTGGTGTAGGCGCGCTCGAGCTGCAGAGCCAGGGCGATCTCGGCGATCTTGCGGCTAGCGGTGATCTCGGTGCGGTCCAGGAAGGCCCGGCCCACGTATTGCTGGGTGATCGTGGAGCCGCCCTGCAGGACGCCGTCGACGGCGATGTTCGAGCGCGCCGCCCGCAGCAGGGCGCGCACGTCCACACCCTGGTGCTCCCAGAAGCGCTCGTCTTCGATGGCCACCACGGCGTCCTGCAGAATCCGCGGCACCTCGTCGATCGTCTCGAGGTCGCGCCGGTGCTGCTCGCCGCGGAACGAGGTGATCAGGCCGCCCTCGGCGTCGTAGATGAACGAGGACTGCGCCGTAGTGGGGAGCGAGACCCGCAGGTCGCGTGTCTCATAGGTACAGGACGTGGCGAGGGCGACGGTAACGAGGGCCACCCGAAGCAGTCCCGAGGCGGCGCGGCGGCGCGCGAGAATGGCAGACACGTCGACGTGCAGAGCCTACGCGAGCTCGCGCGGCGCGCCACGGCAGCGTCGTTCGGCGCCGAATCGGCGGCAGACTTCGGGGCACGCCGGCGGCGTACCCCACAGGGGCCCGCTCGGCGCGAAGACCACGGCGAGACGGGACAGAACAGCGAGAGCCATGAGCACGCATGCGACGAGGCGCGGCGCGGGGGTGCTGGACGACCTCGACGAGCGCGGGCTGCTTCACGACACCACCGACCGGGAAGCGCTCCGAGAGCTTCTGGCCGAGCCGCCGACGGTGCTCTATCTGGGCATCGACCCCTCCGCGCCCAGCCTGCACCTCGGCAACCTGATCGGTGTGATGGTGCTGCGCCGCTTCGCCGAGGCGGGACATCGGCCGCTGGCGCTCGTCGGCGGCGCTACCGGCATGGTCGGCGATCCCAGCGGTCGCTCCGATGAGCGCAACCTGCTCGACGCCGAGACCTTGGAGGCGAACGTGGCGGCTATCCGCCAACAGTACGCCCGCCTCGCCGGCACCGCCGAAGCCGACGTCGTGGACAACCGCGACTGGACAGCACCGGTCGGCGTCATCGAGTTCCTACGCGACGTGGGCAAGCACGTCACCGTGGGTCAGATGCTGGCCCGCGAGTCGGTGCGCAGCCGTCTCCGCAGCGACCAAGGCATCTCCTACACCGAGTTCAGCTACATGCTGCTGCAGGCCTTCGACTTCTGGTGGCTCCACACCCACCGCGGCTGCAGCCTGCAGGTGGGGGGTTCGGACCAGTGGGGCAACATCGTCGCCGGCATTGACCTCATCCGCCGCCGTTCCGGCGCGGTCGCACACGGCCTCACCTGGCCGCTGCTGACCCGCGCCGACGGCCAGAAGTTCGGCAAAACCGCCGACGGAACAGTCTGGCTGACCGCCGACCGGACACTGCCGTTCGACCTGCACCAGCACCTGCTGCGCAGCGACGACGCCGACGTCGGCATGCTGCTGGCTCGCCTCACCCTGCTGCCGATGGACGCCGTGCGCCAGATCACCGCCGAGCACGGCGAGGCCCCTGAGCGCCGTTTCGCTCAGCAGCGCCTCGCCGACGAGGTGACAGCCTTTGTGTACGGCCCCGAGGCGGTCGCCCAGGCCAACATGGCTGCCGAGGCACTGTACGGCAGCGCACCGCTCAGCGGCGAGCTGCTCGGCGCCCTGTCGGGGATCGTGGCCGAGGTCCGAGCCCCCCGCGACGAGCTGGCGGGGCCCGAGGCGCTCCTCGGGCTGCTGGTCTCCTCGGGGCTGTGCGGGTCGCGCGCCGACGCTCGCCGCCAGCTCCGCCAATCGGCGATCTCGGTGAACCGCGCCCGCGTGGCAGGGAGCGGGGTGGCGGCGGACTCGTTGATCGACGACCGGTACCTGCTCCTCCAGCGCGGTCGCCGCGAGCGTCGCCTCATCGTGGTGGCGCCCTAACCCGACCGAGCTGGGTTCCGGCACCGGGCGGCCGGCGGCACGCAGCGCTGCTGTCATTGCCGGGGCCGCTTCATCGGGTCTGGGTCGTCGAGGCTGGGTTGTCGGGGCCGTGCCGGGGCGCTGGTTGCGATCGCCGGCGCGTGTCGCTAGCATCCGTAGCCACCTCAGCACTCGGAACGCGCCGATCGGCCGCAGACCGGCCCGGCGAGAATGCGAGGCGGAGGGTGGACGCCACCGCGCGAACGTCGCGTGAGCGTCGCTCGCGGCCCCTCGGGGCTGCGGCGACCGGTGCGCTCCTTGAAAACGGAAGAGAAGACGAATGCCAGTGCGGGTGGCCTCGTCGGAGTCCTTGTCCGACGCGGCCTACCCAGCAATTCCGGATTGTCGGAAGCGGGTCGGCACCCGCCTCCGGCTCTCCAGCCGCGGGGGTGCAGGGAAACACCACCCCCCGGCACACGATCGACGGTTCGGGGCGGTTCGCCGCCGCGGGCCCGAGATGTTGACGGAGAGTTTGATCCTGGCTCAGGACGAACGCTGGCGGCGGGCCTAACACATGCAAGTCGAACGAGATGTCTTCGGGCATCGAGTGGCGAACGGGTGAGTAACACGTGAGGAACCTGCCCCGAAGACGGGAATAACCGTGGGAAACTGCGGCTAATACCCGATGCCCCCGTTGCGGCGCATGCCGCGACGAGGAAATGCTCAGGTGCTTCGGGAGGGCCTCGCGGCCTATCAGCTAGTTGGTGAGGTAACGGCTCACCAAGGCTTCGACGGGTAGCTGGTCTGAGAGGACGATCAGCCACACTGGGACTGAGACACGGCCCAGACTCCTGCGGGAGGCAGCAGTGGGGAATCTTGCGCAATGGGCGAAAGCCTGACGCAGCCACGCCGCGTGGGGGACGACGGCCCTCGGGTTGTAAACCCCTTTCAGCAGGGACGAAACTGACGGTACCTGCAGAAGAAGCTCCGGCCAACTACGTGCCAGCAGCCGCGGTAACACGTAGGGAGCAAGCGTTGTCCGGATTTATTGGGCGTAAAGGGCTCGTAGGCGGTTTGGTAAGTCGGGTGTGAAAGCTCAGGGCTCAACTCTGAGAAGCCATCTGATACTGCCATGACTAGAGTTTGGTAGAGGAGCGTGGAATTTCCGGTGTAGCGGTGAAATGCTCAGATATCGGAAGGAACACCAGCAGCGAAGGCGGCGCTCTGGGCCGAAACTGACGCTGAGGAGCGAAAGCGTGGGGAGCAAACAGGATTAGATACCCTGGTA
>VXNF01000060.1 GCA_009840735.1 Acidimicrobiia bacterium | reverse complement strand
CACCAAGCTTACACGCGCCTGCGAGACAACTCGGGGATGCCGCGGCGTGCGACCAAATCCCCCGGTCCGCCCTGGGCTGGCAGTACTTTGTCACCTATGGACCAAGTGCGCCCTGCTGGCAGAGCGGCCGCGGCCGGCCAGGCCACGTTGGTGCCGCGCCAGGGGATGCCGCCCCGAAACGGGCGCCGCGACGTAGTCCGGTGTGCCCACATGCTGTGTCCCGAGCCCGCAACCGCGCTGCTTCTGTTCGACGCCCGCGTGACCACGGCCTGGCTCGTGGACCTCGAGGGCGAGGCCTGGCGCGGCCTGCCGATGTGTCGGGCGCACGCTGATCGGTTCCGGCCGCCGCTCGGCTGGGCGCTGTCGGACCAGCGCAGCCGGACTGACCCCAAGCGCTCCGGCGCCGAGGCGTCGCCGGTGCCGCAGCCGATGGCGAGCGACGCCGAACCCGTCGGCGATCCCACCCCAGACGATCCCGCACCGACGCCCCTGCTCAGCCGGGCCTTCCGCACGACCGCGCAAGCCTCGATCTGACACCGCGGTCGGCGTCGGCGGTGGCCGGTAGCGTGTGTCCGCTATGAGCAGCCCACCGATGGACGACTCACGCGAGGACCGACTAGGGCTCGGCACGTCCGTCGTCGACGGTGCTGTCTTGGAGCGGGCGGCGCGACGCTTCGGTGAGCAGGGAATCGTCCTGCCCACCTTCAGCCAGCTGGCCGAGCCGCAGCGGATTCCCCCCGCCGCCCTGGCAGCTCTGGCCAGCGTCGGACGCGACGACGCCGACGCCCGCAACCTGTGGCGGGTTCACTGGCACAACGAGGCCGACGAAAGGGGCCTGCGGCAGGTTCCCCAATACGTCGTGTTGCCGCCGGAGTTCAGCGGCGTGGCGTCGCCGATTCTCGTGGCCTTCGGGGATACGTTCCCCATGATCGGTGCCCACAAGGTGCTGGCCGCCTACGCCTGCCTGGTGCCGCGCCTTGTGACCGGGGCCTTCGACCCCACCGCCCAGCGCGCCGTGTGGCCCTCGACGGGCAACTACGCCCGCGGCGGCGTGGCGATCAGCCGCATCATGGGCTGCCGCGGCGTGGCCGTGCTGCCCGAGAACATGAGCCGCGAGCGCTTCGAATGGCTCGAGCGCTGGGTGACCGACCCCGCCGACATCGTGGCCACGCCCGGCTCGGAGAGCAACGTCAAGGAGATCTACGACGCCTGCGCCGAGCTGGCCGCCGAGCCGCGCAACGTCATCTTCAATCAGTTCTCCGAGTTCTCCAACCATGCGGGCCACTACGCCGTGACCGGACCGGCCCTGGAACGAATCTTCAACGACTACGCCGCCGCCGAGCCGGGGCTGCGCCTGGCCGCCTTCGTGGCAGCCTCGGGATCCTCGGGGACCCTCGGCGCCGGCGACTACCTGAAGGAGCGCCACGGCGCACGCATCGCGGCGGTCGAGGCTCTGGAGTGTCCGACCATGCTCTACAACGGGTTCGGCGAGCACAACATCCAAGGAATCGGCGACAAGCACATCCCGTTCGTACACAACGTCATGAACACAGACGCCGCCGTGGCGATCTCCGACGCCGCCACCGACGGCCTGTTCCTGGCGTTCGGGCACGAGGGGGGGCGGCGGCTCCTCACCGAGCGCGGCGTGCCGGCGGGCGTGGTGGGGTCGCTGCACCACTTCGGACTGTCGAGCATCTGCAACGTGCTGGCCGCCATCAAGTGCGCCCGCGCCGCGGGGCTGGGCGCCGACGACGTGATCGTCACCGTCGCCACCGACGGCGCCGCCCTCTACGAGAGCGAGCGGACGCGCCTGGCCGGATCGCGGTTCGCAGGTTCCTTCGAGGCGTCCGCCGCGGCCGGCCAGATCGACGAACACCTCGCCGGTGCCGACACCTCCCATGTGCAGTTGCTCGACGACGTGGGCCGCAGCCGCATCTTCAATCTCGGCTATTTCACCTGGGTGGAGCAGCAGGGGGTGTCGCTGGAGGACTTCGAGGCGCGCCGCGAGCCGGCGTTCTGGGATCGGCTGCACGCCATGGTGCCGGCCTGGGACGCCATGATCGACGAGTTCAACGCCCGCAGCGGAGCGACGATCGCTGACTGAGCGTGCCTGGGCCCGCGGTCAGCCGATGAAGCGTCTCACCGCCGCCGACGGCTGGCTGGGGTCGCCCACCGGCGGTGGCTTCGACATCGACCCGGGCAGCGCCAACCCCTTCGTGCGCTACCGGCGCATGCTGTGGTCCTATCGGCGGTGCCTCGAGTCGGGTCGCAGCGACGCCGACTACACGGCGGCGGTGCAGCGGTTGGATCGCCGGATCGCCGAGATCGACGGGCGAGGGTTCCGGCTGACGCCCACCGAAGTCCAGGCGGATGTGAGCGCTCGCCTCGGCGTCGAACTCTGGGCTAAGGACGAGACGGGCAACGTCACCGGCACCCACAAGGCGCGCCACCTCATGGGACTGGCGCTGCACCTCGAGGCCGACGGGGAGAACGACCGACAGGCTGGCACCTATTGCCGGGAGCGCCGGCTGGCCATCGCCTCCTGCGGCAACGCCGCCTTGGCGGCCGCGACCGTGGCGCGAGCCGCCGACCGTCCCCTCGACGTGTTCATCCCGCCGTGGGCCGACGGGCACGTTGTGGTTGCGCTGGAGGCTCTGGGCGCTCACATTGAGGTCTGCCCGCGGCGACCCGGCGAGCGGGGCGATCCGTGCTTCAGCAGGTTCCGCGAGGCTTTGGCGGCGGGGTCGTTGCCGTTCTGCGCCGTTGCTTCGGAGAACGTCTGGACTCTCGACGGCGGACGCACGCTGGCCTTCGAGATGATCGAGTCGCTCGCTGACGCTGGAGACCTTGACGCGCTGTTCGTGCAGGTGGGCGGCGGGGCGCTGGCGTCCAGCGTGGTGCAGGGATTCGCCGAGGCCGCCGACTCGGGTGCCATCGGTCGGATCCCTGCCTTCTATGCGGTGCAGACCGAGGGGTGCGCCCCGCTGCGGCAGGCTTGGGACCGGCTCTCGTCGCTCGGCGCCGAGTCGGGCATGGACGCGGCCTTTGCGGCGGCCTCCGCTGACCCTGACCGCTTCATGCAGCCTTGGGCGCCGCCGGAGGGCGACAGCCCCCAGAGCATCGCCACGGGGATCCTGGACGACGTGACCTACGACTGGCTGCCGATCGCCTGGGGCATGTCGGCAACGGGAGGCGACGTGATCGTGGCGCCGGAGCGCCTGGTGGCCGAGGCCCACGCGCTGGCCCGGCGCTGGACCGACGTGCCGGTGGATCCGACGGGCGCGGCCGGCCTGGCCGGGCTGCTGGCGGCTCGCGGCGCGGGGCTCGTGGCCGACGGCGCCCGCGTGGGTGTGCTGTTCACCGGAGCAGACCGCAACGCCTGAGGGCCGCAGTGCGGGCCGATGGGACGCGGCGGCGCGTTCCTGCGTACGGTACGGCGGGTCGGTACCGCACGACAGAGGTGAAGGCATGGACCCATCATCTGCAGCAGCGAACTCTCTTATCCGGCGCCTGTGGGGTTGGGCCCGACGCCACTGGGTCATCACCACGGTCGGGTTGGCCGCGGCCGTCGGCCTGGGGATCTGGCTGATCTTCTTCTACTTCGCCGTGCAGACGCTGTTCATCGACGAGGAGGTGGACGAAGCGCTGCCGACCTTCGGCGCGCCTGCGGCGCCCGCTGAAGCCCCGGCCGCGCCGCGACAAAAGCAACCCGCCCGCCGCGGTGGAGGAGCGATGTGAGGGGGGGGGCGGAAGAAAAAATAAATATATGTG
>VXNF01000111.1 GCA_009840735.1 Acidimicrobiia bacterium | reverse complement strand
GTCACACGCCGCCGTTAGGCTGCCGAGCGTGGTGATCGTGGAGTCGGCGGGCGTCATGAAGCGCTTCGGCTCCACCGTGGCCCTCGACGGCGTGGACGCAGCGATCGGCGAGGGGGTCACCGGCCTGCTGGGCGCCAACGGCGCCGGCAAGACCACGCTGCTGACCCTCATCCTGGGGCTGCGCAAACGCGACGGCGGTCAGATCGACGTGCTGGGCGCCGACCCCGGCACGGCAGGGCCCGAGGTCCGCCAGCGGCTGGGGTTCGCCCCCGAGCATCATCAGCTTCCCGGCGACATGACCGCAGCCGACTTAGTGGCGCACATCGCACGCCTGCACGGACTGCCGAAGGTGGCGGCCACGCAGCGGGCCAGCGACACGCTCTGGGAAGTCGGCCTGGGCGAGGAGCGCTTCCGCCCCATCGGCACCATGTCCACGGGCCAACGCCAGCGAGTGAAGCTGGCCCAGGCGGTGGCGCACCACCCGGAGCTGGTGATCTTGGACGAGCCCACCGACGGCCTCGACCCGATGCAGCGCACCGACATGCTGGCGCTCATCAGCCGGCTGGCCACCGAGCACGGCATCAACGTGCTCATCAGCTCACACCACCTGGAGGAGGTGGAGCGGGTCTGCGACGGCGTAGTGATGCTGGCCTCCGGACGGGTGGCGCGCGCCGGGCGCATCAGCGACCTGACCGTCGGCGGCGCCGGCCTGGTGGTGGAGGTCTACGAGCGCGCCGCCGAACTGGCCGACGCATTGATCGCAGCAGGCCTGGAGGCTCACGCCGAAGGAGACGAGACGGTGCGCTTGGCGGGCGCCGAGGCCCACCCCGCGGGCGCGGCGGTCGATGCGGTGCGAGACGCCGTCGCCGATCTAGAGCTGCGGCTGAGGTCGCTGCTGCCCGAGCACCGCTCCCTGTCGGAGGTGTTCGGCGCCGCGCAGGCCGGAGCGGACGACGGCGGCGCCGGGACGCCATGAGCTCATTGACCGGCGGGCAGCAGGCTCACATTTTCGAGGGCGGATTCCGGCCCTACGAAGGCCCCCGGCTGGCCCCGCAGCGCTCCTTCGCTTCGCTCTACAGCTACTCGCTGGGCAGGCTGCTGGGCCGCAAGCGCCGCTTCCGCAGCAAGCTGATCGGCATCGCCGCCTTCTTCGTGGCGTGGATCGGCGCGATCGTGCAGATCTTCCTGGCGGGCCTGCTCTCGGAGTTCGGCGACCTCGGTTTCGACACCGTGCGGGAGTACTACACGCAAGTCGGCGTGGGGATGGTGCTGTTCACTGTCGTGGCCACGCCGATGCTGCTGAACAGCGACCGCCGCAGCGGGCTGCTGAGCCTCTACCTGGCCTCACCGCTCAGCCGCCGCGGCTACGTGAACGCCCAGACCTCGGCTGTCTTCTCGCTGCTGATCGCCATGTCACTCGCTCCGGTGCTGGCGCTCGGCATCGTCTACACGTCGCTGGGTTGGGGGCCGGGGGGCGCCGGGGACTTCTTCGTGTTCCTGCTGCGCACCGTCGCCGCCGCCTTGGCGCTGGCAGCGGTGCCGACGGCCCTGGCGGTGGCGGTGTGCAGCCTGGTGCGACGCACCGGCATGGCCATCGTGGTGATCGCCCTGTGCCTGCTGGTGCCCGCTGGGGTCACGACGCTGCTGATCGAGCAAGCCGGGGTGGCCAGCGAGATCGCCGCGCTCGACCCGCTGCGGATGTCGCGCGCGCTGGCCAAGCGCTCCCACGCCTTGGCGCTCGACGACTTCAACCCCGGATCGATCGACGCGGTAGCGACCTGGGCAGTGGTGCTGGTGAACCTGGCGTGGGCAGGGCTGCTGTCGGTCATCGCCCACTTGCGTTACGGGCGCATGGAGGTGGAGCGGTGAGCGGCGAAGCGCCGGACCCGGCGCCGATGCTGGAGGTCAACCGGGTCTCCAAGCACTTCGGCGACCTAGTGGCGGTCTCGGACGTGTCGTTCCGGCTCGGTCCGGGCGTGACGGCGCTACTGGGCCCCAACGGCGCCGGCAAGTCGACGATGCTGCGGATGCTGGCCGGTATGGCGGCGCCCAGCGAGGGCACGGTGCGCGTCCTCGGCGGCGACCCGCGCGCCGACCTCGAGTTGCGGCGGCGGGTCGGTCTGGTGCCCCAGCAGGAGTCGCTGTTCGAGCACCTGCGGGTCCGGGAGTTCGTGCGGCTCGCGGCGGACCTGTCGGGCACCGCCGACGCCGCCGAGGCCACCGACCGGGCGATCGGCACCGTGGGCCTCGATCCGGCCGACAAGCGCCGCCTCAGCACCTACTCCAAGGGGATGCGCCAGCGGGCGAAGCTGGCGTCGGCCATCGTCACCGGCCCCGAGGTGCTGTTCCTGGACGAGCCGCTCACCGGCTTGGACCCCAACCAGCGCAACCTGATGATCGACCTGTTCCACCGCATCGGCGCCAGCGGGCGCTGCGTGCTCGTCTCCAGCCACGTGCTCGGCGAGGTGCAGCGCCTCGGCACCGACGTGCTGGTCATGGGTCAGGGCCGGCTGCTGGCCGAGGGCGACTTCCGCGCCATCCGCGACCTCATGGACGACCGGCCCAGCCGGTTCCGCATCGCCACCGACTCCCCGCGGGCGCTGGCCGCCGGGCTCATCGCCGACGGACTCGCTGTGGGCGTGGAGATCCACGAGCCGGGAGCGCTGACGGTCGCGACCGACGGCGCCGTGCGGTTCGCGGCGACCATCGCCCCGCTGGCCCGCGAGCGCGGGGTGAGCCTGCAAGAGCTGCGTCCGCTGGACGCCGACTTGGAGTCGGTCTTCCGCTACCTGGTGGAGGGGCGGTGAGCAGCGCGGCGCGGATCTTCGGCTTCATGACCCGCAAGCTGCTGCGCGACTGGGGCCGGATCGCCGTGCTGGTGGTCCTGGCAGCGCTGGCGATCCTCATCGCCGCGGTGATGCGCGCCAGCGACGACGGGGTAACCCCCGAGGAGGGGGCCGGGTTCCTGGTGTGGTACGGCCTGTCGATCGTCCTGCCGTTCGGCTCGCTGCTCGTGGCCGCCGACGCCCTCGGCGACCTGCGCGACGAGCGCACCCTGGTGTACCTGTGGCTGCGGCCGCTGCGGGCCGCCTCGGCGGCCGCGGGCGCCGGCGGCGGGGCGCTGACGGTCGTGGTCGTGCTGCTAGCCGTGCCGCTGATCGTGGCCGGGGAGATCCTGGAGGTGCCGATGGCCGGCGGGGCGCTGCTTGCCGCGGTGGCCTACGTGGGCGTCTTCTTGGCCTTCGGGATGCTGCTGTCGCGTCCTCTGCTGGTGGGCCTGCTGCTGCTGCTCGTCTGGGAGAATGTGATCGGCAGCCTCAGCGCCGCCACGGCGCGCCTCACGATCCGCTCCTACGCCGCCAGCCTGGTGGTCGAGGAGGGCTGGGACGTGGGAACGCCGGTGGGCCGCTCGCTCGCAGCCTCGATCGCGGTGCCGCTGGCGGTGGGGGCGCTGGGCCTGCTGCTGGCCGCCTGGGGCTGGCGACGCGCCGAGGTGCCCTGAGCCCGCCGTCCGCTCAGCCGCCGGTGCGTCGGAGCGACGGTGGCGGGACATCGAGGGGGTATCGTTTGAGGGCGTTCCCGGCAAGCGGAGGCTTGTCGCGATGCTCACCGACTGAGGAGGAAGTCATGACAAGAACGAGAAGTCTGGTGCTCGCGGCCGCGGTCGCTTCGGTCGCCCTCGTGGCCGCGGCCTGCGGCGGAGACGACGAAGCCACCACCGCGCCGCCGCCCGCGCCGCCCGCCGACACCGCTGCGCCCGCCCCACCGGCGGACACCGCCGCTCCGGCACCGCC
>VXNF01000015.1 GCA_009840735.1 Acidimicrobiia bacterium | reverse complement strand
CCTGGTGGCCCCGGGGGACCGGGCGGGCCGGGCAGACTGCTCGGCACACCCGGTTTGCCCGTCCGGCCCCGATTTCCTGGCGGGCCCGGCGGACCCGGATCTCCCGGAGGACCGGGCGGACCACCCGGATCGCCCGGACTACCCGGATCGCCCGGCGGGCCCGGCGGGCCCGGAGGGCCTCCCGGGGATCCCGGGGTTCCCGGTGAACCCGGGGTTCCCGGTGAACCCGGGGTTCCCGGTGAACCCGGATCGCCCGCTGAACCCGGATCGCCCGGCGGGCCCGGAGGAGCGATCGTGCCGCCATCGCCCGGCGCGCCCGGACTGCCCGACGGACCGGACGGGCCCGGCGGGCCCGGCGGGCCCGGCGGACCGGGCGGACCGGGCTGGCCTGGGGGTCCGGGCAAGCCCGGCGGACCCGCTGGCCCTTGGGTGTCCCCCGCACTGCCGCTCGCTCCCGTCTTGCCGCGCGCGCCGCGCTCTCCCGGGAGGCCCGGCTCGCCCGGCTGACCTGGCTCACCAGGCGTGCCCGGATCGCCCTTCGGCCCCTGCTCGCCCACCGGACCGATGGCGCCCGGATCGCCTTGGCCGCCCGGCGCGCCGTCCGCACCCCGCGAACCCGGCGAGCCCGGATCGCCCTTCGGCCCCTGGGGACCGACCGGACCCGTGGTGCCCGGATCGCCCTGGCCGCCCGGCGCGCCGTCCGCACCCCGCGAACCCGGCGAGCCGGGCGAACCCGGACGTCCCTGCGGGCCGGGCTCGGGGTCCGAAACCTCGGGTTCGGCGGCGCCTTCGTCGGGCGAATCCAGCGCGACGTCGCCCGACGCCTCCTCGTCCGACAGCGACACACTGTCACCCTGCATGCCGAAGCACGCCCGGATCAGCAGCAGAATAAGAACGATGACGATGATCGCCCATATCGCCGTGACGACACGGGGAGGCAACGAGCGTCGGCGCTGATCAGGGCCGAAGTCGTCCTCGTCGCCGGGAATCCCGTCGGGACCAACGGGAGGGGCACCGCCGCCGAGCCTGCCATCCATCAAAGCCGCACCGTATACCCTCGCGCGCAGGGCGTCGGGCAAATGTGGCTGTTTCTGCCTGTGGATTTCTCAGCTTGCTTCGAGGGCGTCCACGTCGATCGGCGCGCCGTTCCGGTAGAGGGTCACGTCGCCAACGGCCTCCCAGGATCCGTCGGGGCGATGGATCAGGGCGCTGCGCTCGGCCACAGCGGCGACCAGCAGGCCAGCCGGCGCCAACCGGACGGTGCGGGCGATGCGCTCGGCTGACAGCGTGTCGGCCCGGGAGATCATGGCCAGATCGTCGGTCAGCCCGAGGCCGAGCGTGAAAGCCCCGCCGCGCACGTCGACCATGTGGTCACACAGCACATTGCCGCCGGCGCCGGACCCGACCACGGTGGCCCCACCCTCCGAGGCAGCAACGAGCGCCTCCCAGACCGCGGTGCGCAGCAGGGTCGAGCGGGCGTGCAGAGGCGACCCGCCGGTGAGGTAGATCACGGCGGCGTCGGCCACGGCAGCGGCGGCGGAAGGGTCATCGGCGTCGGCCCGCCGGTAAACGTCGAGCCAGCGGCAGCCAACGCCGAGCGCGCTGAACCATTCCGTGGCTCTCGACCGCAGCCGTGCCGGGTTCTCGTACGCCGTGGCCGTCGGCAGCACCACGACCTCGCGGGCGGCGCTCTCAGCCAGCAGGCCGGCGTCGAAGTCGCAGCCCGCGCTGAACTCGCCGCCGCCGACGAACGCCAGCGTACCGCGGCTCACGGCGCGGTCCCTGCGGCGCCGAGAGCCGCCGGCCCGCCGAGGCGATGCGGATCCCGCCGGGCGGCGCCGACGACGACCCGCAGCAGCCACGGTGGGCCGTGGCACACCGGGCGGCGGTCCAGGGAGGTCACCTCGAAGCCACCTGCCCACAGCGCTCCGGTGATGTTGCGGGACAGCGCCATTCCCCACATGCGACGACCCACGCGGTCGAACCGGCGGCGCCAGCGGCCGGCGTCGCCGTCGGGCTCCACGAACAGCAGCCTTCCGTCGGAAGCCGTCAGTGCCAGGAGCGTCGCCACGAACGGTTCTAGGCGGGGCACCGCCGCCAGCGCCCCGAACGAGCAGACAGTGTCGAACGGTGCCTCGTCCCGGTCAGCCAGCGAACTCGGCGGCGCCACGACCAGCTCCCGTACCGAGTCGTAGGCGAACCCGCTAGCTAAGGGCCCGCGCACATCCAGCGCCCGGCCAGCGGCGCGTCGTTGCATAGCCGCCACGTCGGGGCGGAGCAGTCGCCGGAGAGACGTGCCGGCGCCGACGAACCGCAAGTTCGACCCAGGGTCGGCCTCGGCCCAGTCGCCGTTCCCGGTCGGCGCTGCCTCCGGGGCCGGGGCCGCGGCGGTCAGCGCCACCACCGGCCGGCAAAGCGCCACCCGGATCGCTGAGGCACCGGGCGGGGGGGCTCAGGCCGCTGCTGGAGCAGCGCGACGGCGGCGACGATGGCCGCTACCTCGCGGTCGTCACTCGGCGGCGGCGTAACCGCCACGATCTCACCGGCGGCGGTTCCCAGAGGGCTCACAGCGGGATGACCCCGTGCTTGCGGCGCGGGCGCTCGGCGCGCTTGGAGCGCAGCGCGTCGAACCCGGCGATCGCTTTGCGCCGCGTGTCGGCGGGGTCGATGACATCGTCGATGTAGCCCCGCTCGGCGGCGATGTACGGGTTGGCATAGCGCTCGATGTAATTCTCCACCAGCTCATCTCGTCGGGTCTCCGGATCGTCGCTGTCGGCCAGCTCGCGCCGGTGAAGGATCTCCACCGCGCCCTGCGGGCCCATGACCGCCAGCTCGGCCGACGGCCAGGCGAAACACAGATCCGAACCAACCGACTTGGAGTCCATCACGACGTAGGCGCCGCCGTAGGCCTTGCGGGTGACCACCGAGATGCGCGGCACGGTCGCCTCGCAGTAGGCGTACAGCAGCTTCGCCCCGTGGCGGATGATGCCGCCGTGCTCCTGATCCACGCCCGGCAGGAACCCCGGCACGTCCACCAGGGTCAGCAGCGGGATGCCGAAAGCGTCGCAGGTCCGCACAAACCGGGCCGCCTTGGAGGAGGACTCGATGTCCAGCACCCCGGCCAGCACCAGCGGCTGGTTGCCCACGACGCCGACGGTGTGCCCGTCGAGCCGGCCGAAGGCGCAGACGATGCTCTGCGCCCAGTGGGAGAAGTACTCGAAATACTCGCCGTCGTCGAGCAGCGAGGCGATCACATCTCGCATGTCGTACGGCTGGTTGGAACTGGAGGGCAGGACGGCGCGCAGTTCGGGACAGCTGCGGTCGGGCGAGTCGAGGGGCTCGTAGTGCGGGGGATGCTCCAGGTAGTTGGAGGGCAGGAAGCTCAGCAGCTCCTTGACCGCGTCGAGCACGTCGTGCTCGCTGTCGCGCACGAAGGTCGCCACGCCCGACTTGGTGGCGTGGCTGCGCGCCCCGCCGAGGTCCTCCAGCGAGACTTCCTCGCCGGTCACGGTGCGCACAACGTCGGGGCCGGTGATGAACATGTGCGACGACTCGCGCACCATGAAGATGAAGTCGGTGATCGCCGGGCTGTAGACCGCGCCGCCAGCGCACGGCCCGAGGATCACCGAGATCTGCGGCACCACCCCCGAGGCGCGCACGTTGCGCGAGAAGATGCCCCCGTAGGAGTCGAGGCTGACGACGCCCTCCTGGATGCGCGCGCCGGCGCCGTCGTTCAGACCGATCACCGGCGCCCCGGTGGTCACGGCAAGGTCCATCACCTTGTGGATCTTGGCGGCGAACACCTCGCCGAGGGC
>VXNF01000011.1:5231-38785 GCA_009840735.1 Acidimicrobiia bacterium | reverse complement strand
CGGCGGTCCTGCGCTGGGCCGGATTCGACGACGAGCGACGTGCCGCAGCTCTGGGGGCGGACGTGGCGTTCTGCCTGCTCGGTGGGCGAGCGCGGGTCACCGGCATCGGCGAGGTCGTTGAGCCGCTCGCCTTTGTGCCACGAACCTTCACGCTCTGCACCCCGCCCTTCGGCTGCTCGACCGCTGCGGTCTATGGTGCCTGGGACCGCCTCGGCGGCCCCGTCGGGCCTGCCGGCAACGACCTCGAGCCCGCCGCCGTGGCGGTCGAGCCCCGCCTCGCGCCGGTGCGCGACGCTCTGGCGGAGGCGACGGGTCAGCGGCCGCGCCTCGCCGGAAGCGGCTCGACCTGGTTCGTGGAGGGCGCCCATCCTGGGCCCGGCCGGACGGTGGTGCGGACCACCCCGGCGCTGCGAGCGCCCTGATCGGCGGCTCAGCGGCCCTTGCGGCGCTGGAAGCGGGTACGCCGGCGCATCTTGCGGTACTTCTTTTTGCGCATGCGCTTGCGGCGCTTCTTGATGAGCGAACCCATGGAGCGCCAAGGGTAGCCCGTCGGCGGCTACAACAGTCACAGCGCCCACCATGCCCACCGCGACGAACCTCGGGGCGCCGCCCGCTAGCGTGGCAGGCAGGTGGCCGGTAGTTCAATGGCAGAACGCCTGACTTTGGATCAGGAGGCTGCAGGTTCGAGCCCTGCCCGGCCAGCATGACCGCCGCTGCGGTATGTCGAACGACCTGACGGCGCCGTGAGCGCGCTCGGCGTCGACCTCGCCGCGATCGTGCTGGCCGCCGGCAGCGGCTCCCGCATGCGGTCCGGGCTGCGCAAGCCCCTGCACCCGCTGGCGGGGGCGCCGATGCTCGCCCACGTGGTGGACGCCTTGGGCGCCTGCCGGCCCGATCGGATCGTGGTGGTGCTGGGACCCGACGACGAGATTGTCGCCAAGGAGATGCAGACCCGCACCGCCCACCTGCCCCTCGAGGTGACCGAGCAGCCGGCGCCGCGGGGCACCGGCGACGCCGCCGCCTGTGGCTTGGCCGCCCTGGGCGATCCCGCTGGCGACCCCGAAGCCGGCGAGCTGCTCATCGTCCCCGGCGACGCCCCACTGCTGCGCCCGGCGACGCTGCGGGAACTCGTGGCGCACCACCTGGCCAGCGGCGCGGCCTGCACCCTGCTGACGGCCCGCGTAGAGGCGCCCAGCGGCTACGGGCGGGTCGTGCGAGGCCCCGAGGGCTCGGTGCGCGGCATCGTCGAGCAGGCCGACGCCTCGCCCGACGAACTCGCCATCGATGAGATCTGCACCTCGGTCTATGTGGTCCGCCGCAGCTTCTGCGGCCCGGCGCTGCGCCGCATTCGCCCCGACAACGCCGCCGGGGAGTTCTATCTCACCGACATCGTGCAGGTGCTCGCCCGGATGGGCCACCGAGTCGACTCGTTCACCCTCAGCGACGCCACCGAGGCGCAGGGCGTGAACGACCAGGCCCAACTCGCCGCGGCGCGCGCCGAAGTCCGGCGACGGGTGATCGACGGCTGGCTGCGGGAGGGCGTTTCGGTAGTGGATCCCCACACCACCCACATCGACGTCACCGTGCGCCTCGCCGCGGGCGTGGTGCTCCGACCGGGCACCATTCTGGAAGGCCACACCGTGGTGGGCTCCGATGCGGTCATCGGCCCGTACACGCGGCTTGTGGACTGCGCGGTGGGCGCGGGGGCGGTCGTGGAGATGAGCCAGGGAACCGACGCCGAGGTCGGCCCGGACGAGCGGGTCGGACCGTTCGCGAGCCTCGGCCCGGCGACGGCGCCCTAGCCGAGCTCGGGAAGGGACGATGAGTTTGCAAATCGTGACGACCAAGCATCTGCAGGTCATGTCGGGGCGGGCCAACCTGGAGTTGGCCGAGGCGATCGCGGCGCACCTCGACACCCGCCTGTGCGAGACCAACCTCTCGGACTTCGCCAACGGCGAGATCCACTGCCGGTTCGGCCAGTCGATACGCGGCGCCGACGTCTTCATCATCCAATCCCACGCCGCCGTCGAAGGGCGCTCGATCAACGACGCCGTCCTCGAGCAGCTCGTCATGGTGGACGCCGCTCGGCGGGCCTCGGCCAAACGCGTCACCGCCGTCTGTCCGTTCTTTCCCTACGCCCGCCAGGACCGCAAGGCCGAAGGCCGCGAGCCGATCTCGGCCAAGCTGATGGCCAACATGCTGACCGCCGCCGGCGCCGGGCGCCTCGTGAGCGTCGACCTGCATTCGGGCCAGATCCAAGGGTTCTTCGACGGTCCCTGGGACCACCTCACGGCGATGCCGGCGCTGTGCGAGCGGATCGGCGGTCTGGGCGAGGACCTAGTCGTCGTCTCGCCGGATGCCGGGCGGGTCAAGGTCGCCGAGCGCTACGCCATCGCCCTCGGCGCCGACCTGGCGATCGTCCACAAGAGCCGTCTTCGAGGTGAGAGGAGCGCCGTGCAGGCGCGCGAGGTCGTGGGCGAGGTGGCCGGGCGCGTCTGCGTGCTGATCGACGACATGATCGACACCGGCGGAACGATCGTGGCGGCCGCCGAGCAACTGGCCGCCCGCGGTGCCGAGGCGGTGTACGCCGCCACCACGCACGGCCTGTTCTCGGGTCCGGCAATCGACCGGCTGAAGAACTCCGTGATCGGCAAGGTCATCGTCACCGACACGCTGCCGCTGCCGCCGGAGAAGTGCATCGACACCCTCGAGGTGGTCTCGGTGGCGCCGATCATCGCGCGGGCCGTGCGGGCGGTGTTCGAGGACACCTCGGTGAGCGAGATCTTCGGCGGCAACAACCTGTCTTGAGCCGGCGACGGGTCGAGGGCTTCGCCGGATAGGCTCGCGCCGGTTCATCCTCCGAGCGCTCCACCGGAAAGACCATGCAGGAAGTCGTCCTCCCCCTCGAGTTGGGCCGCGCCACCGGCAGCGGGCCGTCTCGCCGTCTGAGACTCCAAGGCAAGGTTCCCGCCACGGTCTACGGCCTCGGCAAGGGCGCCGTCACGGCGAGCGTGGACTACCGCGCCTTGCGGGGCGCCCTGTCTACCGAGGCCGGGCTGAACGTCGTGTTGAACCTCGATGTCGCCGGCCGCCAAGAGATGGCGCTGGTGAAGGAGATGCAGCGCCATCCGCTGCGCGGCGACGTGACCCATGTGGACTTCCTCCGCGTCGAGCCCGACTCCGATGTGGCCGTGGAGGTGCCGATTCGCCTGGCCGGGCAGGCCGCCGCCGTGCTCGACATGAACGGCATCGTCGAGCGGTCGTTGGACACTCTGCGCGTCCTCGCCAAGCCGCGCTCGATCCCCAACGAGCTGGTGCTTGACGTGTCGGAGCTGACCGTCGGGTCCACGCTGACCGTGGCCGACCTGGAGCTGCCAGCCGGCGTCACCGCCCTCGTGGATGAGTCGGCGCCGGTGGTGTCAGGAATCATCACCCGCAGCGCCCTGGAGGCGGCGGCGGAGGCCGAGGCCGAGGAGGCCGAGGCCGAGTCCGAGGGTGACGGCGACGGCGAGGGGGCCGCCGAGGACGACAGCGGCTGAGGTCGGCGATGTCCCTTGGCCGGCGCCGGCCGGCTGGGGCGCAGCGGACCGGCACCCCTGCCGATCTCCTGGTGGTGGGGCTGGGCAACCCCGGAGCGGACTACGCCGGCACCCGCCACAATGCCGGCGCGGTCGCCGTGGAGGTGCTGGCGCAGCGCCACGGAGGTCGCCTGCGAAGCCGCCGGGGCCTGTCGGCGTTGACCGACGAGGTGCGCATCGAGGGGCGTCGCGTCGCCTTGGCGTTCCCGCAGACCTACATGAACGACTCCGGGGGGGCCGTGAGGAAGCTCGTGGCGCGCTTCGGCATCGACGACCTGCGTCGCCTCGTAGTCATCCACGACGAACTCGACTTGCCGACGGGGCGGGTGCAGGTCCGCGTGGGCGGGGGGCTGGCCGGCCACAAGGGGCTGCGGTCGATCCGCGACTGTCTGCGCGCCACGTCCTTCGTCCGGATCCGCATCGGCGTCGGTCGCCCGCCGAGCGCGGCGGCGGGGGCCGACTACGTGCTGAGCCGGCCCCGATCTGCCGACCGCGACGCTCTGAGGGCCGCGGCGGCGCGGGCCGCCGACGCCGCCGAAGCCATCGCCGCCGAGGGACCCGAGCGCGCCATGAACACCTTCAATGTCCGCTCGGACGATGTCAGCGAAGGCCGCTCCGGCGATGCCGGCTGAGATAGCGGCCGCTGCGGTCCCCGAGGCCTTGGCTACCGGACGGCCGGCTCTGTCGCCCCTAGCCGCCGAGGTGGCCGCGGCGCGGGCCATCAGCGCCTCGCTGGGCCGGCGCGAGGCCACCATGGCGGTGCCTGAGCGTGCGCAGCCGGCGGCGCTGGCGGCGCTGGCCCGCGCCTCGGGTCGGCGGCCTGTGGTGGTCGCCGCCGTGACCGAGGCGGCCGCAGAGCGTCTGACCGCCGATCTGCAGAGCTGGTTGGGCGCCGAGGCGGTCGCCGCCCTGCCGGCCTGGGAGACGTTGCCGTTCGAGCAGGTGAGCCCCGCCGCGGCAGCCATGGGCGCCCGGCTGCGCACCATCTGGCGGATGGGCCGACCCGAGACGGCGCCGTCGGTGGTGGTCGCCTCGGTGCGGGCACTCATGCAGCGGCTAGCGCCGGGCTCGGAAGACTTCGAGCCGGTCACGCTGCGCCTGGGGGACCGCTGCGACCGTGACGACCTGATCGAGCGGCTCGTCGCCTCCGGCTACCGCCGGGGCGTGCAGGTGGAACAACGCGGCGAGATGGCCGTGCGGGGCTCCATCGTCGACGTGTTCGACGCCACGTCGTCAGCGCCGGTACGCGTCGACCTGTGGGGCGACGAGATAGAGCGGCTCTGCACCTTCTCCGTCAGCGGCCAGCGATCCGGCGCCTCGCTGGCGACAGCGGTGATCTTCGGATGCCGCGAGCTGCGACCCAACGAGGAGGTGCGCCGCCGGTCGGCCGAACTCGCCGTCGAGGCGCCCTGGGGCCGGCGGCGGTGGGAGCTGCTGGCCGAGGGGGCGTTCTTCGACGGCATGGAGGCCTGGCTGGGTTGGCTGAGCGCCGAGCCGCGCTCCTTCGCCGACCTGATCCCCCCCGGCGGCCTCGTAGTGCTCATCGAGAGAGACCGTCTTTGGGCGAGGGCCCAGGACCTGCTGGCGGAGGAGGCCGAGTTGGCTCGCCACCTCGCCGCCGCCTGGGGGGTGGCGCCCGATGAGCCCGTGCCGAGCGCGCACGTGGCTGCGGGGGATCTCCTCGCTCGCTGCGAAGCGCCGGTGTGGTGCCTGAACAGCAGCCCGGCGAGCCCCGGCGAGCCTCTCGTGGAGGCCTTGGGGTGGGAGTCGCCCCTCGGCGGCGGCGATGGCCCGGTCCGCCAGGCAGCCTCGCTGCTGGCCGAGGGCTACCGGGTGGTCGTGGCGGCCGACGGCGAAGGATCGGCTCAGCGGCTGCGCAGTCGGCTGGCGGACCACGGCGTGGCGCTGGACGGGTCCGGTTCGCTCAGCGCCGTCGGCCCGCCGGGCTGCTCGGTGGTCGTGAGCCCGCTGCGCCAAGGCTGCATCCTCCCGGAGATTCGCCTGGCGATCCTGGCCGAGAGCGACCTGACCGGGCGGCGGCGAGTCCACCGCCGGGCGCGGCCCGCGGCGGCGCCCAGCGGACGCGGCGTCGTGGAGGACCTTCGCCTCGGCGGTTACGTGGTGCATCGAACCCACGGCGTGGCCTGCTACCGCGGCATGGTCACGAAGGCCATGGACGGCGTCGAGCGGGACTACCTGCTGCTGGAGTACAAGGGCGACGCCCGGCTCTACGTCCCCACCGACCAACTCGACACCGTCCGGCAGTACACCGGTGGGGACGCTCCGACCCTCAGCCGCCTCGGCGGTGCCGACTGGCAGCGCACCAAGAGCCGAGTGCGCTCCGCAGTCTCGGAGGTGGCGGGCGAACTCGTGGCGCTGTACCGCAAGCGCCACGGCGCCACCGGTCACGCCTTCGGCCCAGACGGCCCGTGGCAGGCGCAGATGGAGGCCGCCTTCGCCTATCCGGAGACAGCCGATCAGCTCAGCGCCATCGCGCAGGTCAAGGAGGACATGGAGAAACCGGTGCCGATGGACCGGCTGATCTGCGGGGACGTGGGCTTCGGCAAGACCGAGGTGGCGGTTCGGGCCGCCTTCAAGGCCGTGACCGACGGCCGGCAGGCAGCCGTCCTTGTGCCGACGACCCTGCTGGCCCATCAGCACTACCAGACCTTCGCCGAGCGGTACGCCGGCTTCCCAGTGCGCGTCGAGATGCTGAGTCGGTTCCTCTCCCCGGCGGGGGTGCGCCGCGTCCTTCAGGGCCTGCGCAGCGGCGAGGTCGACGTGGTCGTCGGGACCCACCGGCTGCTCTCCGGCGACGTGGCCTTCGCCCGTCTGGGGCTGTTGATCGTGGACGAGGAGCAGCGCTTCGGCGTCACCCACAAAGAGGCCATCAAGACGCTCCGCTGCGACCTGGACGTGCTCACGCTCACCGCCACGCCCATCCCGCGCACCCTGGAGATGAGCCTCACCGGGATCCGAGACCTGACCGTGCTGCAGACGCCGCCGGCGGACCGCAAGCCCATCGGCACCTACGTGGGCCCCTACGACGAGCGGGCCGTCGTCGAGGCGATCCGACGTGAGCTGCTGCGCGACGGGCAGGTGTTCTTCGTCCACAACCGAGTCGCCGACATCGACCTCGTGGCGGCGCGCCTGGGAGAGCTGGTCCCTGACGCGCGCGTCGCCGTGGCGCACGGCCAGATGGAAGAGGCGGCGCTCGAGCAGGCGGTGCTGGACTTCTGGGACCGCCGCCACGACGTGATGGTCTGCACCACGATCATCGAGTCGGGCATCGACATGCCGACGGTCAACACGCTGATCGTCGACCGTGCCGACCAAATGGGTCTCGCTCAGCTCCACCAAATCCGCGGCCGCGTCGGTCGGGCGCAGATGCGGGCCTACGCCTACCTGTTCACCCCGCCGGAGCGCTCGCTCAGCGAAGACGCCTACGAGCGGCTGAAGGTGGTGGCCGAGTCCACCGAACTGGGCTCGGGGATCCGCATCGCCATGCGCGATCTGGAGATCAGGGGTGCCGGCAACCTGCTGGGGGTGGGGCAGTCGGGTCACATCGCCGCGGTGGGCTACGACCTCTACTGCGAGATGGTGACCGAAGCGGTGGCGGAACTGGCCGGGGAGGCACCCGAGCCGCCCGCCGAGGTGAACCTCGACGTGCCGGTGGACGCGCACCTGCCGTCGGATTACGTGCCGTCGGAGTCGCTTCGTTTCGCCGCCTACCGCCGCCTCGCCGAGGCGGCGAGCGTCGAGGCGATCCAGGACGTGCGCGCCGAGTGGCTTGACCGATTCGGGCCGCTGCCCGCCGCCGCAGAGTCGCTCCTGGCGGTGGCGCGGCTGCGGGTGCTCTGCGTCGCCGCCGGCGTCAGCGACGTGTCGGTCCGGTCCCAGCCCGCCGGTGCCGGCGAGGCCCGCATCTCGCCCCTGCGGCTGCGCGAGAGCCGCCGCGTGCGCTTAGAGCGGCTCTGGCCCGCCGCTGTCTACGAGCCCTCGTCGGGGCGTTTGCGTTTGCCGCTGCACAGCCGGTCGGCGGCGGTCGAAGCAATCACCGAGGTGTTGGAGCGGCTCGGCGAGCGCGCCCAGCCGGCGGCGCAAGCCCCCTCGGCGGCATGAGCCCCGAGCCGTCGGTGGACGCAGCCGCAGAGCCCGGTGCCGGTGAGCAGCTTGCCGCTGAGCTGGTCAGCTTCGCCGCCCTGGTGGTGAAGCTGCGCGCCGAGTGTCCCTGGGACCGCGCCCAGACGCACCGGAGCCTGCGCCGCCACCTGCTCGAGGAGGTCTACGAAGTGCTCGAGGCCATCGACGCGCTGCCCGAGCCGCCGCTGTGCGACGGCGCGGTCGTCGCTGGCGAGCGCTACGGGCATCTCGAGGAGGAGCTCGGGGACCTGCTGTTCCACATCGTGTTTCATGCGACCCTCGCCGCCGAGGGGGGCCGGTTCACGCTCGCGGATGTGGTGCGGCAGGTGGACGCCAAGCTGCGTCGGCGCCATCCCCATGTGTTCGGCCCCGAGCCGGGCGCCGCTGCGGAGGACGGCGCACTCGAGGCCGGCTGGGAGCAGCTCAAGCGAGCCGAGAAGGGGCGGACCTCGGCAATGGACGGCATCCCCGAGGCGCTTCCGGCGCTGCTCGGCGCTCTGAAGGTCCAGAAGCGGGCCGAGGCGGCCGGGCTGGAAAGCAGCACCGAGGCTGCTGCGCTGGCGCGCCTGCGCGCCGCCCTCGACGTCGGGGCGGCGGGCCGTGACGAGGCGTGGCTGGGGTCGCTGCTGTTCGACGCCGTGGTTCTGGCGCGCCACCGCACGCTGGATCCGGAGTCGGCGCTGCGGGCCGCCACCGACGCTGCCCGCGAGGAGTTCCGCCGCCTCGAGGACAGCTGAGCCCCAAGATTCTCCGCATCTCACGGCGCCGCCCTGGTGTGGGGCGCGCCGGCAGGGACCGGCAGAACTTCGGCACAAATCTGGCTTGAGCCCTTTTCAAGCGCACACAACACGAGTAACTTTTGCAACTTGTTCCCCGTTTCCAACAGGAACGACTCTCGGGAACGGATCAGCCACATGAGGCGCACCGCATGAGCGCAATCGTCAACGTCGCCTGCAGAGAGATCTTGGACTCGCGCGGCAACCCCACCGTGGAGGTGGACGTCGTGCTGGCGTGCGGGGCGCGTGGGCGCGCCGCGGTTCCCTCCGGCGCCTCGACGGGCAGCCTCGAGGCGCTCGAACGCCGCGACGGCGGGACGCGCTACGGGGGCAAGGGCGTGCGCGACGCCGTTGCCGCGGTACACGGTGAGATCGCCGGGGCCGTCGTAGGCCTCGACTCGGGCGATCAGCGGAAGCTGGACCGCACGCTGATCGACCTGGACGGCACGCCCGGCAAGTCCCGCCTCGGCGCCAACGCCCTCCTCGGCGTGTCGCTGGCGACGGCAGCGGCCGACGCCGCCGGACGGGCGGTTCCGCTGTACCGGCGGATCGGAGGCGACGCCGCCCGCGTGCTTCCCGTGCCGCTGATGAACCTGCTCAACGGCGGCGCCCACGCCGACAACAACCTCGACATGCAGGAGTTCATGGCCGTGCCGCTCGGGGCAGACTCCTTCAACGAGGCGCTGCGCTGGGGAGCGGAGATCTACCAGGCGCTGCGCCGACGCCTGTCGGGGGCGGGGCTGTCCACCGCGGTCGGCGACGAAGGGGGTTTCGCGCCGGACCTGGCCAGCAACGAGACCGCCCTGGAGCTGTTGCTGGGCGCCGTTGTCGATGCCGGGCTGGCACCCGGAGACGATGTGGCCCTGGCGCTCGACGTGGCGGCCAGCGAGTTCGCCGCCGGCGGGGCCTATCGCCTGGCGGGGGAGGGGCGAACCCTCGACCGCGCGGCGATGGTCGGCTACCTCATGGGCCTAGCGGACAGCTTCCCGATCTGTTCGATCGAGGACGGCATGGCCGAGGACGACTGGGAGGGCTGGCGGATGCTCACCGAGTCGCTGGGCGAGCGAGTGGCCCTCGTGGGAGACGACCTGTTCGTGACCCGTGCGGATCTCCTGCAGCGAGGCATCGACGCCGGAGTCGCCAACTCGATCCTCATCAAGGTGAATCAGGTGGGAACGCTCAGCGAGACTCTCGACGCCATTCAGGTGGCGCAGGAAGCGGGATACGGCGCGGTGGTCTCGCATCGATCCGGCGAGACCGAGGACACCTTCATCGCCGACCTAGCAGTGGGCGCCGGCACGGGGCTCATCAAGGCTGGCGCCCCGGCCCGCAGCGATCGCACCGCCAAGTACAACCGCTTGCTGCGCATCGAGGAGGAGCTAGCCGGATCGGCCCGCTACGGCTCGCCCGACGGCCCCGTCGGCCGGCGGGCATCGGGAGCGCCACGATGACCCCGGTGGCCGCCCGAAGAGTGCTCCGGGCGCTGGTCATCGTGGCCGTCAGCGGCGCGGCGGTCGCCATCACCTGGACCTGGGGCGTGAACCCCGTGCAGAACTGGTTCGCCCAGCGCGACCAGATCGCCCAGCTGGAGGCCCGCCTAGCCGAGGTGCAGGCGTCCAACGCGGACTTGGCGGCGGAGATCGAACGGTTGCAGACCGACGCCGAGATCGAACGCATCGCGCGGCGCGACCTCGGGCTCGTCTATCCGGGCGAGGAGGCCTACGCCATCAACCTGCCGGCGGAGGTCTTGGGCTCGGGCTGAGCCGCATCGACCCGGCGGCGCGGGCGACGAGGCGCGCGATGGGAGCCGCCGGCAGCTTGCGCTACTGTGGTCGCCCGGCGGATGGCGCCACCGCTTCGGCAGTAGGCGTCCTGCCGCGGTCAGGACCACAGGAGGCTCAGGTGGAGATATCGGTCACGATCAACGGGAGAGCCCACACCCACGATGTGGAACCCCGAACGCTCCTGGTGCATTACATCCGCGACTCAGTAGGGCTGACGGGCACGAACATCGGCTGCGACACCTCGTCCTGCGGCGCCTGCACCATCCACGTCAACGGCGAATCCGTGAAGTCCTGCACCATGTTCGCCGTGCAGGCCGACGGGGAGGACCTCCTGACCATCGAGGGTCTGGCCGACGGCGACACCCTGCACCCCATGCAAGAGTCCTTCCGGCAGTGCCATGCCTTGCAATGCGGCTACTGCACGCCGGGGATGGTGATGGCGGCGGTCTCGTTCTTGGAGGAGAACCCGAACCCCACCGACCGGGAGGTGCGGCTGGGCTTGGAGGGGAACCTCTGCCGCTGCACCGGCTACCACAACATCGTCAAGGCGGTGCTGCACTGTGCGGCCGGAGGTGAGCAGTGATTCCTGCAGCGTTCGATTATGTCCGGGCCGGCTCCGCCGAGGAGGCCGTCGCCGCCCTCGCTGCCCACGGCGACGAGGCGAAGCTCCTGGCCGGGGGGCATTCGCTGATCCCGCTGATGCGGTTCCGCTTGGCGCGCCCGGCGGTCCTCGTGGACATCGGGCGCCTCGCTGACCTGGCCTACATCCGTGAGGACGGCGACCATGTGGCGATCGGCGCGCTGACCCGCCACCGCGCCGTGGAGACCAGCGAGCTCGTGGCCGCCCGCGCGGGGCTGCTGGGCGAGGTCACCTCCCACGTCGGCGATCCCCAGGTGCGCCACCGCGGCACCCTCGGCGGGGCCGTCGCCCACGGCGACCCGGCCTCGGACATCCCTTCCGCGCTCCTGGCGCTCGGCGCCACCCTGGTGGCCATCGGACCGGGCGGCACACGGCAGATCCCCGTGGACGACTTCTTCTGCGGCTTCCTGGAGACTGCCTTGGCGGAGGACGAGATGCTGACCGAGGTGCGCATCCCCGCCGCCGACGGGGCCACCTGGGGTTTCGAGAAGTTCAACCGTCGGGCGCAGGACTGGGCGATCGTGGGGGTCTCCGCGGTCAGGCGCGCCGGCGGCGACGTCGGCGTGGGGCTGGTGAACATGCATTCCACGCCGGTGCGGGCCGCCGCTGTGGAGAGCGCCGTGGCGTCCGGCGCTTCCGCCGCCGAGGCGGCCGAGGTCGCCGCGGAGGGCTGCGAGCCCAGCGAGGACCTCAACGCCAGCGTCGAGTACCGCCAGCATCTCGCCCGGGTCCTGACGCGACGGGCACTCGAAGCCGCCGGGTTGTAGCGACCCGTGGGAGACGCCCCCGGGTCGGTGACCGAGGTCGCCGACGGCCTCGGCGCCAACGACTATCTGCCTTCGGAGGGGCTCGCCACCGCGGTCTATCTGGCGCTGGCGCTGCGGCGTCCGCTGCTGCTGGAGGGCGAGGCGGGCGTCGGCAAGACCGAGGTGGCCAAGACGCTGGCGGCTTGGCTCGGCAGCCGCCTGATCCGCTTGCAGTGCTACGAGGGCATCGACGTGTCTCAGGCCGTCTACGAGTGGGACTACTCGCGGCAACTGCTGCACCTCCGCACCGCTGAGGCTGTCGGCGCCGCCTCCGGTGCCGACGCCGCCGCGCTGGAGGGCTCGCTGTATTCGGAGCGCTTCCTCGTGAAGCGGCCGCTGCTGGAGGCCATCTCCCACGACGACGCCGCCCCGCCGGTCCTGCTGATCGACGAGGTGGACCGGGCCGACGACGAATTCGAGGCGTTCCTGCTGGAGTTGCTGTCGGACTGGTCGATCACGGTGCCCGAGTTGGGGACGTTCGTCGCCGCCGAACCGCCGGTAGTGGTGGTCACCTCGAACCGCACCCGCGACGTACACGACGCCCTGAAGCGGCGCTGCCTCTACCACTGGGTGGAGCACCCCGACTTTGAGCGCGAGGTGGCCATCATCTCGCTGCGCACCGACGGTGTGGCGCCCGCGCTGGCGCGCCAAGTCGCCGCGGCGGTCGCCAGGTTCCGCGAGATCGGTCTGTACAAGCCTCCCGGCGTGGCCGAGAGTATCGACTGGTCCACGGCGCTGGTGCGCCTCGGCGTCGAAGGCTTGGATCCGCCCAGCGCCGAGGTGACCCTGGGGGCCGTGCTCAAGTACCGCGAGGACCAGGGGCGGGTGCGGGAATTCGGCCTCGACAGGATCATCGCCGAGGCCACGAGCCGTTAGCTGGACCCGGTGGCCTCCCCACCCGCCGCCGCCGGTGACACCGAGGCCGTACACGACGTGCCGCCCGTTGCGGCGGCCCGGCCGGAGAATATCTGCGCCCTCGCGGCCCGCTTCGGGGCGGCGCTTCGGGCCGAGGGGCTTGAGGTGCCCGTCGGCTCGATGATCGCCTTCCTGGCGGCGCTGGGCGCAGTCGGGGTGGACACCCGCGCCAAGGTCTACTGGTGCGGTCGCGCCACGCTGGTGCACCGACCCGAGGACTTCGACGTCTACGACGTGACCTTCGCAAGCTTCTGGGAGGGAATCGATCCGAGGCGTCTCCTGCCCCAGCCACCCGCCGCCGAGGTCACGCTCGCCTTCGACGACCTCGAGGGGGACGGCGCCGACGGCGACAGCGAGGACGACGCCGAGACCATCGCGGTGCGCTACAGCCCCTACGAGCTGCTGCGGGACAAGGACTTCGCCGACTGCACCGCCGAGGAATTGGCCGAACTGGCGCAACTCATGAGCCGGCTGCGCCTCAGCGCCGCCATGCGCCGCTCCCGGCGGCTGCAGCCCGTGGCAGTGCCGCGGGGACGCCCTGACCTGCGCCGCACGGTGCGGCGGGCGCTGCAGGCCGGCGGCGAGCCCATTGCCCGCTCCTTCCGCCGACCCGGCGAGCGGCCCCGCCGCGTGGTGCTACTGCTCGACGTGAGCGGATCGATGGAGTCCTACGCCCGGGCGCTGCTGCGGTTCGTACACGCCGCGGTGGTGGCCCGCCGGCGGGTGGAGGCGTTCGCGCTGGGCACCCGCCTGACACGGCTCACCCGCGAGCTCTCCACCCGCGACCCCGACGCGGCCTTCGACCGCGCCGCCGGTGTGGTCGAGGACTGGTCCGGCGGCACCCGCTTGGGCGAGTCGATCGGCGTGTTCTGCGACCTGTGGGGGGTTCCGGGCATGGCGCGGGGCGCCGTGGTCGTGATCCTCTCCGACGGCTGGGATCGAGGCGAGCCGGCGGTCATGGTCGAGAGCATGGCTCGCCTCGGCCGGGTGGCTCATCGGATCGTCTGGGTCAACCCGCTCAAGTCCACGCCCGGCTACGCCCCCCTCGCCCAGGGCATGGCCGCCGCCTTGCCGTTCGTGGACGAGTTCGTGGAGGGTCACTCGCTGGCCTCGCTGGAAGACCTGGCCGACAGGGTCGCCGCCTGATCGGCCCCGGGGCGGCGGTCGCGGCCTACGCTTCGGTGAGCCGAGGAGGTTCCGATGCAGGAGTTGCTGGACGACATCGACCGCTGGCGCGGGGACGGGCTGCGAGTGGCGGTGGCCCGCGTCACCGACCTCGACGGGTCGGGCCCGCGCGATCCCGGCGCCGCCATGGCGGTGAACGAGCGCGGTGAGGTGTCGGGCTCGGTGTCGGGCGGCTGCGTGGAGGGGGCGGTGGTGGCCGAGGCGCTGGAGGTACTCGAGTCCGGCGACCGGCGGATGGTGAGCTTCGGCTACAGCGACGACGAGGCGTTCGCCGTGGGCCTCACCTGCGGCGGCACGATCCACCTCTTCGTCGAGCCGTTGGACTGGTAGGTCCGGGATGGGTGCGGACGCGGCGCCGCTGTATGAGGCGCTGGCCGGGGCGCTGCGGGCCGACGAGCCGGTGGCGCTGGCCACCGTCATCGACGGCGTCGGCAAGGGTGCCCGGCTGCTGGTGCGGCCCGGCCGGGAGGTGCTCGGGACCCTCGGCAGCCCCGAGCTCGACGAGGTGGCGGCCCGCGACGTGCTCGGCGAGCTGGAGTTGGGCCAGACCTGCGTCCGCCACTACGGCGCAGGCGGCGAGCAGCGCATGGAGGACCTCACCCTGTTCGTGGAGTCCTTCGCCCCTCAACCTCGGATGCTGATCTTCGGCGCCGTGGACTTCACCGCCGCCTTGGCGCGGGTGGCGAAGGTGCTGGGCTACAAGGTGGTGGTTTGCGACGCCCGCAAGGTCTTCGCCACGCCCAAGCGCTTCCCGATGGCCGACGAGCTCAGGGTGGAGTGGCCCGACAGCGTCTTCGACGCCTACGGCGCCAAGCTGCGGCCCGTCGACGCCGTCTGCATCCTCACCCACGACACCAAGTTCGACGTGCCAGCGGTGTTGCGCGCTCTGCGGACCGATGTTGGTTACATCGGTGTGATGGGCAGCCGCCGCACTCATGACCGCCGAGTCGAGCGCCTCCGAGAGGCCGGGGTCGGCGAGGAGGGGCTGGGCAGGCTGATGGCCCCGATCGGCCTGGACATCGGCGGTCGGACCCCCGAAGAGACCGCGGTCTCGGTCGTGGCGGAGATCATTGCGGTGCGCGCCGGACGCCCGGCGCCGTCGCTGCGGGACAGCGAGGGCCCGATCCATCGCTGAGCGTCCGGCGGGAGCCCCCTGCTTTGGCTGACTATTCTGATCTCTCGCGAGCGGCCGAACCGGCGTCCGAGCCACAATCGGCGCAGGCGCGGCACCGAGGGGTTGCCGGGGTGCTGTTGGCGGCCGGGGAGGGCTCGCGTTTCGCTGGCTCTCTCCACAAGCTGCGCGCCCCGTTCCGTGGCCGGCCGCTGGTTTGCTGGGCCGCCGATGCCGCCCTGGGGGCGCAGCTGGCCGCCGTCTACGTGGTTCTCGGCGCCGAGGATCTCAGCGACCTCCTGCCACCGGAGGTGACCGTCGTGTGTAACCACGACTGGGAGCGCGGCCAGGCTTGGTCGCTGCAGGCCGGGGTGCGCACCGCCGAGCGGGACGGACACGCAGCGGTCGTGGTGGGCGTGGCCGATCAGCCCCTCGTCGGCGCCGAGGCTTGGCGGCGGGTGGCGGGCACGCCCGGCGCCGTGGTCACCGCCGTCTACGGCGCCCGCCGCCGCCCGCCGGTGAAGCTCGACGCCTCGGTCTGGCCGCTGCTGCCCCTAGACGGCGACGAGGGCGCCCGCCAACTCATGCGCCGCTACCCCGAGACAGTCCGCCAGGCGCCCTGTCCCGGCGACCCCACCGACATCGACACAATCGAAGACCTCCGCCACCACAATCGCTGAGACTCTGTCGGCTTCGGAGTCGGGAGACTTGACGACGTCGAATCCCTTGGCTGCACACCAGGCTGCGACGAGCTTCTCGCCGAGTGCAGCACCCAGCTGTGCTCACCTGACAGATCGATGGGCGTCGCCTCGGCTGGGGCTTGTGCTCGTTCCACGTCGGCCACCTTAGGAGAGCGCTCCGTCGAGTTGCCTCGCCGCGGCGAGGCGACGTCCACGAACCTGCTGCCCGAGCGTCTCACCGGGCGGCGCGGGACCGCCGGCCGAATGTCGCAGCTATCGTTCGGCCGGTTCAGCCCTCGGCTAGTTCGGCTAGTTCGGCCTCGACCTGCTCTACGTCCTCGCGCCAGGCTTGCAGGTAGCGCTCGTCCTGCTCGTTGAACAGGGCGATAGCGAAGCCGAGGCGGGACTGCACGTACGGCACGTGCCCTCGGTCGAGCTGGACGCCGGATGTCTTCTGGCGGTTCTCGACGGGGATCATCACGGCTGGGCGGCCCTCGAACGACGTGGAGTAGTCGACCGCCACGAGCTTCGAGTACTCCCAGGTGCGAGTCTGGCGCGTCCCGGAGAAGACGCAGCGGCGGGTGGTGACGCAGAACTGCCCGCTGTCGAGGTTCTTGATCTCGTCGGGGCCCTGGGTGATCTGCCCGCCGTGTACCCCCGGTCGGAGGTAAACGCCCTTGGCCACCCGAATCGAGGCGCCCATGCTCTTGCCCCGATACCGCGCTCCGGCGCGGGACTCGAGCAGGCTTACGCCGTCGACCACGAAGAGGACCTCCTCGCCGCGCTTGGCGATGATCGGCGCCTCGATCTCATCCACGATGTCCTCGTGGTTCGCCATGGCGTGCAGCTCGCCCGACAGAAAGTCGTAACGCTGCTGCAGCTCGGCCCGCCTCTTCGCCGCCCGCCGCTGCGACCGCCTCTCGGCACTGAACGGATTCTTGAACCCCACGGCGTCCTCCTCCCGAAGAGATCCTGTTGGCAACCCTACTTGAACCCTGTGTCAGCGCTGCCAAGCGGCAGGCCCGCGCCGGTGCCGGCCGGGATCAGCCGATGCGCGATGGCACTACTCTTGGGGTCGCGGTGCAGCGACCGGGTCGCCCGCCGTTCGTTGATGACCGCCGGCGGCCGAACCGGCACGTCTGCCGACCCCCAGGAGTGTGAGCGAATGGAACTGAAGAGCGACTTCGAGGTGAGTGTCGGCGTCGACCGGGCCTGGGAGGTCCTCACCGACCCCCAGCTGATCGCTCCGTGCCTGCCCGGCGCCCGTCTCGACGAGGTCGAAGGCGATGAGTTCAGGGGCGCGGTCAAGGTCAAGGTGGGACCGATCTCAGCGGAGTACCGCGGCAAAGCCACCATGGTCGAGACGAACCGCGACGACCTGCGGATCGTGATCCGCGCCGAGGGCCGCGACTCCCGCGGGGCGGGCAACGCCGCCGCTGACATCACCGCGCTGATGGAAGCCTCCTCCGACGCCAGCACCAAGGTCGAGGTGACCACCGATCTCAAGATCAGCGGCAAGGTGGCGCAGTTCGGGCGCGGCGTGCTCGGCGACGTGAGCGCCAAGCTGATGGGGCGGTTCGTGGAGAACCTCGAGGCGATGCTGCGCGAGTCGGCCGAGGCAGTGGACGAGGACGCGGCCGAGGACTCCGGCGCCGACGACGCGGGCGAAGAGCCGGGCGATGACGGGGCCAGCGATGGGGGCGACGAGGTGTCCGCGAGCGCGGCTGAGGCATCGTCGGTGGCGCAGGAGCCCGAGGCTGTGGACCTGCTGGCGGCCGTGCCGACGCGGCTCCGCGTCCTCTCGCCGGTCATCGCCCCGGTGCTGGCTCTCGGGCTGCTCCTCAAGCGGCTCGTGGACTTCGTTCTGAAGCCGCTCTCCGGTCGGCGCAGCGCCGCGTGAGGCCGTTGCTCCGGCTAAGTCCGCCAGAGCGCCGCCTGCCGGCTCGGCGTCAGCGGGATTCAGGGGCAGCGTGACGGCGCCCGGTGGCGTCCGAGGCACGTCGGTGCGAGCCTGGGCGGACGAGGCCGTCCTGACCGACCCCCCGCCGGCCTTGCCCGGCGCCGACCCCCTCGGCAGTCCCGGTCGCCCCGAACTGGGCGCCGAGCCGTGGGCCGCCGGCGGCGACGGCGTCTCGCTGCGCGACTGGGCGGAGGTGGCCGAGTTGCTCGGACGCCCGCCGCAGGGGCGATTCCGGGTGTGGGTCCGCAACCCCGACGGCAGCCCGCGGGTGATCCGCAACGACCCGCTGCTGGCCGACGGCACGCCGATGCCGACGCGCTTCTGGCTGGTAGCCACCGCGGACTGCCTGGCGGTCAGCCGCCTGGAGTCCCGCGGCGGCGTCCGCATGGCCGAAGCCGCCGTCGACGGCAAGGCGCTGGCCGACGCACACGCCCGCTACGCCGGCGAGCGGGACGCAGCGTTGCCGGCCAACCACGGCGGGCCGCGCCCGACAGGCGGGGTCGGCGGCACCCGCCAGGGTGTCAAATGCCTGCACGCCCACTACGCCTGGCATCTGGCCGGCGGCGACGATCCCGTGGGTGCCTGGGTGGCTGCCCAACTCGCCGCGCCGTCCGCGGCCTCCGCCCCGCCGGCGCCGTGAACGGACCCGGCGACCGTGTGGTGGCGGCGGTCGACTGCGGGACGAACTCCACCCGGCTGCTCGTGAGCCGCGGCGGCGCCGAGACCCTCCAGCGGCACTCCGTCGTCACCTGTCTCGGCCAAGGTGTCGACGCAGCCGGACGCCTCGACGGCGAGGCCATCGGACGAACCGTCGCTGTGCTGGGGGAGTACCGCCAGAGCATGGACGACCTGGGCGTCGAGGCGGTGCGAGCCACGGCCACCTCTGCGGCCCGCGACGCCGCCAACGCCGACGAGTTCTTCGACGGTGCTGAGGAGGTCCTGGGGGTCCGGCCCGAAATGCTGGACGGCGAGACCGAGGGGCGCCTGTGTTTCGACGGGGCGACCGCCGGGCTGGATCGCGGGCGCGGCCCGTTCCTCGTGGTCGACATCGGCGGCGGGTCCACGGAGTTCGCCTTCGGTGCCGATACCTGCGAGGGGGTGTACTCGGCGGATGTGGGCTGTGTGCGGCTCACCGAGCAGTTCATTCACCACGACCCGCCTCGCCCCGAGGAGCTGCACGCCTGTCTGTCGGTGGTCGAGTCGCACTTGGAGGACGCGCTGATCGCCGTCCGCGACCTGCCCAGCACGGCCTGCTTCATCGGCACAGCCGGCACGGTGACCAGCGTGGCGGCGGTGGAGCTGGGCCTCGAGCCCTACGACCCCGACAGGATCCACCACTTCGCGTTGAGCCGCGCGGCTACCGAGGACGTGTTCCGGACCCTGGCGACGGAGGATCGCGCCCAGCGCGTCGCCAACCCGGGCCTGCACGCCGACCGGGCCGACGTCATCGTCGCCGGCATCTGTGTGCTCGTGAAGACGATGCGCTACTTCGGCTTCGACAGCTGCCTCGTCTCCGAGACCGACCTGCTGGACGGGCTGGTCCGCGCCCTCCTTGCTGGCGACGGCGAGCAACCGTCGGTGGCGCCGTCTGCGGCAGGGGCCCGATGATGCTGGCTAGGGTCCCGCAAAGGATGCGCCGGGCTCTCGCCTCGATCGACTCGCCGCCGTTGTTGAGCGGACGTCGAGTCTGTCTCCGCCCCTTGGCGCCGGGCGATTTCACGCAATGGCGCGACGTGCGGGGCCGCAACGGCGCCTGGCTGACCCAGTGGGAGCCGGCGAAGCAGCACGGCGCGCCGGACCCCGACGTGAGCCGCTCCGCTTTCGCGGCTCGCTGCGGCGCCCGCGACCGGGAACGCCACCTCGGCACCGGCTACGGGTTCGGCGTCTTCGTGGAGGCGACGCTGGTGGGGGAGATGAACGTGACCGGTGTGACCCGCGGGCCGTTCCAGTCCTGCAACATCGGCTACTGGATCGATCAGCGTCAGGCCGGCAACGGCTACATCCCCGAGGCGGTCGTGGCCGGGCTGCGGTTCACCTTCGAGGAGCTCGAGATGCACCGCGTCGAGATCGCCATCGTGCCGCGCAACCAGCGAAGCCGACGGGTGGTGGAGAAGTTGGCGCTGCGCTCGGAGGGGGTGGCGCTGCGATTCTTGGAGATCAACGGCTGCTGGGAGGATCACGAACGGTTCGCCATGACCGCCGAGGAGTGGGCCCAGCGCCGCGACGGCCTGGTCTTCCGGTGGCTGTGAGCGTTCGGTGAGCGCGCAGCCCGCACCTCGCACGCCCCTAGGGGTCTCGGTCCCGCTGAGCGGTCCGCTGGGCTCTCAGCGGGAGCGCATCGCCGAGTTGATGTCGTGGGGCTACACCGACCTGTGGTCGTCGGAGGCGTCCGGCGTCGACGGTTTCACACCCCTAGCGCTGGGGGCGGTCTGGGCGCCGGAGGCACGACTCGGCAGCGCGATCATCCCGGTGTACACGCGCGGGCCGGCGACGCTGGCGCAGTCCGCCGCGGCGCTGGCAGAGGCCGCGCCCGGCCGCTTCGCGCTCGGCATCGGGACCTCCTCCGACGTCATCGTCGAGCGCTGGAACGGCGTCTCGTTCGACGAGCCGTACCGCCGGGCGCGGGACACGCTGCGATTCCTGCGGGCCGCGCTGGCGGGCGAGAAGGTCACCGCCGCCTACGACACCTTCGAGGTGAAGGGCTTCCGTCTCACGGTGAGCGCCCCGCCCGACCCGCCGGTCCCGCTGCTGCTGGCCGCCCTGCGTCCCCAGATGCTGCGCCTGGCGGCTCGAGAGGCCGACGGCGCTGTCATCAACTGGCTCTCGGCCGCCGACGCGGCGCGGGTGACCGCCATTGTGGGTGAGATCGCGCCGCAGGCGGAGATCGTGGCCCGCCTGTTCGTCTGCCCGAACCCCGACCGCGCCGCCGTGCTGCCCGCCGCCAAGCGGATGCTGGCCGCCTACCTGTCGGTGGCCGTCTACCGGGCGTTCCACGTGTGGCTCGGCCGGGAGGCGATGCTGAGCTCCTTCTGGGAGCGCTGGGACAGCGGCGACCGGGCGGGGGCGCTGGTGCAGCTTCCCGACGAGCTCACAGATGAGATCGTGATCAACGGGACGCCCGCTGCCTGCCGCGACCGCATCGCTGCCTATGTGGCCAACGGCGTGACCACCCCGGCGCTGCACGTTCTGCCCTTCGGCGGCCTCGACGCGCACGAGGGCTACCGCCTGCTGAGCCCCGCCGCAGGCGACTGAGCCGACGGGCAACGGCGATCCTCCCGCCGCCACGGCGCCGAACCGAATCACAGGACTGATGGACACCGACATTGCCTTGGCGGCGAAGCAGCTCGCCCGTCTTCGAGCCATGAACTCCCGCTACCACCACCGGTTCTTCGCGGACATCCGCTACTCGATCCTCGCTGGCGGCGCGGCGTTCGTGCTCGGGGCGGCGACGCACCCCTGGCTGTTCGCCGCCGCCCCGGTGGTCGCCCTGATCGGCGCCTGTACCACCGCGTTCCACGCCTACTACCTGATCTTCTCCCGCCAGTACGCCGCCCGCCTCGAAGTGTGGCTGCGCCACCGCACCGGCAGCCCGCTGGTGGCTCACCGGCTCGAGGAGTCCTATCTCTTCCCCCTGGACCGGCGCAAGATCGTGACGCTGGCGCCCGGACCGGGGTTCACCTGGTTCGGGTTCATGACCGGCTTCTACACGATTGTGGGCGCCGCGGCCTACGCCGGCGGCGTGATTCTCGTCGCCACGACGGTCTTCGACGCGCAACACGGCACGCTGTCGGCCGTCCTCGGCGGGCTCTACCTCGGTGCCCTCGGGATTCTCACCCTCGCCAGCCTCGCGGTCGGTAGGTGGTGGTTCGTAAAGGGCGAGGGCGAGCGCCGGCTACGCGAGATCCTCGACGAGGAGTTCGGCCCGCCCGCCTGACCGGGCGGTCGCGTGCGCCGAGATGTGACCGTCGAGGCGGCCTTCGGCCAGCGAGCGCCATACTAAAGCAAAATAATGCAATAGTAAGTGGCATCCATAAACATATACAATCAGTGTTATTCTATATTGTGGCTTGTTGTTAGGCTCTCCTCTGGAGATGAATCTCTGTCTGGGTTGAGCTTTCCGCGTCCGCAGCGGCTACGGTGCGGGCTGTCGTCGAATGCCGGGGCCACTGGTCCTCGCAGAATTGAGCCACAAGGTCGGGCCTTCACGGTCCTCCTCGGGCTCAGTTGGCATTCGACGACAAGATGCCCGACCACCGAGGAGGACCACCAATGAGCAAACCGCTCATCGCCGCCACCACCGTGACTCTCGCCGCGGCAATCGTCGCCTTCGTGCTGCTTTACCTGGCGGTCCGCGATATCGAGACCGCCATCAGCCAGCCCGTAACCGTGGCCAACCCCGTCGAGGCGGTCACTGTTGTGAACCCGATAGAGACCGTCACCGTGGCCAACCCCGTCGAGACGGTCACGATTGCCAACCCAGTCGAAACGGTGACAGTCGCGAACCCTGTGGACACGGTCACGATCGCGAACCCGGTCGATGAAGTGAAGGTCACCAATATCGTCGAGACCGCGTCGCCGCGTGACTCGTCTCTCTACGGCTACTGCTTCCCGAGCGAGACCGGTGGCTACGAGATCCACGTCGTAGCGTTCAGCGGGGGCATCGAGAAGACCGTCGCAGCAGGCACCTATGCAGGCGCCGACACCGCCAGCACCATCGCTCAGGAGATCGTCGCGTACTACCAGCCTGGATTCGGGCTGGACTTTGGTACCTCATCTGAGGGATGCCACGACCTTGAGGGCTGGGGAGAATGAAGCGTCTCGCCGCCACGCTGACGATTGTTGTCGTGATTATCGCGGGTTGTGTCTCCGAGAGCGAGCCAGAGGCAGCGCCGACGAACGCCAGAGAACTGTTCGAGGGGTGCGTCAGCGCCTGGGATGGCAATCACGATGGTCTGGAGGCGCGTATAAGGGCCAGACTGAACGACCCCGGCAGCATGGAGACGCATGCCACCTACTACAACCCCGACGACAGCATTTCTGACGGGGAGATCGCCATTCGAGTCGACTACAGCGCCGCCAACGCGTTCGGAGGAATGGTTCGCACCAACGCTTGGGCCAGTATGGGGCTTGACTGCGAGATCACCGCTGTCACCGACTACGGATTCTGAGCCGAGGGTCAATGCTGCACGAGGTCTGCGCCGCCGCGCCCGGCACCGCTGTCACTGGGCACGACGAACGTCTGCTGCACCACGAATCAGGTTGTGTGCCAGTTCTTCCAAGAGGCTTGGGATAAGACGGCTTGGGATAAGACCGACGAGCCGTACGGATTCGTTGCAAGCATCATCTGGTCGGCCAACATGCCCGAGAGCAGCAACGCCAAGCAAGTTACAGATCGCAGTCGCGAGACCTCTGCGGGTCGCGGCGTGTTCAGCCTTCCTTGGAACCCGATGGGACTTCCGACGCCGCGGTGTATTCGGGCACTGACAGTAGGCGGACGACGCGATCGACGGGAAGCGGCGCATCGATCTTCTTGGTCGTTGCCGTATCCAGTTCCTCCAGGCGACGCGCCTGAGGCAGGACGCGGCTGTCGAGTGAGCCGATGCCGGCGTTGTAGGAGTTCACAGCCTGCTCCAAGCCGCGGCCCATCTTGGCGACATGGTCGAAGTAGATGCGCAGGCGGTCGTAGAGCTCCTTGCTCGCGTCGGCGATCTGCCTGGCGTTCTCCTGCAGGGACTGCTCCTTCCAAGCTAGGGCCACCGTCTTCAGGAACGCCAGCAGCAGGCCGGGGGTGGCGATGAGCACCTGGTGCTTCTCCCACGCGTCCTGCCAGAGGGTGGGCTGGACGTCCAGCGCCGAGTCGAGAATGGGATCCGCGGGTACGAACATGACCACGAAGTCCGGGGAGCCGGCGACCGCGGCGTCGTAGTTCCGGCCGCCCAGCGTCCGGGCATGGCCCATGAGCGAGCCGGCATGTGACTGCAGCAGTTCCTGCTGTCGCCGCTGATCGTCGCTGGTGTTGTGGGCTTCCAGATACGAGTCCAGAGGGGTCTTGGCGTCGATGACGACCTGAGCCCCGCCGGGGACGCGGACGACCGCATCGGGTCGACCCGTGCTGTCGCCGCTGCCGACAGTGAGTTGCTCGAAGAAATCGATGCGCTCGCTCATGCCGGACAACTCCAGAACATTGCGCAGTTGCTGTTCCCCCCAGTGACCGCGCATCTGTGAGGAACGGAGCGCCTCACCGAGATTCCCGGTGACGTCCCGGAGCAGGCCGACTTCGGTCTTCAGACCCTCGTAGGCGCCCGTCCGCTTGTCCTCCATCTCATTGACTCGCTTCTCGAACTTCTCCAGATTCTCACGAACCGGCTTGATCAACTCGCCGATGGCTTGCTGGCGCTTCTCGAGGTCGGCTTCACTCAGCTGCGAGTGGCTGGCGAGTTGCTGCTTGGCCTGCTTCAGGAATGTCTCGCTGTTGGCGCTGAGCACCTCGGCAGCCATGCCCTTGAAGTGCGTGTCGAGATCCTGGCGCGCTCTTTCGATCTGTTCCATCCTGGCTTCGTTGGCCGCCTTCACGGCGCTGAGTTCCTGGCTGGCTTCGTCCCGCGAACGGGCAGCTTCATCGCGCTGGCGGGCAGCGCGGACAAGCGCACCGACGGCGAGCAGCGCCACGAGTGTGACGACGATGAGTGCGATTTCCATGGGTACCTCCCGTCGGGGAGCCTAGGTGGGGGGTGTGACAGGGCTCGGCCAATCAGGCCGGGTTGAGAAACGGAGGCTCAGTCCCGCCATTCGGTACCTGTCGGATACCCGAAGACCAGTTCGGTGCCGGGTTGGAACGCTGTGCTGGCGCCGGGTCGGGTGGGCAGGCGGTAGCGGCCGTTGCTGACCTGCACGGGGTCGGCCATGTGCTCGTGTAGGTGGTCGACGTGTTCCAGCGCCAGCCTGCGCGGGTCGGCAGCCACGCAGATCGCGTTGAAGAATGCGTAGTGCTGCACCGCCTCGCACAGGCCCACCCCGCCCGCGTGGGGAATCACGTCAACCCCCGCGGCAGCCGCCATGAGCAGCGTGGCCAGCAGGTCGTGCGGCCCGCCCATGCGAGTGGCGTCGATCTGCAGGACTTGCACGCCGCCGAGATGCAGCAACTGTTTGGCGAGGGTGGGGCCGGCCAGCATCTCGCCGGTGGCGATGGGCACCGGACGGACGGCCTCAGCAATGGTGGCGTGGCCCACCACGTCGGCGGGATGGGTGGGCTCCTCCACCCAGAGCAAGTCGAACTCCGCCAGCTCGCTGATGGCGGCGATGGCCTCCGGCACGCTCCAGCGCTGGTTGGCGTCCACGGCCAGCGCCACGTCGGGCCCCACCGCCGCGCGGGCCAACCCCAAGCGCCGCCGGTCGTCGCCAGTGTCAGCGCCGACCTTCAGCTTGATGGTCGTGAACCCGTCGGCGACAGCCTCGCGGCACAGCCGAACCAGCTTCTCGTCGCTGTAGCCCAGCCAGCCCGGAGTGGTGGCGTACGCGGCCAGGCCGTCCCGGCGCAACTCGTCGATCCGAGCCTGCCGCTCGGGCTTCCGCTCCTCCAGGATCTCCCGCGCCCGCCCGGGGTCCAGGAAATCAGCGATGTAGGTCCAGTCCACGAGAGAGACAAGCTCCGCCGGCTCGTGCGCGGCAAGCGTCGCCCACAGCGGCCAGCCTTCCCGGCGCGCCCGCAGGTCCCAGACCGCGCTCATGGTCGCCCCGATGGCCATGTGCATCAAGCCCGCCTCAGGCCCGAGCCAGCGCAGCTGACTGTCCCAGGCGAGTTCCCGGTTGACGGCGCGCGGATCCTCTGCGAGCGAGTCAACGGCGCGCCCCACAAGGCGCTGAGCCACCGCCTCGACGGCGACGGCTTGGACGTCGTTGCCCCGTCCGATGGTGAACACGAAGCCGTGGCCCGCCAGATCGGCCTCGGAGGTCGCAAGGCGCAGGTAGGCCGCCGAGTAATCCGGGTCGGGGTTCATGGCGTCGGACCCGTCGAGGTCTCGACTCGTGGGGAAGCGCAGGTCGATGACCGTGGCACCGGTGATTGTGGTCATGCCTCTGTGGCTGCTTTCAGTTCGTTCGGACAGAGTTCCTCAACGACGACTCCGACTGCTGCGAGGCCGCCGCAGTGGAGTTTGTAGTCAGAATCGACGGCGTTGAGGATGACGTTGTCGATCCTTGCTGCGGCGGACACCGCCACGAAGACTCGGTCATCGGGATCGAATCCGGCAAGTGCAGGGTCGTCGGGAAACTCCTCGAAGCCACGATCCTCATCCTCCGTCAGCTTGACAGCATGCAGGAAGGCCGCATGGTCGAATGCCCAGCGGAAGAACTCGTCGCCGAGGCCCGGCTGGCCGGATTGATCGCAGTGCTTCCGGTACTCGCCGAGAATTCTGCGGCCGGCGTCGACAATGAGCGAGCTGGAATCCTTGACCCCGATCAGGGCACTCACCGCGGCACGTTTGCATTCGTCGCTCGCGTGTGTGTCCCTACCGTTCGCGACGACGAGCACGTTCGTGTCGACAACCTTGGCGATCACGCGGGAGAGTGGGTCCTTTGTAGAAGCCCTGCCTCGACGATCGCAGCCGTCTCACCGAAAGGATCTCCGAAGAACCCAGGCGGCCAATTGGCGATCTCGCCAAACTGATCTAGTTCCAGCGACTTGATCTCGGAGCCTTCGCCCGTGTTCTCGCAGAAGTAGAGCGCAACATCATCAGGGTTCAAGTCTTGCTCGGATACTCGTCGCTGCAGGCGTCTAAGAAGATGCTCACTGTGGCTCTCAATGATCACCTGCACTTTGCGAACCGTAGCGACTTCGACGATGACGTCCGCCAAGCTTGCTTGGACAGCAGGGTGGAGGTGTATCTCGGGTTGTTCCAGCAGAACCGTCGAACCCTCGTCGACGTAGGCCAGCAGGACGAGGACTGGAAGTATCTGCGAGACTCCGAAGCCCACATCAGTGAGGAGCACGGGCGTCAAGTCCTGAGCGCGCGTCACTCTGACGCGGTAGATGTCGGCGTCCTGGGAGATGCGCTCGATCTTCAAGGTTGAGATCAACTCCAAGTCCTGCAACCACCCCGCGACGTGTTCCTCCAGTGTGATCCGCCGGATGGCCCGTCCTCGCTTATCCAGCTTCCGGGTATTGGTCCTTCCCCTCAGTCGTGACGCGAGCAACGCATCGACGGCCCGCTCGCCGGATCGACCGACGTCGCTGGGGCGAGAGCCCTGCCAGGTGTACTGACGCTCGGGATAGTTGCGGAGCGGTCCGAGATAGAAGAGTCGATTGCCGAACTGCCTCTCCAGTTCGAGTTCCAGTTCGCTGACGAAATCGGCGTTACGGAAGTACGCGGACACTTCGTCGGGGAATCCGTAGCATTTGGCTGGCGGGGGCAAGTGCCAGGCTCGTCCCCGACCTCGCCGAGCCAGGAACTCGCTGTCCCCATTGATTCTGGCCTCGAGCTTGTACTCGGGATCGACACGGCTGCCGCGCGTCGTGCTGGATGTCATCTCAACGTGTGCGTTGTCGGCGGCGTATTCGAGCCTCTTGACGTAGGGATGTTCACCTCTCAGGGCAATGTCGGACTGGAACGAGATCCAATCGGACGAGAATAAGTCTTGATTTGGGCGGGTGGGGTCGGCGGGACTGAGCTTGCGTCCGTTCAGATGCCACTCGAACCGGAGGGACATGGTTCGATCCGACGCTTGGTTGAAGAAGATATCCTTGATCAGACCGAGGGCGATCAAGGCGTTCCGATCGCCACCGAGATCAAGGACTTGTCGACGGTCGGCCGAAGCCACTGTTTGCTTGAGCAGCAGGAGAAGCTGCAGGAGGCTGGTCTTTCCGGAACTGTTGGCGCCGAAGAATCCGGTGATCGGGCGCAGATCAATATGACCGGTGTCTTGCCAACCCTTGAAGTTCAACGTCCTCATGGAGGTGAACACGTCGCCGATTTCTCCCGTGGTGATAGTCGGGCAGTGCCGCGCTCAGGATACTCGGCCAACTCCATCACGACAGTGCAATCCTTGCGCGAGGTGAATCGGTGTCGGTGCCTGGTCATGGCGGTCCCTTTGGGTTCGCTGGCTGTTGAGTCGGTCCGCTGGCGGCGCGGCTGAGGACGATGGCGACGACGACGAGGCCGATGCCGACGTACTCGCGGCCGGTCGGCACCTGCGAGAGGCCCACGAACCCGACGATCGCTGCGGTGACCGGGGCCAGCGCTTGCAGCAGGGCGAAGCGTCGCTGGTCGATGCGCCGCATTACCCATTGGTCTAGTCCGTAGGGGATCACGTTCGATGCCAGCCCGACGAGCAGGGCGAGGCCCAGAAGCGACGGTGCCCTGATCGCCGTGGGGATGTGCGGGATCCCGAACGGGCTGATGGCCAGCGCCCCGACCAGCATGCCCACCCCTAGGCCGTCCACCCAGGCAGCGCCGCGCGCCACCCGGTGGCCCAGCACGATGTAGCCAGCCCAGAAGGCGCCGGCTACGAGCGCGAACCCGACGCCCCGCAGCGTGCCGTCGGTCTCGACACCCGCCAGCACCGCCACCCCGGCGGCGGCCAGCGCCAGCGCCGCCCCCGAGCGCACCGTGCGGGTGCCGAGAGCGGCCACAGCCACCGGCCCCATGAACTCGATGGCCACGGCGTTGCCGAGGGGCACCAGCTCCACCGAGTAGTAGATCGCCAGGTTCATGGCGGCCAGCACGACGCCGAACACCGACGCCCAGCGCAGCTCCGCGGCCGTCCAGCGCCGACGCCAGGAGCGCCGCAGCGCCACGATCATGAGCGCCGCCCCCAGCACCCGCAGCAGCGCTGTGCCGCCGGGGCGCAACTCGTCGAACAGGGTCACCGCCAGCGCTTGGCCCACGAACTGCGAGGTGGCGCCGAGGACGAATAGCGGCTCGGACGGGATCCGCGAGTGGTCGAACCGCCGCATCGGCAGATGCTACGGGAAGCCCGCCGGGGCTCGGGTGCTCAGATCGCCACCGCCGCGGCTAGCGCTGTGCGGGGCTCGGCGGCGCCCGACAGCGAGCCGTCGGGGCTCACGTCGATGAGGTGGGCGTGGCCGGTGAGCTTCGGGTTGTGGCCGAGGCCCGTGACGTTGTGGCCCCGAGCGGCCAGGCCGTCGGCCCAGGCGGTCGGCACGTGGGGTTCCAACGCCACCGGCGGCAGCCATCCCGGCGTCCAGGTGGCGAAGGCGTCGGGGCCGAGCAGCACCCAGCGACCGGCGCGGAGGATCTCGGCGGGGCGCTGGCCGCAATGCAGCAGCCGGGCCAGCATCTGCAGCACCAGCTGCGGCTGGGCGTCACCGCCCATCGTTCCCAGCGCGGCCCGGTTGCGGCCGTCCAGCGTGGTCACCAGCGCCGGGCTGAGCGTGTGGGGCGGGCGCCGACCCGGCGCGTAGCACGCCGGGTGCGCCGGGTCGAGGCTGAAGCCCAGCCCCCGGTTGTGCAGGAAGATGCCGGTGCTGCCGGCGACGAGCAGCGAGCCGAATCCCATGGCGTTGGACTGGATGAGCGAGACGGTGAGCCGGCCGTCGGCGGCGCACAGGTAGGTGGTGTCGCCGCCGCTTCCCGGCGGGGTGACCGGTGTCTCGCCTGCCAGCACGAGCCGACGCAGACCGTTGAGGCGTGCCGGATCCAGCAAGGTGCCCACGTCCGCGGAGTCCGACAGCTCACCAGGCCGGAACGACCCGGTCGCTCGGGCCGCCTCGATCAGCCAGTGCGCCCAGTCCGCCTCGTCGGCGTCGGTGGGCAGGTGGAGCCCCTGAGCCACGGCCGCCGCGGCCAAGATCAAGTATCCCTGCGAGTTCGGGGGCACGGTCCAGAGCCGGTGGCCCCAGGCCTCGACGGTGGCGGGCTCTACCCAGTCGGCCGTCGGCGCTGCTAAGTCGTCGGGGCTGAAGAGCCCGTCGGCGAGCCCTAGGAGCCCCTCGCCGAACTCGCCGCAATAGAAGGCGTCCCGCCCGCCGTCGGCGATGGCCGACAGCGCCCGCGCCGAGCCAGGCCGCCGCACGGTGTCGCCGGCCCGCAGGTCACCGGGGATGTCGCTGTTGGCTGGTGCGGCCCCCACGTCGCCGGCCGCGGCGGCCAACTCGGCGGAGGCGACGAACCCGTCAGCGGCGAGAGCGTGCGCCGGGCCGAGCACGTCCTCTAGCGGCATGGCTCCCAGCCGGGCGTGCAGGGTCAGCCAGCCGTCCACGCAGCCCGGAACGGTGACGGCGGCGGGATGACCCAGCCGGGGCATTGCTCGATGGCCTTCGGACCGGAGCCGCTCGGCGGAGGCTCCCGACGGCGCCCGCCCCGAGCCGTTCAAGCAAAGCGGGGGACCGTCGCCGGTTCCGACCAAGGCGAACATGTCGCCGCCCATGCCGCAGGTGTTGGGCGCCACGACGGCGAGGACGGCCGCGGCGGCTACGGCCGCGTCCACGGCGTTGCCGCCGCCGGCGAGCGCTCCGATACCGGCCTGTGAGGCGCGATGGTCGATGGAGCAGACCATGCCGGCGGCGCCGACCGCCGCGGGCACCGGTTGCTGCACGGCGGCCCGCCGGTGCTCAGGTGCCGCCGGCGGTGGCCGCTGGGGCGGCGCCGGCCCGGTCCCCGTCGGAGCGGCGGATCGGACGGCCCAGCACGAGCCGGGGAAGGGCGACGATGACCGCGCCGCCCGCGGCGATCGCCGCCCACACCGGGCCCCACAGCCACGCCGGTGGCGGATCCAGCTCGAAGTAGTCACGCAGCCCGCCGGCGAGCATCACCACCACGTAGAGCAGGCCCATCACCCCGGCCAGGGCGATCTTCCAGGGCCGCAGTGGGCGGCTCGTGACGACGAGGATGACGAGGCCGAGGCCCAAGAGCGTGATCGTGGCCACGGTGCGCGCCTCGACCAACGCCACCTCCGAGGAGCGCCGGGCGACCTCGTAGACCACCATGGTGCAGGCCGCCGCCACCGCGCCGGCCGGTATTGAGAAGCGCAGCACCCGCCGCAAGAAACCGGGCCGCACCAGCTCGGTGCTCGGCGCCAGCGCCAGGAAGATGCCGGGCACGCCGATGCTGAACGTGCCGATCAGAGTGAGATGGCGGGGCAGGAACGGGAACGACACCCCCATGATCCCGATAGCGGCGGTGATCAACAGGGCGTAGGCGGCCTTGGCGATAAACAGGTTGGAGACCCGCTCCACGTTGTTGATGACCTTGCGGCCCTCGTCCACCACTCGGGGCAGCGTGGCGAAGGAGTCGTCGAGCACCACCAGCTCGGCGACCGAGCGGCTGGCGGCGCTGCCCGAGCCCATGGCGATGCCCATGTCGGCGTCTTTCAGCGCCAGCACGTCGTTGACGCCGTCGCCGGTCATCGCCACGGTCCGCCCGCCGGCCTGCAGCGCTCCCACCATGGCGCGCTTCTGGTGGGGTGTGACCCGGCCGAAGATGGCGTGGCGCTCCATGGCGGCGCCGAGCTCGGCCGCTTCGGTCGGCAGCTCGCGGGCGTCCACGTACGCCTCTGCGCCGGGCACGCCTGCTCGCTGGGCGACCGCGGCGACGGTGGCGGCGTTGTCGCCGGAGATGACCTTCAAGTCCACGCCCTGGTCGCCGAAGTAGGCCAGGATCTTCGGCGCGTCGTGGCGGATCGTGTCGCCGAGCACCACGACCGCCACCGCGCGGCGCTCCGGCACCAGACCGCCTCCACCGCCGTCGTCGCTGCCCGCGGTGTCGGTGGCCCGGCTGAGGAGCAGCACCCGGCGACCCGCGGTCGCCCAGTGCTCGGCTCGACGGCGGGCTTCGTCGTCGGACGGCCCGAGCAGGATGTCCGGGGCGCCCAAGTAGAACAGCCCCTCGTCGGCGAAGCGGGCGGAAGCCCACTTGCGCGCCGAGGAAAACGGCTCGACGGCGAGGACCTGCCAGCCTGCCGGGGCCGGGCAGGCGGATGCGACCGCGGCGGTGGTGGCGTTCGGGCTCGGATCCGAAGCGGCCATCGCTCCGAGGGCGGCGGTCGCTGCGGCGGCGTCCCAGCCGTCTGTCGGCTCCAGCGACTCGAAGGAGATCTCGCCGGTGGTGATGGTGCCGGTCTTGTCCAGGCAGAGGGTGTCGACCCGTGCCAGCAGCTCCACCGCGGCCAGCTCCTTGGCCAGAGCGCGCCGGCGGGCCAGGGCAATCACGCCGGCGACGAACGCCAGCGAGGTGAGCAGCACCAAGCCGTCGGGCACCATCGCCACCGCGGCGCCCACGGTGCCGCGCAGCGCCTCCTGCCAGCGGTCCTCGGCGCCCAGCAGCCGCCACAGCAGCAGCGCGCTGGCGGGGGGGATCAGCCAGACCAGCACCCGGAGGATCTGGTTCACGCCTCGCCGCAGTTCGGAGTCCACCAGGGTGAAGCGGCGAGCCTCCTCGCTCAGCTCGGCGGCGTAGGAGGCCGCGCCGATGCCCTCGGCCCGGTAGAGGCCGCTGCCGGCGGCCACGAAGCTGCCGGACATCACCCGGCTGCCCGGCGCCTTGCTGATGGCGTCGGATTCGCCGGTCAGCAGCGACTCGTCCACCTCCAGGCCCACCGCGGCGAGGACCGTGCCGTCCACCACTACTTGGTCGCCGGAGGCGAGCTCCAGAAGGTCGTCGGCCACCACGCCGCCCACGTCGATCTCGCTGGCCTCGCCGTCGCGCCGCACGCGCGCCCGCGGCGCCGACAGCACCGCGAGGCGCCGCAGCTCGCGTCTCGCCCGCAGCTCCTGGGCGATGCCGATGATGCTGTTGGACACCACCACGCCCACGAACAGGGCGTCGCCGGGCGCCCCGGCCACCAGGATCAGCACCAGCAGCGTGAGCAGGATGGCGTTGACGGGCGTGAAGACGTTCGCCCGGATGATCTCGCCCAAGGTGCGCACCGGCGCGTCGGGCACGTCGTTGACGCGCCCGGCGGCGACGCGCTGCGCTACTTCGGCGGCGGTCAGCCCGCCGAGTTCGGCGGCGGATTCGCTCATGGCGGCGATGTTAGGTGAGCCCGCCGGCGTCGCTGCGCTCCAGTCGCCAGGGCTGGCCTTCGCTGGCGCACAGCCGATGGCGGGGGCCGGGGAGATCGGGGTCGCCGGACTCGTAACCGGCGTCGCCTCCCCAGAGCGTCACCTCCTGCCCGTCAGTGGTGGTGGCCAGTCGGGTGTCGTAGAACGTCGGCTGGCGCCGCTTCGCCGCCGCCAAGGCCCCGTCCACGGTGGTGAATCCCTGGATGTCGTGGAGAGTGACGAAGGTGGGTGGCAGGAACCAGGTGCTGCCCGCGGCAAAGTGGCGGCGGATCGCCTCGGCCGGTGACAGCCAGGCGTGCTCGGAGATCTCCCGGCCGTCCACCTGCACGGCCTGCGTCGGCGCCGGCGCCAGGAAGAACCATGTGGCGAGTTGATGGTCGAAGTCCGGCGGGGGCGCCCAGTGGGAGAAGCGCACCAGCGAGCGACGCTCTAGCCGCAGCCCCGCCTCCTCGGCGGTCTCCCGCACCGCGGCGAGGCGCGCCGCCTCGTAGGGGTCGTAGGGTTCGTCGGCTGCGTCCCGGTCCTGCGGATCCACCCGCCCGCCGGGGAACACCCACACCCCGCCCATCACCGGCAGGTCCGGGTTGCGCCGCAGCAACAGGGTCTGCAAGCCGCCGGCCGCTTGGCGCAGCAGCACCGCCGTGGCCGCCGGCACCGGCGGCTGAACCGCCTGCTGCACACGATCCGCCAGCCATCGCTCATAGTGGGCGCCGCGGCGGCTCGGAGGACTCATAGAGGCCCCGAGAGTAACCGCAGCCGCTGAACTGGCCGCGGGCGGCGCTGAGTCTGCGATGCTAGGGGCCGGCGAGATTGACAGGTTGAGCCGACAGAGCGAGCCGGCGGGTTGAGCTGACAGGTCGAGCTGACAGGGCGAGCCGGCAGGGCGAGCCGTCTGGGCAAGCGAGGAGGGAGGTCGATATGGCTGGCGAGGGCGAGAGCAAGCGCGAGGTCCCGATCCGG
>VXNF01000011.1:0-5131 GCA_009840735.1 Acidimicrobiia bacterium | reverse complement strand
GAGGGAGGTCGATATGGCTGGCGAGGGCGAGAGCAAGCGCGAGGTCCCGATCCGGCTGCCGCCGGAGCTGGAGGGGGGATGCTGGGCCAACTTCGCGGCCGTGGCGCACAGCCCGTATGAGTTCACGCTGGACTTCGTGCGCATGAACTTCGACGGCGTCGAGCCTCGCAACGGTGTGGTGGTCCAGCGGATCCACATGTCGCCGCTGTTCGTGCAGCAGCTCATCGACGCCCTGCAGGACAACTGGCGGAAGTACGCCGCCAAGGCGATGCCCAAGGAGGTCGAGGGCTAGCCCCAAGAGCCACCCCGAGCGCGCCGGGTCGGCGCTCAGGACGCCAGGGCGGCCTCCAAGCGCGGGATGAGCTCGTCGAAGACGTCGCGCCAGTCGGCCACGAAGCCCACGTCGCACCAGTCGAAGATCGGTGCCCCCGGGTCGGCGTTGACGGCCACGATGCTTCCGGCGGAGCGCACGCCGGCGGTGTGGTTGAACTTGCCGGACAGACCGACGGCGATGTACAGCCGGGGTGAGATGCTGTGTCCGGTGATGCCCACCTGGCGGGCTCGGGGCATGGCGCCTGCGTCAGTCACTTTGCGGGTGGCGCACAGTTCGGCGCCGATCTTGGCGGCGTCGGCCCGAAGCCGCTCGTAGTCGGCGACCTCCACGCCCACGCCCACCCCGATCACGATCTCGGCGCCGGCCAGCAGGTCGCTGTCGTCGTCGCGCCGACGACTCAGAACCCGCACACGTCCCCGCGGCGTGACGGTGATCTCGGTCACGGGCGCCTCCGGCGCCCCGCGCGGCTCGGGCAGCCCGAGGACCCCGGCGCGCACCGTCGCCATCTGCACCGGCGAGGAGCAGGCGATGTCGGCGATCACATAGCCGCCGAAGGCCGGCTTCTCGGCGATCAGGCGACCGTCCACGCAGGAGAGCCCGACGGCGTCGCCGGTGAGGCCGGCGCCCAGTCGGGCCGCGGTGCGCGACGCCACCTCGCGGCCCCAGGCCGTGCTCGGTGCCAGGATCGCCCAGGGCTGTGACTCCTCGGCCCAGTCGGACACTGCGGTGGCGATGTCTTCCTCGGCTATGGCCTCCTCGGCGAGCGCTTTGCGGCCGTCGCCGGGTGTCGGGTCGCCGGGCGTCCCGTCGGCGCGGATCCGGCGGACCGCGTCGGCGCCGAGTCGGCCGAGCTCGCCGTCGGCGGCTGGTCCCAGAGCCACGACGTGGCCGCCGACGGCGCCAGCGAGGCGCGCCGCGGCCCCCAGCAGCTCGCGTGCGTGGCGGTCACGGGCCGGCTCGATGAGCACGGCGACGGCGGGTCCGCCGCTTTGGGCCGGAGGCAAGTCGACGGCCAGCCCGGAGCCGCGGGCGACAGCCGCGCCGCCGGCGGGCGCCAGGGCGCCCCGATCCCCCAACAGCGCGACGGCCCGATCTGCCGCCGCGGCCAGGCCACCGGACAGGATCTCGCGGCGCCGGTCGATCTGCAGAGTCCAGGTCGGCCCGACGGAGGTGGGGCTAGCGGCGGCCCCCCACGGCCCGGGCCCAAGTTCGGTCGTGTCCACCGTCTGTATGCGCGAGCCGTCCACCCCGGCCCAGACGGCGGGATCCTTGATCTTGCAGGGATCGATCAGCCGCTCGGCGCACGACAGCAGCGCCGGCAGGTCCAACTCGGCCTCCAGCCACTCGTCGTTGTGCTCGAGGAGCAGCGACAGGCGTTCCCCGGCGAGGCGCAGGCGGCGAACCCCGCAGGCGAATGGCAGCCCCAACAGCTCGGCGAGCTGCGGAGGCACCTGACCGGTGTCGGCGTCCACGGAGTTCCGCCCTGCCAAGATCACGTCGAAGGGTCCGAGGCGCGCCACCGCGGCGGCCAGGGCCCGAGCGGTGGCCAGGGTGTCGGCGCCGGCCAAGGCGGTGTCGGTCAGGTGGAAGCCGGCGTCGGCACCGAAGGCGATGGCCTCCCGGCAAACCGTGTCCGCGCTGGGCGGCCCCATGGTCAACACGCTGAGGGTGCCGCCGCTGGCGCGGGCGATCCGCAGGCCCACAGCTACGCCGCGCCGGCAGTAGTCGTTCATGTGCAGCTCATCGCTGTCACGCACGAGTCGGCGGTCGGCGCCGAGGCGCATGCTCTCAAAGACGGGGATCTGCTTGGCCAGCGCCAGCACGCGCAACGGGCGGGCGGGTCGCAGGTCCGGGTGGCTCACGGCGCCGCCGGCGGTTCGGCGGCGCTGCCAACGCTGCGGGTCAGCTTCACGCGCCCGTACGGTACCGGTCGGCCTGCCCCTGCCCGACCGGGAGGCGCGACGCCCGTGGCGAGCCGCCGCGTGTGGCAACATCGAGGCGTGGCCGTGGATCACACCGGCGTCCTGTTCACCACCGAGGACCCCTCTGAGGTCCTGTCGTGCATGGAGGATCTGGCGGTGCGCGGCGACGGCCGAGGATGGCTTAACCTGCAGCCCTGGGTGGACGACGAGCATCAGCCGCCGACCTCGCCGCTGGGTCGGATGTTCTCGTCGCTGGGGCCGGCGGTTCCCGTGGCGACCTGGGTGCCGGCGCACCGACGCGGCCGGCGTGCCGTGCCGGGCACGGTCGGCATCTCCCATGCCGCGGGGCGCTTCGCGGTGCGCCGCCTTGCCGAGGGCGGCGTGGCGGTACCGGCGTCGTGGGCGGTGCGCCAGGATCACACGCGGCGAGGGCTGGTCTTCGAGTTGCCCGATGCCGTGGCGGTCGGCGACATCCTCGGGTTCCTGCTGGCGACGATCGGGGTCCTCAGCGGCGTGCCGACCGAGGGCCGCTGGGTGGCTGACGTCGCTGTGCAGCGCAGCTCCCGCCGGGCCTGACCGCGCCGCGTGCCCGCGCTGGCACCACCGCGGGCCGTCGCTCGGTTAGGGTCCGCACATGACCGACAGCGGAAACGTTGAAGCGAACGGCGGCAGGCCCTCGGCGGCTGGCGCCGAGCAGGTCTGGGTGTGGGACACCGACAGCCCGGTGGGCCGGCTGGGGTTGGCGCTGACCGAGGCGGGGCTGCGGCGGCTCACCTTCCTGCCCCCCGGCGTCGCCGGCACGGGGGACGTGGACGAACTGGCCGCCGACATGGCCGCTGCGGTCTCGGCTTCGGTCGTCGTGGCCGCAGCTCCCCTCGACGGCGTGCGCCGCCAGCTCGAGGAGTACTTCGCGGGCAGGTTGCGGGGCTTCAGCGTGGCGGTGGACTGGCGCGCCAGCAGCGGCTTCTACCGTCGGGCGCTGGAGGTGGCGGCGGCCATTCCCTACGGGCGGACCCGCAGCTACGCCGGCGTCGCTTACGCCGCTGGCAGCCCGAAGGCAGCCCGGGCCGTCGGAACCGCCATGGCGACCAATCCGGTGGCCCTCGTCGTGCCCTGTCACCGGGTCGTCCGCGCCGACGGCGGACGCGGTCCCTACGGGGGCGGCACCGCGGCCAAGGATCTGCTGCTGGACCTCGAGGCGTCCGTCAGCGGCAACTGAGCCAGCGGGCGTTCGGCCACCGCCGGCTGCGGTCGGTCAGAGGGCGATCTCCTCGATCTCGGAGGTCTCCCAGAATTCGTGGTTCTCGATCCACTCGGCGTTGTCGGACCGCAGCAGCACCTCGGGGTCCTTGCCCGGCTCGTGCTCGTCGTCGACGCCACTGAACAGTGATCGCCAGGCGCCGGACCACCAAGCCAGGATCGCGATCAGCAGGCACGAGGCCACGAACGCCGCAACCGGCACGAGCAACTCCACAGGCGGCGAACCTTACCGAGGGGCGCCCGAGTTGTCCACCTGCACCCCTCGGGGCCTCAGGCGCAGGTGTCCGGGTTGAGACGCCGCCGTCAAGACCGCCATTAGCAGGAGCGGGGCCTCAGGCGCAGGTGTCCGGCGCCTCCTCGCCTGAGAAGCGAGCCGCGATCCAGCCGAGCAGGTCATCGCGCTGGGCGGCGATGACGCTGCCGTGGTTGTGCCCGGGGTACTCGATGCGGATCGTCGGCCCCTGGCCGGGCTGCACGCAGAGTTGCCCGAGCAGGATCTGGCTGCTGAGCGCCGGGATCTGCTCGTCGTCGCTGCCGTGCAGGATCAGCAAAGGCACCGGCACCGGCGCGCCGCTCACGTCGTTCTCGATGACGACGCGATCCCAGGGCGACACGCCCAGCGGGCTCGCCACCTTCAGCAGGTCCTCCTTGCTGAGCGGGTTGAACACGTCGAAGACTTCTCGGTAGCAGCCCGTCTCCAAGACGTCCATGAGCGCGATGGCTTCGTCGGTGTAGACCTGATCCAACTCGATCTCGTCGTAGGCCGCGGCGAACGCCGCCGACGCCATGGCCAGATAGCCCTGGAACGGTCCGCCCAGCAGCACGTCGTAGAGCAAAGCGAACTGCGACGGGGGTGCCCCCGACGCCACGCCCAGCAACTTCAGCTCGGGCGCGTAGGCGGCCCAGTGCTGGCCGGTGTGCAGAGCGGCGTGGCCCCCCTGGCTGTGACCCCACACCACGAACTCGTCGCTGACAGAGATGCGCGGCATTCCGTCGGTGCCCAGCATGCTCGCCAGGTTGTGCGCGGCGCGCACGCTGTCGAGCACGCTCCGGGCCTCGCTCGCGCCCACGATGTACGGGTGCAGGCCGGGGGTGCCGAGGCCTTCGTAGTCGGTCGCCGTCACGGCGTATCCCTCCAGGTAGGGGCCGCGGAAGGCGATCTCTGCCTCAGCGGTGTGCGAAGGGGCGCAGGCATCGGCCGTGCCGGTGGTGCCGTGGGCGAAGGCGATCAGCGGCCAGCCACCGGCCGGGGGTTGACCGGTGGGGGTGGCCACGAAGCCCGAGACGGCGATGTCGTCGCCGCGTCGCGAGCGGGAGTGGTACAGGACGCGGTAGGCGATGTAGTCCTCGCCGACGTCCAACTCTTCGATGTCGATGATGTCCCCCGGCTCGCCCGGCGGCAGCGGCTGGGGCACCTCCAACGCTCCGGGCGCATCGTAGATGGCCTGCTCGGTCGTGCCGCCCCCCTCGGTGGACGACCCCGCTTCGGTTCTGACCGCTGTGGGTTCGGGTTCCTCGGTGGTCGCCGAGTCGTCGGGTTCCTGTGCCGGTTCGGGAGCGGGCGGTAGCGGCTCGGGGGGTGGCGGCTGGGGTGCCGGGGGAGGGGGTTCAGGGG
>VXNF01000043.1 GCA_009840735.1 Acidimicrobiia bacterium | reverse complement strand
GACCCGGTTGCGCTCAACCAGTGGTACGCGGTCGCCGCGCTGGCGGAGATCCCGCACGGGCGCGTGTGGCGCACCGAGTTGCTGGGCGCCCCCATCTCGCTGTGCGTCAACGGCGAGGGAGAGCCGTTGGCCTGGCTAACGCAGGACTCCCTGCCCGAAGGCGCCGCGCTGGGGGCCGCGCCCGTCGAGTCGCCGCTACCGGTGCGGGCCGACTTCGGCTACGCCTGGACCACCGTCGGCGATCCTCCCGGCGAGCTCTTCGACATTCCCGAGACCGCCGAGCCCGACAGGCGGACCTTCAACGCCGGCACCTTCGGGATCCACACGTCGCCGCCCCGCGCCGTGGAGAACTTCCTGGACATGGGCCACTTGCCGTTCGTTCACTCGGGCCTGCTGGGCGAGCAGCCCTTCACCGAGATCGTGGACTACCGCGTCGAGTATCAGGACCTGGAGATCTACGCCGTCGACTGCCTCATCTTCCAACCGATGGCCACGGCCGCTTCGGTGTCTGGGCAGATGGTGAACTACACGTTCCGCGTGCCGCACCCGCTGTGCGCCCTCCTCTACAAGACCACGCCGACAGATGAGGCCCGGCTCGATGTCATCGGCCTGTTCGTGCATCCGCTGCGCGCCGACTACATCCGGGCACATCTCTTCAACTCGCTGCTCGACGCCACCAACAGCGACGGGGAGATCCGACGCTTCCAGCAGTCGGTGATCGCCCAGGACAAGCCGATCCTCGAGAACCAGGTCCCGAAGCGGCTGCCGCTCGACCCCGAGGCGGAGGTGCCGGCTCGTTCAGACAAGACCAGCGGCGCCTACCGGCGCTGGCTGGGCGAGTTGGGCCTGACCTACGGGGTGATCCGATAGCGACGGCGCCATCCGCTAGAGGCAGCGGTCCTACCCTTCGGCCACCACCAGGATGATCCGCGCCTGCTGCCCGGAGTGCCAGCGGTGCGGGATCCGGCTGTTGTAGAAGACCGCGTCGCCTTCCTCCAACCGGAACTCGGGTTGCCCCTCGAACTCCAGCCGCAGGCTCCCCTCGAGGACGTAGAGGGCGTGCTCGCCGTCGGAGGAGAACCAGTCCCCGACGTAGTCCTCGGGTTCGATCTTGTAGTCGTACAGCTCGGAGATCCTGTTGCTGCCCCGGAAGATGGCGCGGGCCGTGGCGGTGCGCATGTGCTCAGACAGCGCCACCCGCCGCGTCTCGGCCGAGCGGACGACCTCGATCCGCGACGGGGCGGGCGCGGGCAGCAGTTCGCTGGGATGCACGCCGAGCGCCCGCGCCAGGCGGTAGAGGGTGGCGATCGCCACGGAGGTCTGGCCGGACTCCAGCTGGCTCAGGAAGGGTTGGCTGACTCCCGCGGCCGCCGCCAGCTTCACCCCGGACAGGCCGGCCCTCGTGCGGAAATGGCGGACCCGCCCGCCGATCTCCGCCCCTAGGTCTGGTCCAGCCTCAGCGCCGGTCGCCACGATGCCTGCCTTCCGATCTAGCAGCGGTGTCCCCAAAAAAAGACTTGGCGAAAGGCTTCGAAGAGCCGCGGTCCGCCAGCCCGCCGCACCATAGCGGCGCCGACCTTCGACTCTCGCTCGGCCGGTACCCGCACTAGCGCCGTTCCCGGAAGTAGGGCGCCGCCAACGCGGACGGCGCTGAGCCGCGGCCGCTGTCCGCGGCGGAGGTCACGACGAGGACGAGCAGCGTGGCGATGAACGGCAGCATCGACAGCAGCTCGCGCGGCACCCCCACCCCGAGCAGCTGGAAGGTGAATCCGAGGCTCGACACCGCCCCCAGCGTGTAGGCGGCGACCAGCATCCGCCAGGGTCGCCACGAGGCGAAGATCACCAGGACGACCGCCAGCCAGCCGGCGCCGGCGGTGATCCCCGCGCTCCAGCTGTTGAACAGGGCGAGGGTCATGTAGGCGCCGCCCGCGCCGGCCGCGCCGCCGCCGATGGCGACGTGGAGGAACCTTGTGCGGGCGACGTTGATGCCGGCCGAGTCCGCCGCCGCCGGGTTGTTGCCCACGGCGCGCAGCTCCATGCCGCGCCGTGTGCGGAATGTGTACGCGCTGGCTGCCGCGGCGAAGCCCCAGGACAGATACACGATGGCGTCGTGGGAGAACAGGATGGGGCCCACGAGCGCCAGGTCGGCCAGTCCCCCCTCCAGCAGCGGGTCGAAGGTGCCCCGACCCGGTCGCAGCGCTACTGGGTCGTCGCCGAGGTCGCCGATGAAACGCGAGGCGCCCGTGCCGAGGATGACCAAGCCGATGCCGCAGACGATCTGGTTGGCGCGGAGCCCGATGGCCAACACCCCGTGGATCATGGCCGTGAGCGCCCCGGCCGCCATGGCGAGGGCGAGTCCCGCCCACGGACTGGCGGTCTCGGTCGTGGCCCAGAACCCCGTGACCGCCCCCATCAGCATCATGCCCTCCACCCCGAGGTTCAAGACGCCGCTGCGCTGCGCCAGGATCTCTCCGGTCCCGGCCAGCACCAGCGGGGTGCCCGCAACGATGGCCACGGCGATCGACTGGATCAGGATGGTGTCGTTCATCGTGCCGGCGTCGGGTCGGGCGCTGGCGCCGCCGGAGCGCGGCGCAGGGTGAAGTGATGGAAGAACTGCCCGCCGGCGACGCACAGCAGCAGCACGCCCTCCAGCGCGATGATCGTCGCCGGAGACACCCCGATCTGGCTGAGGGACGGCCCCGATGTCGTGATCCCGGCGATCACGAAGGCGGCGGGCACGATCACCCGCGGGTTCAGCCCCGCCACCGCAGCCACCACGATGCCGGTGAACCCGAGGCCGCCCGCCTCGATGGCCCGCGGCTCGAGCGCGTAGGTGACCGAGGCGATCTGCGTTGCTCCGGCAGCGCCGGCCAAAGCGCCCGAGAGCGCCAGCCCCACGATCACCTGACGGCGCACGTTCATCCCCGCGTAAGCCGCCGCCCGGTCGGAGTCGCCGATGACGCGCCACTCGAATCCCCGCGGGCTCCATCGCAGGTAGAGCCAGAGCGCCACGGCAGTCACCACGGCGACGAAGATGCCGATGTCGGCGCGACCCCAGAATTGGTGCAGCCGTGCAGATTCGGGAATCAGCTTGCCGCCGGGGAACCCCAGGTTCTGCCGATCACGCCAATAGCTGACGCTCCCGAAGATCAGCCAGTTCATGATGTGCAGCGCGATGAAGTTCAACATGAGGGTGCCGACTACCTCGTCGGTGCCGTAGTACGCCCGCGGCACCGCGATCACCAGCGCCCAGAGCGCGCCGCCGGCTGCGCCCGCCAGCAGGGTCAGCGGCACGACGTAGATCCCCGAATGGCCCTCACCCATCGCCAGGGCGGCGCCGGAGGCCGCGATCGCCCCGATATAGAGCTGGCCCTCCGCGCCGATCGTGTAGAGCCGCATCCGGAACGCCACCGCGGCGGCCAGGGCGGTCAGGATGAGCGGCGTGGTCGCCCGGAGCGTCTCGTGGAACGAGCGGACCGATCCCAACGTCGAGGACACGATCTCCCGATAGACGTCCCACGGGTTCGAGCCCGACAGCAGAATTGGCAACGAACCGGCCAGCAGGCCGACGAGGATCGAGCAGGCCAAGATGGCGCTCCGCCGACCGCCCGACGGAACGACCCGCTGCTCCACGGCGATCCGGGGGATCACGCGGCCTCCGCCTCGATCCCGACGCCGGCCATCAACTCGCCGAGTCGCTCGACGGAGGCCTCCGCGGCGGAGTACGCGCCGACGACCCGGCCCTCGAACATGACGATCAGACGGTCGCTGACCGAGAGCACCTCGTCGAGGTCTTCGGAGATCAACAGCACGGCCAGCCCGCTGTCCCGCCCGTCGGCCAAGGCCTGCCGCACCGCCGCCGTGGCGCGGACGTCGAGGCCTCGCGTCGGGCTGGCCGCCACGAGCAGCGACGGGCGGCGGTG
>VXNF01000049.1 GCA_009840735.1 Acidimicrobiia bacterium | reverse complement strand
CGTTGCGGTCGGCGGTCGTTGCGGCCCGCGCTCAGGCGTGGGCGGCGGCCAGTTCCCGCAGCAGTCGGCGGTAGACGAGCGAGGCCCCGTCGGCCACCTTCAGGTGCAGCTCAGCGCGGGGGTCCAACGGCAGCTCGACAGGGTCCTGGGCTTCGACGACCGTGCGGTCCTGCTCCATGATCTCGTCGAACCCGACGGCGAAGTCCGCATCGGCCACGTCGAGGGAGTGGTTGCGCGACAGGTACACGAAGATCAGCGTCTCGGCCTGATCCACAGGCGAGGCGACCGAGGAGATTGTGGTGACGTCGCCGGCGCGGGAGTCGCCCTGCTCGGACCAGGTAATCCCCCCGGCCGCCGCCACGACCGACTTGCGGTCGTGCAGCGCGAACGGCAGGTGCAGCGTGTAGGACCGCACCAGCACGCCGTCGTCGTAGGCGTAGGTCATGCCGTCGCCGGTGAGCGTGATCTCATGCGGCTTGATGAACGGCCCGTCGGCCAGCTCGGTGAACCCCGCGTGGACGAAGTTGAAGTGGGAGAAGTCGGCGGCGTTCTCCACCATCCGGGCCGCTGAGGCCTGCCAACGCCAGGTGCCCACCAGGAAGACGCGCCGGGCGGGGTCGTTCCAGTCGTCGTCGGGCCACGGCGGCGGGTCGGCGGCCGGCGCCTCCAGCGCCACCCACACGGCACCGTGTTGCTCGCGCACCCGGCGGCGCGCCACCTTGGCCCCGCTGGGGATGGTGCCGTCGGGTCCGAGCGCGGGGATGAAGGCGACTTTGCCGCTGCGGTCGTACTGCCAGCCGTGGTAGGGGCACATGAGCCGCCCGTCGCGGATGCAGCCGCCCGACAGCGCTGCCCCCCGATGGACGCAGCGGTCCGCGAGGGCCACGGGGCCGGCGGCGTCTCGGTACAGCACGATCGGCTCGCCCAGCAACCGCACTTGCCGAGGCTCGGCGGTGACGTCAGCGGAGACCGCCACGGGATGCCAGTAGCGCCGAAGCGCCTGCTCCAGCATGGTTGCTCCCCCTCCCGCTTCGGCTCCCCGGCAATCTCATCGTGCATCGACGGGGCGAGGCCCGCCGACCGCAGCCCCAACACTACGCGTGTTTCCGAGGGCGTCGATGCCGGCGGGCTACCGTGTCAGCGAAGCTGGACACTCAGGCGCGCAGGGGAGATCAGGGTGGAGGAGCGCAGCGTCGCGTTGGTCACTGGCGGCGGCACCGGCATCGGTGCGGCGAGTGCCCTGGAGTTGAGCGCCGCGGGCTGGTCGGTGGCGGTGTGCGGGCGGCGCCAAGACCGGCTGGAGGAGGTCGTGGCGCAGTGCTCTGGCGAAGCGTTCGCCTTCGTGGCCGACGTGTCGCAGCCCGCGGATGTGGACCGGCTCTTCGACGCGGTCATGGACCGATTCGGTCGCTTGGACTTGCTGTTCAACAATGCCGGTGCCGGCTCCAAGCCTGCGCCGATCGACGAGCTGCCGGTGGAGGACTGGCTGCGGGTTGTGGGCGCCAACCTCACCGGAAGCTGGCTCTGCGCCCGGGCAGCCTTCGCCCAGATGAAGCGCCAGGACCCGCCGGGCGGGCGCATCATCAACAACGGCTCGATCTCGGCGCAGGCCCCTCGGCCGTTCTCGTCGCCCTACACGGCCACCAAGCACGCCGTCACCGGTCTCACCAAGGCGCTGTCGCTGGAGGGCCGTCCCCACGGCATCTGCGTCGGTCAAATCGACATCGGAAACGCCCGCACACCGATGACCGCCCGGATTGAGGCCGGCGTGCCCCAAGCCGACGGCTCGGTGCGCCCCGAGCCGGTCATGGACGTGGCTGACGTGTCGCGGGCGGTGCGCTACATGGCCGAGTTGCCCCCCGACTCCAACGTTCTGCAGATGACGGTGATGGCCAACAGCATGCCCTTCGTCGGCCGCGGCTGACCTGGTGCCGCCCGCGGTCGCCTCGAGAGGCGTGCCCGGTTCGGGGGTCTCTCGGAATCGTTAGCGCTGAATTGGTGTTGTAGCGCTATCTTGCCCGCATGGCCACGATTCAGATCAGGGACGTCTCCGAGGACGCATACGAAGTGATTCGCCGCCGGGCTCGGGACGCGGGGATGTCGATTCAGGGGTACATGCGAGGAGAGGTGGAGCGACTGGCAGCCACGCCGGACCGTGCCGATCTGTTCCGCCGAGTCCGCGAGCACGTGGCACGCCACGGCATCGCTGTCGACACTGAACAGCTGCTGTCCGACATAGCCGCCGATCGGCTGTGACCATGCTCGTCGTCGACGCCTCGGCCCTTGTGAAGGCAGTGACCGAGGGTTCCGGGCCGGAGTCTGGGGCGTTGGATCGAATGGAGGGGCGGCGTCTGCACGCTCCGCATCTAGTGGACGCCGAGTTGGGATCGGCGCTGCGGCGAATGGTCCTGCGGAGGCAACTGACCGCCGAGGTTGCCGCCGCCGCCCGCCGCCTGGGGGAGGCGTTGATCGACACGCGCCACCCCCATGCCGGACCGCTGAGTGAGGCCGCCTGGCAGCTTCGCGACACCGTCGGCTTCTACGACGGGCTCTATGTGGCGCTCGCCGCGGCGCTCGATTGTGAGATGCTGACCGCGGATCATCGCTTGGCCCGCGCCGCGGTACCCGGCACCCGAGTGAGCGTCATCTGAGCACCCCCGGTCTCCGACCGGGCGCACGACTTGTCCATGACGGTGATGGCCAACAGCGTGCCGTTCGTCGGCCGCGGCTGACCGGGCCCTGCGGACAGCAGCGGCAGAGCGCGCTCCCGAGTTGGCCGCCCACTGCCGAGGAGGCCCGTTGGGATGCCCCCCGCCGCGAACCAACCGGGCTAGCCTCATGGTGCCGATGACAGCTCAACCTGGAGATCGCCCGGACTACGAACAGCCACCGGTGGGCGAGGTCGCATTGGCGATCCAGTTCCAATCGGCCATCGGCTATCGCTCGCATGAACTCGCTGCGTTCGTTGAGCGCTGGTCCGGCGAACTGCCGAAGGTGCTAGAGAAACCGCCGCTCACGGCCATGACGGTCGATTTCCACGGGCCTGCGGTAGAACTCAGGGTTGCCGAGGAGCCCGAGACGCCACGCCTTTGGCTCATGAACACTGAGGAAAGCCGTCTCCTTCAAATCCAGCAGGACCGACTAGTGGTGAACTGGCGGAAACTTCCACTCGACACCCCGTATCCCCGCTACGAGACAATACGCCTGTTCGTTGTCGAGGCATGGGAGCATCTGACAACTGCTCTTCGTCAACTCGGGCGACCTGTCCCCGAGCCGTCGATTTGCGAAGTCCAGTACGTCAATCACCTAGACGAGCGCAGCGGATGGCGCTCGGTGGGCGATACGCCCGCGGTCATTGCTCCGTGGGGTGGATCCATGAGCGACGACTTCCTGCCGCCGGCTCGCCAGGCTGCGATGTCGCTGCTGTTCGATCTCCCCGACGGGCGCGGCTGGCTGGCCGCGGAAGGCCGGTCCGGAGAGTTGCGCGACACACGGAAAGTATTGACACTTAACCTAGTCGCGCGGGGACGCGCAGCATCGCCAGACTTGGAGGGCGCCCTAGACTTCATGGATCTGGCCCACGACTGGATTGTCCGAGGATTCACATCTATCACAACCTCCGAAGCGCACAAGCACTGGAGACGCAAGAGATGAGTGCGGTGAATCCCGGACTTCTGACCGACTCGGACCTGTTGCGGCCATCTTGGTCCACGACCGCTGCCGTCGGTGCGTCGGAGACCCTAACCCCCGCGGGTGATCCGACCATCGAGCCAAGGACCCGCGAGATCACGATCGCCGTGTCGAAGACACTGCAGAGCCAACCCTGGTTCCGCCCGACCCTGGGCCAGCTCGCGGAGTATCTCCGCCTCGGCGACAACTGGGACGGCTACGGGGCTCGGCCCATCCACGACAGCGCCGTGAAACGGGCAGTTGCCGTGCTCGATGCGGTCTGCCCGGCTGGGCCGGAACCTTGGATCGTCCCAACGCCGGAGGGCGGTCTGCAGATCGAGTGGGCGTCCGACGGCTTGGAGATCGAGATAGAGATCCTGGCGTCGGGGCCCGCGCAGGTTCTTATCGTCGAGCCCTCGGGCGAGGAATCCGAGTTTCCCGTCTTCTCCGACAGCACCGATACGTGGGACTTGCTGCGCGACCGGATTGCGGAGATGAGGTGTCGCACGACTTGAGCAAGGGCGACCGCTTCGAAGGCGGTGAACGCCTGTGGCGACGCATCCATCCGCACTTCTTCAAGGATGGAAGGATGACATCGGCCGCGTTTTCTGGCTTTGAAATGTCTGTCGACATCGCGAGCGTCCAAAAGGACATGTCGGTCACGCTTGGTGCCGATACCGGAGTCGCAGAATTCCAGGTCGTCGCCGCGCAGAAACTCAACCAGCGGACTGTGGCTGACCCCCTTCCGAATAACCCCGCACATGCCCTTGTCGTCGGCCACAAGTCGAAGAGCGTGAAGAGGGGTTTGCGCGATGCCGCTACGTTCCACTCCCGCGGGACGATTATGGGAACCGCGTAGCGCTCTGCGTATTACTGTCGGCCGCTCCCGCCGTTGTGGCCAGCACTCCCCTCATTTGGACACCACCGGAATCCAGGATCCCATTGCCCGACTCGCGCTGCTGTCGGCTTCGCCCCGCACGCTCATGAGTGAGTCAGGAGTGACACGGTGCGGGGTGCGCAACTTCGTGCAGGAGGCGGTCGAGGAGGGGGGTGGCCCAGGTGAGCAGGTTGAGGCCGGGTTTGGTTTGGTAGGTGTGGGGGTCGAAGGTGACGGCGTGGGTTTGGCCGTCGACCGTGACGAGCCAGGCTTCGCGTACCTCGGGGTGCGGCTCGAAGCGGCCGGTGAGGGCGTCGCAGTTCCGCAGGGCCTCGCCGAGTTCGGCCAGGGTCATGGCCGGCTGCAGCTCCTCGGTGTGGCGCGGCACGGCGTCGAGGTCTTGGAGGCGCACCGGGGCGGCCTCCAAGCGGTCGATGACGCGGCGCAGGTCTGCAACTGCTTCGTCGACGGCGGCGCGATCCTCCGCTGACCGGCCGCCGGTGCGCGCCGGGTGCCCTCGGCCGCCTGCTTGATCCGCCCTTGGACGACCCGCGCCTCCGGCGCGCATGGCGGCTTGCTGGATGACCGACTCGGTGGCGGCCAGCACGGGCGCGGCGTTGCCGACGACGTGGCTGAACCAGTCGTGGCTCTCGCGGATGCGCCGGTAGATGTCGTCCTCCACGGTGCCCTCGTAGAACAGGTTCGTGACGTACACGTCGGGGCGCCCGCCGATGCGGTCGATTCGCCCGATGCGCTGCTCGACGCGCATGAAGTTCCACGGCAGGTCGAAGTTGATGAGCCTGTCGCAGGTCTGCAGGTTCAGGCCCTCGGACATCGAGTCGGTGCCGATCATGATGCGCACCTCCTGCCCGGCGCGGAACAGCTCCTTCACTTGCTCCTTGTCGAGGGGTTCCCAGGCGCCGGAGGCGTCGTCCCAGCGTTCGCCCCGCCCGCCGAAGTAGCAGATGAGTTGCCGGCCGAAGGTGGTGAGCAGGCGCTCGCGCAGGTAGTCCAGCGTGTCGAAGTACTGCGTGAAGATGATGAGAGTGCGATGCCCGCCGTTGAGGCTGTCGGCGATGAGCCGCCGCAGGCGCTCCATCTTCGGCTCGTCGGGCGGCAGCTCGTCGAGGGCGGCGATGAAGTCGTCCAGCTCGGCTATCTCGGCGGCTAGCGCGGCGTCCGAGCCGGCCGGGGTGCCGTCGGGTGTGCCGTCGCCCTCGGCCGGCAGGTCGTCGAGGGCGGACCGCCCTTCCAGGGTGTGCCGGTCGTCGTCGTCCAGCAGGGCCGCGGCCCCCCGCCCGGCGGCGAGGGCGTCGCGGCGGCGCTGCAGCGAGCGGCGCACCGCCCGGAAGCTGGAGGTGAGCCGTCGGCGGTAGACGGTCATGATGAACCCCAGCGGCACCGAGGCGCCCCCGGCGGCCAGGTAGGCGTTGTAGTGGCGGGCGATGTAGTCGTCGATGCGCTCGTAGAGGCGCCGGGCCTCCCCGAGGCTCAGGAACTCGTCGGCCACGTGGCGGTTGGGGATGACCACCTCGGCGTCCAGCAGGCCGCCGCGCCGGTAGGACTTCAGCGTCGCGCGGGTGGTGCGGAACACCCGGCGGCGCACCGGCGTGTTGGCTCGCAGCCAGTCGTCCCAGAGGGGGCGCTGCTCGTGGGGGATGGCGGCCCGGTCCGAGGGAGGCAGGCCGAAGTGGGCGAAGGCCTCCAGGCGGCCGGCGGAGGCCCAGTCGAGCCGCTGCTGAATGTCGCCCCAGGCGTCGCCGTTGATGCCCCCGGCTGTGACCTGGGCCGCGAGCATTCGCTTCAGGTAGCCCCAGTCTCGAGCTCCGAACGGCTCTTGCAGCTGTTTGAAGTAGCGCTCCAGGGTGTGCGGTCCGTCGCTCCAGCCCGGCGGCAGCTCGCAAAGATCCAGCAGGTCCCACAGGTCGGCGCTGCCGGCTTGCAGCGGCGTGGCCGTGGCCAGCAGCAGCGCCCCGCAGAGGTCCTTGCCGACGAGCGCTTGCAGCAGCCCCAGCAGGTTGTTGGGGGTTCCGCCCGCTGCGGTGCCCCGGCGGCGGGCGTGGTGCGCCTCGTCGCAGAACACCAGGTCCCAGCCCGGGCCGCCCAGCAGGTTGGCGCGCTCGCCGCCGCGCCGGGCCAGGTGCGAGGAGGCCAGCAGCACCGGGGCGGCCCGCCAGCGGTCCGCGCCGCCGGCCACCGGGGTGATGGCGCCGTGGGGATGGTGCAGGTTGCGGCCGTCCAGGTAAGGAACCGGGAGCAGGAACTTCTCGGCCAGCTCCTCCTGCCACTGCGTCAGCAGCGAGGCCGGCACCAGCAGCAGGGCGGTGCGGATGCGCTCGGACAGCAGCAGCTCGCGCAGCACCAGTCCGGCTTCGATGGTCTTGCCGAGGCCCACCTCGTCGGCCAGCAGGTACGAGCGGGGCCAGTCGTCCACGATGCGCCGGGCGATGGCGAGCTGATGCGGCCACGGTGCCAGCCCCGCCGAGGCCAGGCCCACGCCGCTGCGGCTGCCGGGCGCGGTCCGGATGGCCTCGACCAGTGCCAAGTCGGCCTCGCTCGGCTCAGCCCGCGGCGGAGGCGGAGGCTCCAGTGCGTCGTGGGCCGGGGGCTCATAGTCGTCGGGCAGCAGGTCCAGCAGGCGGTCCTGCACAGCCTCGGGCAAGGGCACGCTGCGCCAACCGCCGCCGCCCTCACCCGAGCTGGCGTCGCCGACCCCGCCCGCCGCGTCGCTGCCGTCACCCACGATGCCGCCGCGCCAGAGCCGCTCGAACAGTTTCACCTGCGGGGTGCCGTAGCACCGCCAGATCTCGGCTTGCCACGAGCGGTAGACCGTGAAGCTCTCGAAATTGCTCCGCCAGCCGCTGTCGGACTCGTTGATGCTGCCCGAGAAGACGATCTTGTCGCCGATTGCGTCGGTCAGGACACCGAATTTCGAGTGGAAGAACTTGTTCGTCTCCACCGCCTCGGCTGCCAGCGGCACGCCGTCGGCGCCGCACGGCAGCCCGACCCGTATCGTCAGCCGTCCTTGTCGCACCAGCCAGGCGATCACCTGCAGACGCTGACGGGCGACGCCATCCGCGGTGAGGTCGCCGCCCTCAAGCAAGCAGCGCTCCAGGGTGGCATCGAGCGGGGCGTGACCTTGCAGGGCTGCGCAGTCTGCGGCGGTGAGCTGGGCCCCGACTAGCAGCCGGATGGTGCCGTCGTTGGCGATGAAGCGGGCCAGCCCGGCGGCGGCGGTGGCGAACGCGGAGGACATGAAGTAACCCGCCACCCGGTCGTAGCGCACCGCCCTCCGCAGCACCGGCACATAGAAGCGGCCCAGCGGGTCGCCGGTGGAGTCATAGACGGAGTCCAGGTCCATGCCCCGAAAACCGTCGGCCGGCGGCGCGATCACAGCGGAGCGAACGGCGGGGTGAGCTTGGAGGTCGCTGGAGGGTTCATGGCCTGCCGGGGAGCATCCCTGTCGAGCGGCGGGGGTCACCCATGGGCGCCGAGGGTTGGCTGTTCGACGAGTTCGGTGACGTCGTCGGCGGGTATCTCGACGTCGGGGAAGTAGGCGCGCAGGAGGCGGTCCAGCAGTTCGGCCTCCGGGACGTTCCAGCCCTCGCGGGTGCGCGAGCGGGGGACCGCCCGGACGAGGGCTTGCAGGCAGGCCTCGAAGCGGTGGTCGCCGCTGAGGCCTCGGCTGTCGAGCCAGCGTTTGGCGGCGCCAGGGCCGTCCTCGGAGGTAATCCAGAGCGCGGTGTGTACCGCGTCCAGCAGCACCCCGAACGACATAGCCTCGGCGTCCACGCCGCCGAGGTGCCCCCGCCGCATCCGCTGCCATGGCTCCAGCAGTTCCACGGTGCCCTTGGCGGCCTTGAGTACTCGGTGGCGTTCCAGTTCGCTGATCTCCAGGCCGCCGGTGGCCAGCGCCAGGCGGCGGGCCTCGTCGAAGGGGAACTTGCGGGCGCCGAAGGTGCTCCAGGCGATGATGGCGAAGTCGGTGATGGGGTCGAAGTCGATCTCGCGCCCCGCCAGCGCGCCTCGCAGCCGGCGGGTCACCTCGGCGCGGGCCACGTCGAGCGCCTCCTCGGGCCGCAGCAGCCGGGCAGCGCCGTCGGCGTCGGCCTCGGCGGAATGCACCGGCCAGTGGCTCGACAGCACCGACAGCGCCGGGCCGTAGGTGCTCAGCAGCAGGTCCACGCCGCTGAGGCCTCCGGCGTAGGAGCGTTCGAGCGCGTCGGCGGCGGCGGCGCGGATGTCGGCCTCGATGTCGTCCAGGTAGACCCGCCCGCTGCCGCGGCGGGCCGGGCGAGGGCGGCACGCCAGGAAGATCGTGGACTTGACGGCGTTCTGGCGGGCCTGATGCAGCGACTGCTCGCTCTCGGTGTGGACCGGCCAGGACGTGCCGATGCTGAAGCCCGCCTGCAGCAGGGCGGTGCCAAGGCTGTCCCAGGCCTCGGCCCGCTTGTGGGTGAACATCACCACCATGGCGCCGTCGGGTCGCAGCACCCGGCGGCACTCGCTGAAGATGGCCGCCATCTTGTTGGTGTAGTCGCTGTCGGCCAGGTCGCCGGCGCGGCGGCCCGCGGACGCGAAGCGGGCCTTGTTGGCCACCGCCTCGTCGTGCTTGTTCGTGAACTCGGCGGCGAACAGCTCGGGCCACAGCCGGCCCAGGGTGCGCTTCTCCCACACGTAGAAGAAGTCCGACAGCTCGGCGTACATCACGTTGTCGTAGTAGGGCGGGTCAACGCACACCAGCGCCACGCTGCTGTCGGGAATGTGCGCCAGGTTGCCCGCATTGGCGCAGGTGACGCTGACGTTCGCCGCGGTGTCGCCGCTCTCGGACCGCGTCGCGCCCGCCGCAGGAGTCAGATCTTGGGAGTCGCCGGTGAGGGTCGGCGCCCGGTCGGCGTCGCCGGCGAGCAGACGGGCGATCTCGCCGTAGGCGTCGAGGAGCTGCTTGAGCGTCCAGGGGTACAGCTCGCTGCCCGCCTCGAACTCAGCGAACGTGTTCTTGAACGGGAAGGCGTGCATCGTGAACGTGTGCCCGATCTTCTGGCGGGATACATCCCAGATGCAGATGCGTGAGTTCCAGTCCAAGGCCTTGCCCTGCATCATGGCCAGCAGGGCGAGGACGGCGTCGGCCCGCTCTGGGTCGGCGACGGCGGCGCGCACCTCGGGGATCAGCCGGCGGTGTTCCTCCACGAAACTGCCCTGTACCAGCAGTTGCCGCGGCGTGAACATGTCCCGCCAGCGCGGCATGCCGTAGTTGTGCGGCTCACGGGTCTTGTTCCCTTCAGGGATGCGCTCGCCCGGCAGCACGTCGTCTCGCTCCCAGCCGGGCAGCAGCCGCTGCAGTTCCGCCTCGGCGGCGGCCAACGCGTCGAGGTCTATCGCCGTGGGCGCCCGGAAGCCGCGGACCGAGCGCCCGCCCTTGGTCGTGCGGATCGCCACGGCGTACAGCACCTCGCCCATGCGCCCGGCCTGCGCCTCCGCCTTGATGTATGTGGAGTCGATCACCAGCCCGTCCCACGGCGACACACCCTTGCCGCGGTTCCAGGTGGCCTCGCCCTTCGGGTCGAAGTCGATGTCGTCACCCTCGACGATCTCAAAGGCGGGCTCGTCCAGCTCGCGTCCGCCCCGATAGGTCACCAGCCGAACCGCCACCGGCTCGTCCCCCCGCCGCAGCGACCAATCCCCCACCAACGGCACCAACTTTCCAGTGCGAGGACACGCCACCGTCCGGGCGAAGATGTAGGCCACCACTGACTCTTCGGTCGCATCGATGTTGAAGAACGGCTGCAGCCGCACCTGGAGCCGTCCGACCAGCGCGTTGCCCCACTGCTGCAGGTCGGGCAGCAGATCGGTTCCGAAGCGTTGCGGAAGCTCGACGCCCGCCCGCAATACGGCTGTCGCCACCGGGTTGAGGTCGTTAGCCGAGGTAGACAACCCGAGCCTGGTCGCAGCGAACGGGATAGATCCGCCGCCGGCCGTGGGGTCGAGCACAGTCGGGGCCTCCCCCCAAGTGGCCGTCAGCACAGACCTCAGCAAATCGACCTGGTGACTCTCCGGGCTGTTCTTGTAGGCCTGCTTGTATCCGTAGCCGTTGCCCTTCAGCTTGACGCCTGCGGCGTTGGCGGCGTCGAGCAGCTTCCGGGCCATCACCGGGTCGCCGAGGATTCCGCAGAGCTCCAGGTACCACTTGCGGTAGGCGTCCTCGCCGGCCAGTTCGGGGTGACCGGCGAAGCGGTCTGCCAGTTCGGGAGACCAGGCGGGCAGCAGCCCGGCCAGCACGGCGCCCGCGCTGGCCACCAGCGGTCGGCGCGCCCACCAGACGTGCAGGAAGTACAGGGGCGGCAACGCACTGGCAGCGGCCCGCTCCCGCACCGACTCGATGCCCAGTTCGGCCACCGGCAGCCACTCCTCGATCAGCAGCCGCCCCGCCCCGCCGGTGCTGCCCCGGCCCTCAGAATCCATCGTTCAGTCCTCGGCCAGCAGCAGCCAGGCGTAACCGAAGGCGTATCCGATGTCCGTCGTCTCAGAGTCCATGGGTCAGTCCTCGGCCAACAGCAGCCGCAGGGCTCGCCGGGCGCGGGTGCCGCTGGGGCCGACGCAGCGGGCGTACCAGTAGAAGGCCTCCTCGGCGGCCATGGCGGCCAGGCCCGCGGCGATGGCGGCCCGCCGGTCGGCTCGGCGCACCGGCGCCAGGGCGGCCACCGCCAGGGCGAGTCGCACCCCCGGCTCGGCGGTCAGGTTGAACGGGCGCTGCCGCCGCGGCCCCACGGCGGCGGCCCCGTAGCCGTCTGCGGTGACTGCGGCCAGCACGTCGCCCCGGTAGCGGGCCGCCCGAGCCGCGGGCACCTCCGCCACCGGAATGGCCCGCCCGCCGGTGGTCTCGGCCACCTCGAAGCCCCAGTCGCCGCCGTCGGCGCTCGGGGCCAGCCGCAGCTCGAAGCGCCGCTCCGCATTGCTCGGCACCGCCATCAGCCACTCACCGCCAAGCCTTGGTCTCCGAGGGCCGCAGCAATCGCGGGACCGGGAACGCGCTGACGACTCTCGCCGCCGCCCCCGCCTGCGCACACCGAGCCATCTCGGTGGATTGCGGCCGGGTACCCGCCCGTGTAGCGTGGTAGGCGGTCCCAGACCGAAGGTGCCTCACCCCCCGTTTGTCGCAGTTGGCAGAGCGCCGAGGGGTGCGGCGCTTGCATTCTGCCTCGCGTTTTGCCGGGGGCGGCATTACTCGCCGGGTTTCGGGACGGCGCCCGAGGTGTCGCTCGGGGCCAGGCCGGCGGCGATCAGCACGCGGCCCGGGTTGGTGGACTCCAGGACGCTGCGGAACTGCTGCCAGTCCGCCGAACCGACCGTCATGCCCGCAGGAGGGGTGAGCTTCAACTCCAGGTGGCCGCTCACGTCGACGCCCGCCGCGGCGGCGGACAGCAGCACCGCCTCCACCTTCTGGTAGTCGCTGGCGGACCCGCTGAGCTCGGCCCGCAGGCCGCCGTCGAGTCCGCCGAAACGGACGTTGATCCGCAGGCTCACCTCGCAGTCGAAACGGGGAAGCTGCGGGATGCAGAACCCCAGCAGGCGGAGGTCTCTGGGGCCCTCGCCCATGTCCGCGGTGGCGGTCACCGACAGCGACGCCAAAGCGCCGCCGCCACAGTCGGCGAGGCGGTCGGTGACCTGCTGCAGGGCCACTCCCACGCTGCCGTCGCCCTCGACGGTCCGCGTCGCAGGTCTCGCGGCCACCGAGATGCCCAACTCGCCGGCCGCGGCGGCGCTGAGCACGACTAGGTCCGCCGCTCGCCGCCGAGCGACTTCATCGGAGCTCAGCAACTTCGAGCCCCGGGCCGCGGGGCTCTCGACCACCAGGAACCGCCCGCCGGCTCGCGCCCCGGCGCCCAGCGCGGCCAGCAGCTCGGCCTCGTTAGGCGCCGAGCCGCCGCTGCCGCCGAGGGTCAGGAGGGCGGCGCCGTCGAGGCGGCCCCCGGCGGTGTCCAGAGCGGCGCCCACGTCGGTCGCCGAGACCGCCTTTCGCAGCACCCCCAGCTCCTCGGCCCGGCGGGGGCTGTACACCCAGGCGTCGCCGGCGATGCGCACCGCGGCCGGCGGGGCCTCGGCGGTGTGGGCGCGTCGGCGCTGGGCGTCGTAGTACACCCAGGTGCCGTTGCGCACCCCTGCGGTGATGGCGTCGTTCAGGGCCGTCGGGTTGAGCGGGACGGGCTGGGTGTGGTCGCGCCACGGCGTCTCGGCAACCGCCGCCGTTGTGACCTCGCCGCTGCGGCTGAACCCCGAGGCGGAGGCGAGGCGGTCGGTGGGCGGCGGCGTGTCGCTGACCTTGCCGTGGGTCCTCAGAGCGTCGAGGACCACGCCGGTCTGGGGACCCTTCACCTGCCCCTGATCGCGTGCGGGCAGCTCGAAGTGCCGCAGGTCCTCGCCGGTGGGGTTCCGGGCCGGCCACCAGAGGTGGACGTAGGCCCGGCAGACCGCTACGCGGGTGTCAAGCTTGGCGCTGTCGGCGAGCTTGCGGAGAGCGTCGACGACCGAGCGGTCGAAGCCCGCCAGCCGTTCGGAGTCGTGGAGGATGCGCGCCGCCGCAAGCTCGAAGCGCAGCACCTCCCGCATCCGCTCGACAGCGCCCTCGTCGGCCACCAGGGCGACCAGCGAGTTGCGGAAGGTGCGATTTCCCTCCGCGGCGCCCGCGAAGCGGAAGATGTCCACAACCCGCGGGGGGGGGTCGCCGTGGGCGCGCCCGCGTGCGTCACATCCGCGTGGGAGAACACCGCGAGGCGCAGCGCGGCCTCATCGGCCAGGTCCGCGGGCGACGCGGGGGCGTGGACCACCTGGAGGGGCCCGTCGCTGCGAAAAATGTCCCGTATCCGGCGGTCCAGCTCGTCGGTCACGTGGCTGTTGGGGACGTTCTCCACCTCGGCGGCGATGATGCGGTTGGCGTTGGGTGCGATCTGCAGCCGCCAGCGCGCCCCGTCGGAGGTGAGGTGCCAGGCCCTCTGGGCGGTGGCGGCCAGCGCCTCGTCGATGGCGTCGGGGTCCTCGCCGGGGCGCAGCGTGCCCGCGTAGACGTCGGGCAGCGACGCACCCGGTGCGGGCTCGCCTGCCACGCTATGCAGGAACACGGTGCGGCAGGCCCGCGTGGCCCGTCGGTCCTGCGACCAGCGCTCGTTGTCCAGCGCAGCGGCGTGGCTCGACGGTGCGGCGAAGTCGGCCACAGCCGGGCCGTCGAGAGCCTCGCGCCCCACCGAGGAGGTGACCGAGGCGCGCACGCTCCTGGCCTCCAGCGGCAGGTCGCCCAGGTTGAGCACCGCCAGTTCGTCGGCCCCGTCGCCTGCCCAGAGGCTCTGCACCGACTCGGCCAGCATCTTCAGGGCGCCGCGGGCGCGCTGGAAGCCCGGCAGCGGGCCGATGCGCTTGTCGAGGCAGTCGATCAGCGCGGGATGGAACGGGTAGCCGGCCTGAAGCCGACCGGCGTAGCCGGCCGGGTCGTCGCTGGCCGCCCCGGCACCCACGCCGCGGTCGGCCAGGGTGGCGTAAAGGTCGCGGTAGGCGCCGGCGGCGTCCGCCGCGGCCGGCTCGTCGACCTGCTCGAAGAGGCGCCGCCGCAGGATGTGGCCGATCTCGTGGTCCTCCGCGGGCCGCCCCACCGCCCCCATGGGCCGGGCCATCACGTCGGCGGCCTCGGTCTGCAGCGTCCGCGCCGCCACGTCGGCCAGCGCCCGTTCCACGTCGGTGGTCTCGGGGCCGAACGCGGTGGTGCCGGTGGCGAGCGTGAAGACGATGCGCACCGCCGGCGCGGCCGTGGCCGCCTCGAACAGCACCTTCAGGGCGTCGATGGTGGCGCCGGCCAAGTTGCGCACCGCCACATCGCCCGACGTGCCGAGCCGGCGCAGGTACTGGGCCAACTCGTCGATGATGATGAGCGTGGGCGCCTCGGCGAAGATGTCCAGCCAAACCTGCTTGCCGCAGCCCGTGCGCGCCTCGTCGTGGTCGGCCATGCGCGCCCAGGCCGCGGGGCCCAACTGCCGGGCGATCTCGCCCCAAAGCGTCCAAGCCGTGACGCCGCCGTCGCCGACCGGGTTTCCCGCCTCGCCTCGGCCGCCGCCGGTGACGGAGTCCTTTGCCGCGCCCGCAACGGCGCCGCCGACCGGGCCGCTGACCCCGGCGATCGGGTCGAGTGTGTCGCCCACCGCAGCGGCTGTCTGGCAGCGCGCCGGCAGCAGGGCAGGGTCCACGAACTCGGCGGTGTTGGCCGGTCGGGCGCCGGAGGCCAGGTGCCAAAGGGCGATGAGGCCGTGCGTTTTTCCTCCGCCGAAGCTGGTCTCATACCTGTAGACGGCGTGCTCGGCGCCGGGGGTGGCCTGCGGCTGGCCAGACAGCCGGGCGAACGTGCCCGCCAGCAGGTCGCGCAGCCCAGTGGTGGGGAACGTCAACTCGAAGAACCGCTCGGCGTCGGCGTAAGCCTCGTAGCCGGCGGCGCCGCCCATTACCTGGTCCAGCTGCGCGGCGAAGTGCCGGTCCACCAGACCGCCCGCCAGCACGTCGGCCCGAGGCACGCACGTCTCCCGCAACGAAGCCAACCCGCTCATGGTCCCGCACCGCTCCTCAAGGCAACCTCGATCCACCCGCCCGGCAAACAGGCCCAAGCAGTCTACGCACCACCGCCCACCCTGTCCCGCGGTGACTGAAGGAGCTTGGGGAGGCTTAATTCAGGTTGCGACGGCTGCCGTGGTGATCCAGCCCTGGTCGCTGAGCCGACCCCACGCTGTGGTGACGTGGTCGGACTCGAACAGGCGCTTCTTGCGCGGGCTCCAATCCTGGACCCGAGCAACGATCTCCGCTGGCCCGCCGTCGGATCCCCAGTCGACACGCGTCGCTGCCCAGTGGACGCTGGCGAGAAGTTCAAGGCCGTAGGGCGACTCGAATCCCTCCACTAGGTCGAGAACACGGTGTATCCGGGCCTCTACCTCCGGATAGTCAGTGAGCGCCTCGTCGGCCTCGCCGTCGGCGCCGGGAAGGAGCACGAGGGGCTCGGAGTGCTCCACCGGGTTCGATCCGTCGCCGAAGCCGCGCAGGTAGTGGCCCTCCAAGGTCTGAAGGACGTGCCGGAGGTTGTCGGCGTACGGGCCGAAGTAGTGATCCACGAAGCGGAGCCGCAAATCCTCGCCGGCCTCCTGCAGGAAGTACATGAGCTTTTGAATCTCGATCAGCGAGGTGGACAACGCCACCGCGGAGTACCGATCCACCATCGCCACCAGCGCCGCCTTGCCCGGCGTGAGCACGGGTCGTTCGGTGTTGACAGCCATCTCGCTGGCAGCAGGCGCGCCGTTCGGCGGGTACAGGTGTACCTCGACATCAAGGTCCGCAAGGCTGCTGCGGATGAGGGGGGCGACGTCGGACCATTCGAGACCGCCGTTGCCGCATCCGAGGGCGGGCACCGCGATGGACTCGATGCCCTGCTGCGCGATTCGACCGCGGAGATCGTCGAGGCCCGCTTCGATGTGACCGAGACGCGTGCGGTTGCGCCAGTGTGCCTTAGTGGGGAAGTTGATGATCCAGCGCGGCCTGCTGGCGCTCGCCGGGGCCAACTCGAACATTGTCGAGTCGAGTTCGTCGAGAGGTTGCGACTCTCGGGCGGGAACCTCGAAGACGAACATCTCGCCGAGCCGGACCGCCTCGTCCTTGCACGCCTGCCGGTACGCCTCAAAGTTGTCAGGGAAGGCGTTCTTGAATTGGAGGGCGATGCCCTTGCCCATCACGCCGACCGTGTTCACGGTGTTGACAAGCGCGTCGACGTCAGCCTCGAGCAGGTTGCCAGTTGCCTCGGTGAACGTTGCCATCAGTAGTACCACCTCGGGCGCACCACGATCTGGATCTCACCGCGGAGATTACCGAGTCGCGCCGCCGCATTCTCAGCTTCTTCGTCGGTCCGAGCCACCAGTGCGATGAAGGTGTCCCACGGAACCCGCTCGTGAACCAGGAATTCGGCCATCCGCCGGCTCATCCGATCCGGATCCTCAAGCGTGTCGTTCCACATCCTGGCTGCCATGAGCGGCCAGTCGACTAATTCCTCAAGGTCATCGATGCGATCGCTGAAGCGCGCCAGTGCGCTCGCGGCGTTGCGATCCGTGAGGGCGAAACCGAGACCTCGGTCGACGATTGTGTCCACCCGAGCTACCAAGTAGACGAGGCCTCCCTGTCCGCCGGAGAATGTCGGAACTCCGCCTCGGTGGATCGCGAACAGCATCGGCGACCGGGGAGCGAAGTAGAACGGCACGTAGTCCGCGACCACGCCGCCCGGGCCGACCGGCACCGCCATCCGGCGACGACGAGCTTTGACGTCTTGGTTGCCGATATCGACCTCCAGCAGGTCATTGTCCTCAACATCGCCGTCAGAGCGAAGGCCGTCGTTGGCGATCGACGGAAGGTTGTCGACGTGCGTGAGGTGGTACAGCAGTACCCGACGCGGCTTCGTCATGGCGGCGCCGGGCTGTCGGGTGGTGGCACGCGGTTGAGTATGGAGCCTCTGGCCGTTCTTTCGGTGCCTCGATAGCGGGTGCCTGCTGTTGTCCGGTGGCCCTGCCTGGCTCCGGGTCAGTTCAGGGCTGAGTTTGGTCGGTCCAGAGGGTGTGGATGGGGGCGGTCTGGAGACGGTCGCCCATTGGGAAGGCGCCGCCGCCGGTGTGCAACAGGACGCCAGCCCGGAAAGCGCCCGGCTCGGCTGCGTCGAGTCGGTCGCGCAGGTGGGCCAGGTGACGCAGGTCGGAGGCCCGCGGCGAGGATGTCGCCTTCACCTCGACGGCCACGACGGCGCCGTCGGCTCGCTCCAGAACGAGGTCCACCTCATGGCGCGAGTTGTCACGGTAATGATGCAACGTCACCCTCGGGCCGCCGGCAGACAGCCGGCGGGCGATCTCGCCGACCACGAAGGTCTCCAGCAGGCGTCCGGTGACCGTCGCCGTCGGCGGACGCAGCGCCGCCGCGTCAACGTCGCAGAGCGCCGCTGCCAGTCCGCTGTCGGCGAGGTGAAGCTTGGCTCGGCGGACCACCCGGGCGGAGCGGTTGCGCGTCCAAGCTGAGAGGTCGTGGATCAGGAACACGGTGCGAAGCCAACCCAGGTACGACTCCACGGTCGCCCGGTCGGCACCGAGGGACCGCGCCCAATCCGACACGTTCACTTCGCCTGCGGTGTTGGCCGCGGCCAGACGCAGCAACTTGGCGACGAGTCCCGCACGACGGATGTCGCCCAGCGCCACGATGTCCCGCCCGATGACGGTCTCGACGTAGTCGTCGAACCATCGGCGGCGGGCCCGGGGCCCTAGGCGGAGCGCCTCTGGGTAGCCGCCCGCGCAGATCATCTCCAGATAGTCTTCGCGCCCCGTGCGGTCGTGCGCCGGCGGGCTCGAGCGCCCCGCAAACCAGAGGCCGACCGGGCCGGGCAGGTCGTCGGGAGTGTTGCGCGCCCCGCATCCGGCTAGCTCCGCCTGGGAGAGCGGCCAGAGTCGCAGCAGCGCGGCCCGCCCGGCCAGCGACTCGGCGATGGTCGGCACGGTGAGGAAGTTCGTCGAGCCGGTCAGGAGGTAGCGGCCGGGTGTGTTGTCCTCGTCCACGGCGATCTTGACGGCGGCCACAAGACGCTGGCCCGCGATCTGAATCTCGTCGATGACCAGCGGGGGGCGGAAGGCGCGCACGAAGGCGCGGGGGTCGGCCATGGCGGCATCCAACGTCTCCTGGTCGTCGAGAGTCAGGTAGGTGCCACCGGCCTCGGTCGCGATCGAGCGCGCCAGGGTGGTCTTGCCGCTCTGGCGGGCGCCGTGCAGCACGACGACCCGGGAGTGCTCCAAGGCGTTGGAGATCTCGTGACGCAGGTGTCGAGGAAAGTTCCCCATGGTGTCAGACTAGTCTCTCCGACTGTGTAAACCCGCAATCGGCGCATCTCGTAGCCCGCAATCGGCGTAGCTGTTAATCCGCAATCGGAGCAATCGGTAATCAACAATCGACGCAGTGGCTAACCCACAATCGGGGCAGCTGCTAATCAGCAATCGGAGGGGCCACTGATTTGCAATCGGAAATCCGCCCGATGGCGGCGCAGGCCGCGTCGTGGGGCTTCGGGACGGGGCTACGGAGCGGGCCTGGCGGTGGGCAGTTCCGCCATCTGCTCCAGTGCTGCTGCTGCGGCCTTGACCAGCGGGAAGGCCAGGCAGGCCCCGGTTCCCTCGCCGAGCCGGAGATCCAAGTCGACGAGCGGTCGCAGCCCGAGGTGCTCCAGAGCGATGCCCGCAGCGGGTTCGGCGGAGAGATGTCCGGCGATGGCGTGGCTTGCCACTTCGGCACTCAGCAGATCGGCGACGCACAGGGCCGCGGCGGCGATGGCGCCGTCGACGATGAAAGGTGTGCGGCGCCCGGCGGCGGCGACGTAGAAGCCGGCGAGGGCGGCGATCTCCAGGCCGCCGAGCTGGGCGAGCAATTCCAGCGGGTCGGCGCAACCCTTGGCCCGCTGCATGGCGGCGGCAACCAGGCGCCGCTTGTGCTCGGGGCCGCGAGCGGGGAGGCCGGCGCCTGCGCCCGTGACGGCCTCGGCGGACCTGCCGCAGGCGGCGCCGATGATCGCGGCGGCGGCTGTGGTGTTGCCGATTCCCATGTCTCCGCCGATCAGGCAGTCTGCCCCCGAGTCGACCAGCTCGCCAACGATCCGGATGCCGACTTCGACGGCAGCGGCGGCCTCGGCAGCGGTCATGGCCGGGCCGCGGACGATGCTCGCCGTGCCCGGCCGCACCCGCTCGTGGCGCACGTTCTCCAGGTGGTCCAGGGGGGACGCCACACCCACGTCCACCACGGTGACAGAGGCCCCGATGCCAGCGGCGAGCACGCAGACGGCGGCGCCACCGGCGCTCATGGTCTCGACCATCGCCGCGGTCACCGCCGACGGCCAGGCGCTGGCGCCGTCGCTGACCACACCGTGGTCGCCGGCGAAGACCGCCACCGCCGGGGAGGCGGGCACCGGCGGCGGGCAGAGCCCCGTGACTCCCGCCAGCTGGACCGCCAGGTCCTCCAGCCGGCCGAGCGCGCCCGGAGGCTCGGCCCGGGTGGCCCAACGCCGTCGGGCCGCCGCCATGGCCCCGGAGTCCAGCGTTGGCGCCGCGGGAAGCGGAGCAGCGGTCACGTGGCGAGTCTCGCCGCGGTCGATGCTCTCCGGGCGGCGCCCAGCAACCAGGCGAGCCCCAGCACAGCAAGCAACACTCGCTCGGCCCGGTCGGCGATGTCGACGGCCCGGGCCACGTCAACGGGAGCGGGGCGAGGGCCGATCCCCAGCGAGGGGCGGTTCTCGAAGATCGGGCCGTAACGCAGCGGACCCCCCAGCTCCCGGCCCAGGGCGGCGGCCACGGCCGCCTCGGCGATCCCTGCGTTCGGCGACGGGTGGGCCGGGGCGTCACGGCGCACCGTGGCGAGGACCTCTCGGGCTCGCTCGGGCGCGACGGCGGCGACCAGTGCGGCGAAGATCCTGGCCGGCAGGTAGTTGGCGAGGTCGTCGAGGCGGGCGGCGGTCCAGCCGAACCGGTGGTAGCGGTCGTTCCGGTGGCCGACCATGGCGTCCATCGTGTTGACCGCCCGGTAGGCGAGGGCGCCGGGCGCGCCGGCCACCACCGCCCAGAAGGCGGGCGCAACCACGGCGTCGACGCTGTTCTCGGCCACCGATTCGATGACCGCCGCGGCCACGCCGGAGGCGTCCAGGTCGCTGGGATCCCGCCCGACGAGTGCCGGAAGCTCCGACCGGGCCCGCGCCAAGTACCCGCCCGCCGCGGCCTTGCCCACCCCGGCAGCGACGCGCCGGAGTTGCCGCCCGGCCACGGTGAGCGCCACGGCGGTCGTCACCGAGCGCACCAGCCGGCCCGCCAGGATGCCCACGACGACGCCGACGACGGTGTATGCGATCCCGCGCCGCCGGCTGTCCGCCCAGAACCGCCCCTCGAGCCGTTCCATGAGGCGTCCGAACCACGCCACCGGGTGCGCCTCGGCGGGCGGCTCCCCGGCCAGGCGGTCCAACAGCAGGCCGGCCGCAACCGCCCCGCAGCGCCGGGCGAGCCTGTTCACGGGCCATCCGCCCGAGGCGAGCGGGGTCCGCTCGGCACTCCCGAGCCGATCCCGGTCCGGCGACTCACGGCGAGGCCACGAGGGTCAGCAGGGCTGCGGTCTCGCTGAGCATGATCACCGCGCCGAGCACGTCGCCGGTGAACCCGCCCAGCCGCCTGTGCGCCACTGCGGCGATCAAGGCGCCGGTCGCCACGGCGACACCCAGCGCGATCGGGCCGTGCGCTCCCTCCAGGAGGAACAGGCCGGCACCGGCCGGCGCCAGCCAAGCCAGGAGCCAGTGCCGGGCGCCGGAGAGGAACGGTTCGGCCAGGCCGCCGCGGCGGGCGTAGCGCACGAAGGCGGGAACGCTCGCCGCCAGGGTCCGGCTCACCGCCCACAGTGCTACCAGTGACAGAAGTTCGATGTCCGGGTCGGTGAGGAGCGCCCAGCGGGCGAGGAGGACGACCCCGCCGGCCGCCAGTGCGAAGACCCCGATGCCCGGCTCGGCCATGAGGGCCAGACGCCGCGGCCGGTCCGCGTGCACCAGCAGGCCGTCGGCACTGTCGGCCAACCCGTCGAGGTGCAGCGCGCCGGTGAGGATCAAGTCGACGGCCACGACCACGATGCCCGCGACCAGCGGTGGCCACAGCCGGTGGACACCCAGGTGCACGCCCCCGACGGCTGCTCCCAGCCCGGCGCCAACGACGGGGAACCAGCGGAACGTCCGCCGGTCGGGGGGAGCAGAGCGGCCGAGGACGGTGAGGAACGTCAGGGCGCTCAACACGGGCGGCGGCCCGGTCGAACGGCTGGGAGTTCGATGGCGCGCCCGGCGACGACGAGGAGCACCCGGTCCGCCACGGCGGCGATCCGCTGGTTGAGCGTGCCGAGCGCCTCGACGTAGCGCCGCCCCGCCTCGGTGGGCGGGTGGACGGCCAGACCGACCTCCTCCGAGACGAGGATCGTCGGCTCTTCCCGGCCGGCGAGAGCAGCCAGGAGCTCGCTGCTCTCGGCCTCTACATCGAAGTCCTCCTGCAACGCCACCCAGGATCCGAGGGAGTCGACCAGCGCCACACCCTCGATGTGGCGCAGACGGCGCGGGAGGTCGGGCACAGAGGTGCATTCCACCGTCGACCAGCCGGACGAGCGGCGCGCCCGGTGAGCGGCGATGCGGGCCGCATGGTCGTCGTCGCCGGGAGCCGCCACGGCGGTGGCCACGTAGGTGACGCTGCCGCCGAGGGAGCCCGCCAACTCCTCGGCGATCAGCGACTTTCCCGAACTCGCCCCGCCGAGCACCAGCGCGATCACGGCGCCAGCCCCGATCGAACGGCGTCGTGCGCGCAGCGGGCGATGCGCGATCCCCACGGCGAGCGCGGCCCGGCGAAACGCTCGGGCGTCGCCCCCGACGGCCACACCACCACGACCGCATCCGTTGCGGTGCCGGTGCCGTCGACGCCCGCCTCGACCAGCGCCTGCGTCTTGGCCTCGGTGGCTGTGATCACGGCGTTCACGCCCGCTCCTGCCTCGAGCGCCACCGGGACCTGGATGACGAGGTTGATCGTGCCCATCTGCGGTGAGCCGCTGCCGGCCTCGGCGCCGCCGGCAGAGGTGGGGCCCGCCGGCGAGGCCCAGGTGGGGTGGCTCACGCCGACGGTGGCGTGCACGGTGACCCCGTCCGCTGCACTGCGAGTGCATCGGTCCACGGCCGCAGCCGTGAACAGTGCCACGCCGTGACCCGCCAGGCCGAGCCCCGATGCCACCTCCGCGGCGTGGTCGGCCAGGTCGGTGCGTCCGTAGCCGGAGTCGACGCCCACGTTGACCACCCAGTCGAGACGGCTCCGACCCCCGCCGACCGCGGCGGACGACAGCGCCTCCACCGCCAGCGGCCAGCGCCAGATCAGCGCACCGCGCGGCGCCGCTGCGACCACGCGCAGGACCGGCTCGACCGCCACCGCGTCGACCAGTGGCGCGGCGTCGGCGCCTGCGCTCAGTAGTCGATCCCCTTCTTGGCGCGGATCCCGCCTTCGAAGGCGTGCTTCACGCTCACCATCTCGGTGACGGTGTCGGCTGCTTCGATCACCTCGGCGGCCATGTCCCGGCCGGTCAGGATCACGCTGACCTGCTCGGGGCGCCCGGCCAGCGCGGCAGCCACCTCGGCGGCTTCGATCCAGCCCCAGGTCATGGCGTAGCTGATCTCGTCCAGCACCACCAGCCGGTGCTTGCCGGCCGCGATCAGGCCCGCCGAGAACTCCCAGGCCGCCACCGCCTTCGCCTTGGTCTCGTCGATATCCTCGGAATCCCAGGTGAAGCCGTCGCCCGCCGAGTACCACTCCACACCCAGGGCGCGGCAGGTCTTCTCCTCGCCGGTGTGCCAGTTGCCGCTCTTGAGGAACTGCACCACCGCCACCGGCCAGTCCCGAGCCGCGGCCCGCAGGATCGTGCCGAAGGCGGCGGTGGACTTGCCCTTGCCGTGGCCGGTGTTGACCAGCACCAGCGAGGGCGCCGAGCGAAGCTCGCTCCGGTCGTAGGGTCGCTCTGTGCGGGGCTCGCTTTGGCTTGTCACGGTCGGTGATCCTTTCGGGAGCGAGAGGCTGGCAGGACGACGATCTCGCCGTCGATGGTGTGGACGCTGAGTGGGGTGGCGTACACGTCGGAGAGTCTGCCCGCCGCCAGCACAGAGCGCGGCGGACCGTCGGCCACGATGCGGCCTCGATTGATCAGCGCCAGGCGTTCGGCGAAGCGGGCGGCGGTGCCGAGGTCGTGCATGGCGGCGATGACCGAGATGCCGTCGTCGCGGCGCAGCTCTTCGATCAGCTCCAGCACGGCGTCCCGGTGGCCGAGGTCCAGCGCGCTGGTTGGCTCGTCGAGGAGCAGGATCGGGGCCTCCTGGGCGAGCGCCCGGGCCAGTACCACCCGCTGCGTCTCACCCCCGGAGAGTCGCCGCACCGGGCGGGCGGCGAATCGGGCCAGGTCGAGGCGTTGCAGAACGTCGCCCACGATGCGGCGGTCGCGGCGCGACTCGGTCCCCAACCAGCCGAGATGCGGACCGCGGCCGAGCATGACGTACTCGGCGACGCTCATTCCCTCGGGCAGGATCGGGATCTGCGGCACCAGCGCCACGTCGGTGCCCCCGGGTCGCCGGCCCGAAGCCAGGCTCACGGCGCCGTCGTGGTTCACGAGCCCGGCGATCGCCCGCAGCAGCGTGGACTTGCCGGCGCCGTTGGGTCCGATGAGACCCAGCCACTCGCCGGCCGCCAGCTCCAGGTCCACGCCGCGCAGCGCCTCGCTCTGGCCGAAGCTGACACTGACGTCTCGGCAAACCAACGCCGGAGGTGACGAAGCGTGTGCCCGGCCGGCCGCCGGAGTCCGAGCCGTGGGCCGGGGTGCCTCCGCGTCGGCGAGCCGTGGCATCGCCTCGATCCTCATCCGGTCACCTTCCGAGCGTTTCGCCACAGGATGAACGCGAAGAACGGCGCGCCCACGAACGCCGTGATGACGCCGACGGGCAGCTCGGCGGGCGCGGTGAGCGTGCGGGCGGCGGTGTCGGTGAGCGCCAGGAACGCCGCCCCGCCGAGTGCCGACAGCGGCACGATCACCCGGTAGCTGTGGCTCACCAGGAGGCGCACGATGTGCGGCACCACCAGGCCCACGAAGGCGATGAGCCCGCTGACCGACACCGCCGCGGCGGTGAGCAGCGACGCCGCGGCGATCACGATCAAGCGGGACCGGCCGGGGTTCAGGCCCAGCGACCGGGCCTCGTCGTCGCCGACCCGCAGCACGTCGAGGTGCCTGCGGTGCAGCACCAGGATTCCCCCGCAGATGCCCACGTACGGTCCCAGGATCCAGACCTGGGTCCAGCCGCTGGTGCTGAGCTGGCCGAACAGCCACGACAGCACCTCGCGGGTGCGTGTCTCGCTGAGCTGGCCGATGGCGTAGGTCTGCGCCGCCGAGAAGAACGCCGCCATGGCGATGCCGCCGAGCAGCAGGGTGGCGGGCGAGCTCCAGGCGCCGCGGGCGATGGCCGCCGAGGCCGTGACCGCCACGAGCGCCCCCAAGAACGCCGCCGCCGGTAGGGCGTCGAAGGGCCCCCAGCCCACGTCGAGGCCGAACCCCAGCGCCAGCACCGCGCCGAAGCCGGCGCCCGCCGAGACGCCCAACAGGTAGGGATCGGCCAGCGGGTTCCGAAACACCCCCTGGTAGGCGGCACCGGCCAGCGCCAGCGACCCTCCCACGAACATGCCGAGCACCAGCCGGGGCAGTCGAATCTGGAACAGGATGCCCTCTTGGCGGGCGCTGAGCGGCGAGTCAACCTCCACCAGCGGCAGGCGGTCAGCGAGGCTCGCGAGCACGTCGCCGAACCCCAGACCGGCGGCACCGGTGGTTGCGCTCAGCAGCGCGACCACCGCAAGTCCGAACAGGGCGGCCGCGGCGGCCAGCGGCGGGAGCCGGAAAGCCCGCTCCGCCGCCTCGCCGGCGCGTGCGGCCGGTTCAGCCCGCTCGGCGGCACCCAGCCTGCCGAGCGCGCCGGGCTGCGCCCCGCGGAGTCTCGTCGCCGGCAAGCGCAGCGCCCCGCTCCGGCTTCGGTCGCCCGCTCAGCCGCCGGCCTCGGCGATCGCCGTCAGCGACTCGACGATGATGCTGACGAACTGCGGCAGGCGCGGCCCCCAGCGCGAGGCGATGTCGGCGTTGACGACCAGGATGTTGCCGTCGCGTATGGCTGTGATGGTCTCCCAGCCGGGCCGGGCCGCCACGTCCGCGGCCGTGTAGGCCAGCAGGTCGGTGATGATGATGAGTTCGGGATCGGCCTCGACGATGTACTCCTCGGTCAGCTGCGGGTAGCCGTAGCCGTCGGCGTCGGCCGGGTCGGCGATGTTGGTCGTGCCGAGCGCGGCGTAGACCGCCCCGATGAAGCTGTTGGAACTGACCGAGAAGTGCGTGTCGTCCAGCTCGTGGTAGATGCGTATGGGAACCTCGGGTGCGTCCTGTAGCGCCGCGGCGATCTCGGCGCGCATCCAGCCGACGATTTCCTCCGCCTCGCTGGCGTGACCGGTGGCGACCCCGAGCGTCTCCACCGCCCCGTAGCCGCCCTCGATGTCGGCGGGGCTGGGGCTGATCAGCACCGGTATGTCCAGCGCCGTGAGCCCGGCGACCAGGTCGTTGGCGTCGTTGGAGATCACGACCAGGTCGGGCTCGTAGGCGGTGACCGCCTCGATGTTGGGATTGAAACCCGACAGGTCCGTGGTCGGCGCCTCGGCCGGGTAGGTGGACCAGTTGTCCACCGCCACCACCTGCGGTCCTGCACCGATGGCGAAGAGGATTTCCGTGGCGGTGGGCGACAGCGACACGATGCGCTGCGGCTGGGACTCGAGCGTCCAGGTCCCGGCGTCGGAGTTGATGGTCGCGGGGAAGTCGCCGGTTGTGCCGGCTGGGTCCTCGTCGGCGCCGTCGGTCGTATCCGCGGCCGCCGGCGGTTCCTGCTCGGGCTCGGGGGGCTCGTCGGCGACGGTCGTCGGCGGCGGCTCGTCCTCAGGCGGCTCGGGCGGCGCGGGCGCGGGTTCGGGAGTCGGGGCCGGCTCTGGAGCCTCGGGCGGCGCGGGCGCCGGGGCGGGCTCGACCGGTGCGGCTGGTGCCGCGGTCGGCGATTCGTCGTCGCTGCCGCACGCTGCGCCAAGCAGCCCGCCCAAGGCCAGGAGCGAAACGAGAGTGAGAACGATGCGGTGTCGGAGCATCCGGTACCTCCTGTCGGTCGAGGACGGAAGCTCGATCGACAGAGGCTGCCGGCCAAACCAACCCTGATCCTCGAGGGTCGCGTGGTTTGTGCGGACCAGGATTCGACCGGACTCGGCGACGGCCCGGCGCTCGGGAGACTCCCGTGAGCCGAACGTCGCTTCACCGTTGCGGGACAGTGCCGGATTCCAACCGGACTTCGTCCCCGGACCGAGCGTAAGTCTAGACGGCGCCGGCTCGCGCCGTCCGGTCAGCGAAGGGAGCGTTCGATGGGCTCGCCGGGGCTGCGGCCGCCGCCGCTGACGAAATGCGCGCCGGCGCCGCGGTCGGTGAAGCCGGCACGGTCCAGTGCCGCCGCCAGCCGTGCCAGACCATCGGCGTGCGGCACGGCGATGCGCGCCGTCCCATCGAGTCCGAAGCCCGCGCAGTCCCGCACCAGCACACCGTGCGGGGCGAGAGCCTCCCGCAGGCCCGGAGCCTGCACCAGCACCCAGGGGGCATCCGCGGCCTGCACTTCCAACCCACGCGCCGCAAGCACCTCGACCAGTTCGCTTCGAGCGGCGGCGATGGCCGCGGCCCAGCCCGACAGGTCGGCGCGCGCCAACAGATCTCCCAGCAGCGCCAACGCCAGCGACCCCACCGACCAGTGCGGCTGCCGGCGCGCGAACCGGGCCGCCTCGTCGGAGATCAGGTAGCCCAGCCGGAGCCCCGGACAGGCGAACGTCTTGGTGAGCGAGCCGACGACGATGCCGTCACGGTTTGCGGTCCAGCGCCCGGTCGCCAGGGCGTAGAACGCCTCGTCCCAGACGTCGGCAGCTTCGTCGCGCCCGGCCAGCCGTCCCGACGGGGTGTGCGGGTCGCTGCGCCAGACCGGCCCCGTATCGCCGCGGGGATGCAGCCCGAACTCCGGCTCTGTCTGCACCTGCCCGCCGATCTCGGCCGCCGCCAGCGAGATCGCCTCGGCGGCCCCGTTCGCGAGCAGCAGCCGGCCGGGCTCGACCCCCATCGCCTCCGCCAAGAGCTGGGAGGCCCCAGCCGGGTCGGGATAGCGCCGCAGCTCGCCCAGATGCCGCTTCGCCAGCGCCCCGACGTCCGGGGCGAACGGGTTCAGGTTCTGCGAAAGGTCCAGCAGCGAGTCCGGCTCCAGCCCCAGCGCCCGAGCCACCGCCGTCCCATCACCCCCATGCCGCCCCGCTGCCGGCACAACTCGATCCACCGAGCCCACGCCGCCGAAGGTACCCGCCCAGCAAGCTACGCCTCGATTCGCTGTAGGCGGGGCTGCTGCGCTCGGCTCATCTACGCCGCCCCGGCCCTCCCGGCGAACCGCCGAGAGATCTGTGGCGACCTGCGACGGCTCGGCCTGTAGCGTGGTGCCATGGCGGGTGGGTTGACCGGTTATGACCGCGCGTTCGTTCAGGTTGTCGAAGAGGCCTGGCAGGAGGCGCTTAAGTCCGATCCGGGCGCGGCAGACGAGGCCAAGTCTTCCGAGCGCCACGGTCAACTTGACCCGTCCGACCCCGATTTGTTCGCCCTCTGCGACACCTACAACTACCAGCGCCATCATGCCGACGCGTGCAGGCAGGCGCTCCGGGAGGCGGGGATCGAGTCTCCCCGTACCGGGAGACCCCTCGTCGTTATTGACATCGGTGCCGGTGCCTGCACCGTTGCCGTGGCGCTCGGGAAGACCTGGCCACAGGAACTTTCCAATGTCCACTACTATGCGGTTGAACCTCACCCCAAGATGCGGGCGTTGGGCATGCAGATAGTTGACGCGCTGAACTGGCCGTTCGGACACTTTCACATGTTCGAACGGACTGACCAACTACTGGAGCCTGCCAACTCTCGTAAGCCGGAGCGGTTTGAATCTGCTCGAGTGCTGGTGACTTTCAACTACGTCATGCAGCAGGGATCGGTCAGGCGGGGCACAGTCTCCGAGTGGGCCGGGTTGCTGCATGGCCTGGTTGCCCACAAGGCCAGCGTCGAGCTGTTGATCGTCACTGTGAGAAACCCGTGTCTTGATGACCGTACCGATGCTCTGTTGCGGGATTTGCGCGAAGTCGGTGTGGGGGACCAGCGCGGGTGCGACCGCCCATTCGATTTTTCCCCTCGATACCCGCGTGAGGGGCGTCTGTCCCGAGAGTCTCGGCCGGTCTCGGGTGTTTGGAGCGACGGGCCGAAAGCGAAGGCGAGATGCCGGTCGTATGTCTTGTCGGCGGTTTGAGTGATGGCAACGCAACTGTCGCTGATCGATCTCGCAGGGGCCGCCGAGGCCCCTGAAGTAGATGTGCCCGGACGCTTCTACTTGCCCGACTTCCTCAGCGTGGAGCGGGAACGTGAGCTCCTCGCCCGGATCGACGGAGACGAGTCGGCGGCGTGGCTGGGCGATCTGTCGCGCCGCGTGCAGCACTACGGCTACAAGTACGACTACAGCCACCGCGGCATCGACGCGTCAGCTCACCTGGGGCCACTCCCGCCGTGGCTCGAGACGCTCGGCGGAGAGGTCGCGTCGAGTGCCGCCGAACCGGGCTGTCGGATAGACAGGTTCGATCAGGCGATTGTCAACGAGTACGAGCCGGGGCAGGGCATTGCCCCGCACATCGACCGTGACTGTTTCGGCCCGGTTGTCGCCACGGTCAGTCTGAGCTCCGATGTCGTCATGGACTTCATCGGGCCTGATGGCGAGAGCGTTCCGTTCATGCTTCGGCGACGGAGTCTGCTGATCCTCACCGGGGACGCTCGTGACCTGTGGGGGCATGGAATAGCCAAACGCAAGAGCGACCAATACCCGAAAAACGGGCCGCGGAAAGAACGTGAACGCCGGGTGTCGATCACGTTCAGAACAGTCCTGCTGGACGAGTAGGGCATCCCTGGAAACGTCCGGGCGCAGGCCTGTTGCACGGGGTTCCCGAAGTGGAGTGCAGGTTATTCCCAGAGCATAGCGTGCTGTATTCCTAGAATGTAGTATTATCGATTCCCAGATTGCATGATTAGCGGACACGGGAGTCGCGTCGGATGAGCGCCGAGACTGACATGCCCACAACGCTGACCATGCGCGGCTATCTCCCCCGAGTTGCCGGTAGAGACATCTCCGGTGCCTTGCAGCGGCGGGGCGCGGTCCTGATCGAGGGCTGCCGTGGATGCGGCAAGACCTGGGCGGCTCGACACTTCGCCCGCAGCGAGGCTCGCCTCGACAGCGAGGCGCTGATGCTGCTGGCAGCCACCGACCCTGCGGCCGTGCTGGACGGTCCCACTCCTCGTCTGCTCGACGAGTGGCAGAACGCGCCCCACCTGTGGAACCGGGTGCGGCGGGAATGCGACGACCGCGCCCGTCCGGGCCTGTTCATACTCACCGGCTCTGCGTCGCCCCGCGACGAGGCCACGCGCCACACGGGCGTCGGGCGGATTAGTCGTGTCCTGATGCGCCCCATGTCGCTCTACGAGGCGGGGCGCTCCAGCGGCGAAGTGTCCCTCGGTCGGCTGTTCTCCGGGGAGCCTGCCTCCGCGCTTCCTCAATCCGACCTCGCGTTGCGGTCGGTCGTGTCGTGGATCTGTGCCGGCGGCTGGCCCGGCAGCCTGCGCATGGACAGCGAGAGGGCGCGCCTCGCTGTCGGCGACTACCTGAACGAGATCGTCCGGCTGGACCTCCAGTCAGCGAGCGGCGTCCAGCACAGGCCGGGGGCTGTCCGGCGGCTGTTGCGCTCGATCTCTCGCCACGTCGCCACCGAGGCCGCCATGACGACGCTGGCGGCCGACGCGGGCGGAGACACTCCTCTGGCCCGGAGCACCGTCAGCGCGTATCTGGAGGCGCTCGAGCGTGTCTTCGTCGTCGAGGACCAGCCGGCGTGGTCAGTTCGCCTGCGGGCCCGAGCGTCGCTGCGTCGGGCGCCGAAGCGCCATTTCGTGGATCCGTCCCTCGCCGCTTCTCTGCTGCGGGCCTCTCCGGAGCGACTGCTGGGGGATCCGCAGACCTTGGGGGTGCTGTTCGAGTCGCTTGTCGTACGGGATCTGCGCGTCTACGGCCAGGCACACCGAAGTGAGGTGTTCCACTATCGCGACGACACGGGCCTCGAGGCCGACGCGATCCTCGAGCGCGACGACGGCGCTTGGATCGCCGTCGAGGTCAAGCTGAGCCCCACCGCCGCTGTCGTGGATCGGGCCGCTAGGACGCTGCTGCGGCTTCGATCCAAAGTTGCCCGGAGCCGCAGCGACGAACTGGCCGCCCTGCTGGTTGTCACCTCGACCGGCGCCGCCTACCGCCGCCCGGACGGCGTTCAGGTGGCACCAATCACGGCCCTGGGCCCGTAGAAGCTCCCGTCGATGTAGGGCTCGACCCTCGGGCCGGGCGGTGCGTGCCCTCGCTCGCTCCTTGGCCCGTCCGGCTGCTCAGGGGCTCAGCAGTGCGGCGGGTATGACGGCGATGCCGTCGGGGTCGCGGTAGGCGTCGGCGCCGGTTGTGACCACGGCAGCGTCGATCAGTGCCGGCCCGAGGCGGTCTCGCAGCCAGCGGAGATGACGGGTGTCGTGACGGGTCACGTCGGCGCCGAGCTTGACCTCGACGGCGAGGACCCCGCGCTCGGCCTCCAGAACGATGTCGATCTCCCGCTGGTCGTTCCAGGTTCGCATGTGGGCGACACGGGTGCCGGACGCTTGGGCGTGGACGCGCAGGTCGTGGGCGACCATCGATTCGAACAGTGCGCCGAACAGGCCCCCGTGGCTCGGCCCGGCGGGAAGCGGGGCGGTGTGGCCGCCGAGCAGCGTGTCGGGTGTGGCGTTGAGCAGGCGGGCGGCGAGAGCGGTGTCGGCGAGGTGGTGTTTGGGGCTGCGTTTGAGGCGGGTCAAGTGGCTCCCGGTCGGAAGCCAGGCCGGCTGCGGTTCCAACAGCCACATGGCTTCGAGCGTGTCGCGGTAGGCGATGGTGGTGGTCTTGGCCGGTTTGTCGCCCTCGCCGGAGGTGGCCGCGTCGCGGATGGTCTCGTAGGAGGCGGTCCCGGCGGTGGCCGCGGCGTAGGCGGCGAGCCAGCGGCGCAGGGCCGCCACGTTGCGCACCCTGTGGCCGGCGAGCGGGAAGTCGTGCTCGGCGAGGCGGTGGAGGTAGCCGTCGAGCAGCAGGGTGCGGGGCCGCCCGGTGACGTGTCGCCAGCCGGGGAAGCCCCCGGCGGTGATCTCGTGGGCGTACTCCTCGACGGTGAGGTCGATGCGACCAGCGATGTCGGGCTGGTCTCCGGCGAGGAGCCCCCGAAGACTGACCGCGTTCGGAGCGGGGCGGCGCTCGAACAGAGTCGTCGTCCACATGCGAAGGGTCACGATGCGTCCCGCGCCAGAGTGCGTGGGGCGGGTCTCGGGCCTCGTCGATCCGGTGAGGATGAACCGTCCGGCGCTGAAATCGGCGTCGACGGCCCGACGAACGATGTCCCACGAGGCTGGGTATCGCTGCCACTCGTCGATCAGGATCGGCGGCTCGCCCTCGAGCAGTAGCCGGGGATCGGTGCGGACGCGATCCAGCGTGTCCGGGTCGTCCAGGGCGTAGACGGTGTTTGCGTGCCTGCTCGCCGTCCAAGTCTTGCCCACGGCACGGGCGCCTTCGATGCTGATCGCCGGCAGTGCCGCCAGCAACTCGCACAGTTCGTCCTCGACGACGCGATGCTGGTTCTCGAACACGACATCCGCCTCCAACCGGTCCGCTCGCCCGACTGATCCTCGCTAAGGCTACATTCTCTCAGAAACGCTACCAATACTCACATAGACTACTAATTCGCATGGACACTACATTCCGCGAACTCCGCCCCGATGGAACTCGCCGCGTCGTCCGCCGGAGAGACGAGCGCCTCAAGGCACTCTCACCGCTCCGGGCCGGGAGTGTGACTCGGGTCGGTCCGGAGTCCGGCATCCAGCAGCCCGAATGGCATCGCACTCTCATCGGCCGAGTCGGGTGCGGGATTCAGGTCGGCTCACAACGCCGCAGGCCTCGAGGGTGTGCCGACGCTTGCGCTCAGCGGGTCGTCCAGTCGAGGTTGGAGAGCTCGGCGAGGGCGCAGATGAGGGACTGGGTGCCGAGGCGGCCCCGGTCGGCGGCCACGAGGCGGTCGTAGAACCCGCGGGCCAGGCGCAGGCCCGGCAGGTCGAGGCCCATGCGGTCGGCTTCGGCGAGGGCGATGCCCATGTCCTTCACGAAGTGCTCCACGAAGAAGCCGGGGTCGAAGTCGCCGGCGATCATGCGGGCGCCCAGGTTGGAGAGCGACCAGCTGCCGGCCGCCCCGCTGGCCACCGACTCCATGACCGTCTCGAGGTCCAGGCCGGCCCGCCAGGCGTAGAGCAGGCCCTCGCAGACGCTGACCATGCCGGCGGCGATGAGGGTCTGGTTGACCATCTTGGTGTGCTGGCCGGCGCCGGGGCCGCCCTGGTGTACCCAGGTGCGCCCCATGGCCTCCCAGAAGGGCGCCAGGGAAGCCACCGTCTCGGCGTCGCCGCCGATCATGATCGACAGGGTGCCCCCTCGGGCGCCCACGTCCCCGCCCGAGACGGGGGCGTCCACGGCCGCCACACCACGGGCCGCGGCCGCCGCGGCGATCTCGACGGCCAGGGCGGGTTCGCTGGTGGTCATGTCCACGATGATCTCACCGCCGCCGCAACCCGCCAGAACGCCGTCGGTGCCGAGGATCACCTCCCGCACGTCGGCCGGGTAGCCGACGATCGTGAAGATGACATCCGACGCCTCGGCCACGTCTCGGGGCCGATCGGCCCAGGCAGCGCCCCGCGCCAGCAGCCCCTCTGCCTTGGCGCGTGTGCGCGTGTGCACAGTGGCCGGATGCCCGGCGTCCATGAGGTGCCCGCACATGGCGGCGCCCATGACGCCGGTGCCGATCCAGCCGATCGCCACGTCGGAGGGCGCCCGGTTCGCGATGCTCATGGTCGTCTCCCTTCTTCGCCCGGACCCGGCAGCGCTCGGCCGAAGCGACCCGTGCTGCAATGCGCTCAGGCGATCCCCTGGGTCTGGACGCGTTCGAGGGTGTTGGTGACGTGGCGGCGCAGCAGGCGGGTGTCGCTGCAGGGGTCGTAGCACTGCTCGTAGGCGTCGATTGCCAAGATCGCCACGGCGAGGGCGTGTGAGGCGAGGCGCCCGCTGTAGTCGGTGGTGGCCCGAGACGACTTCTCGGGCTGGTCGGCGGGGTAGGCCGCGTCGATGCGCCAGGGGCTCACGGAGCCCCACGTCTCATCGTCGAAGCAACTCCGCACCTCCGCCCAGTGGAGCCCCGGCAACTCGGCGGCGAGTTTGGAGATCTGGTGGATGCGCCGCGGGTCGCCGCCGCAGACGACGTGGATCAGCGCCTTGATGGCGTTCTCGGCACACAGGTGCGCCGCCCCGCAGAGCGCCCAGAGGCGGTCCTGCCGGTAGAACGCCAGCGCCTCGTCGTCGCCGTCCTCGATGGCGCCCCTCTCGGCGTCGCCCCGATTCATTCCGTTTAGGATCTGCGTGACCTGCGTCCGCAGGTTCATCAGACGGGTGAGCGCCTCGCCTGAATCGCTGTCGGCCATCCCGATCTCCTTGCCCCAGTCCACGCCCACCTCGGGGCGTTCCACCAGAGGCACCACTTCGGGTGCAATACGACGCTCCAGCGTCGAACGGAGACGTTCGGATCGGATCCGCCACTCCGGGCGGTCGGTCACCCGCACCTCGACCGGCCAGCCACACGCCCGCCCAGCGGCGGAAGCAAGGGCGCCCTCGCGCCGCCAGCGGTCGGCGTAGTCGCCGAGGTCGTCGAAGACGGCGACGAGATCGATGTCGCTCTCGGCGGTCTGATCGCCGCGGGCCACCGACCCGTACAGCAAAACGCGGCCCGCCCCGGCGTCGGCCAGCACCTTTGCTGCCCGTCGGGCGTCCGCAACAGTCGGCCCGCCCGAATCTACCCCCGCAAGAGCCGACTCAACCACGGGCAAGAAACTACCGCCACAAGACCCCGCTGGCAGCCACCGGCGCCCGGTCCGCGAGCGTCGTCCTTAGGGAGTCAGGCGGGTGATTCGTTCGGTGGCGTCTGGGTAGCGGGCTAGGAGGTCGGCCCTGTCGGCCAACTCGAAACGGCCGTCGTGGTAAGGGGGCGCCACGGTGGCGCCGATGAGCGACCACGTCCCCAGCGGCTCGCCGCCCATCCAGGTGCCTGCGGGAATTGCAACGCAGGGGCGCTGGCCGGCCGCCAGGTCAGCCCCCAGCGTCGGCGAGCCGATCGTGCTGTCGCTGCGCAAGAGGAGCATCTGGACAGGCGCGCCGGCGTAGAAGTGCCACAACTCGGCCGCGTCGAGACGGTGCATGGCCGACACCTCGCCTGCGGCCAAGAAGTAGTAGATGGCCGTGGAGTGCTCGTCGCGCCACACCTCGGTGAAGTGGCCGCCCTCAGCGGCGTGGGGACGCAGCTGTAGAGCCTCGATCACTTCGTCCGCGTTCATGCAGCTCTTCTCACCAGACCGGCGCGCGGCCGCTACTTGATGGCCTGTGGGTTCAGGGGGGAGCCGACGGCTCGGGGGATGACCAGCGGCGGCGCCACGAGCTGGAACTCGTAGACGCCGTCGGCGGCGCAGTCCTCGGCCAGCTCGTCCAGGTACCAGATCTCGCCCACGAACAGGCCCATGTTCACCACCATCACCAGGTGCAGCGGCTGGAAGCTGTCGGGGATCTCGTTGGGTCGCACCTCGGCGCCCCACGTGTCGGTGGCGAGGGCGGCGATCTCCCGCTCGGCCAGCCACGGCGCTGACAGCAGCGACAGGCCCGGCGAGTCGCCGGCGGAGTAGCCGTCCCAGCCCGGCAGGTGGCGTCGGCGGGCCATGTCGCCGGTGCGGATCAGCACCATGTCGCCGCAGCCGACTTCCACGCCGTGGTGCGCGCACGTCTCATCCAGCAGGTCGCCGTCGATCGGCTCGCCGGGCTCTAGGTGCTCCCGACCCAGCGCCCGGGGAACGTCCAGCAGCACGCCGCGGGACACCACTGTCTTCTGGTTCTGGATGCCGTTGCGGACAGCCCCCTTGGCGCCCACTAGTTCGGCGTCGAAACCGTTGTACATCTTGCCCTTGTGGAAGATGTGGGCCAGGGCGTCCCACTGGGTGCCGCCCTGCAGGAACAGGAAAAGCGAGTCGTCGGCCACGCCCCACTCCAGCGGCCAGTCTTGGCGGCCCAGCACATGGTCGGTGCCGGTGGCGACCATCTGGTGTACCGGGTTCACCCGCCCGAAGGCGCCGGTCTGAGGCCCGTTGCCGTCCAGCGGCAGCTCCAAGGAGAACACCTTGCCGGTCCGCACCAGCGAGGCTGACTCGACGATCTTCTCGGGCGTGATGAAGTTGAGGGTGCCTACTTCGTCGTCGTCGCCCCAGCGGCCCCAGTTGTTGAACCGGGTGCAGTACTCCTCGAGCAGGTCGGTGCCGAGCACGCAGCGGGGAATAGTCATGGATTTGCTCCTTCGGTTGGGATGCGATCTGCGGGGGTGCCAGCGGACTCCGCGGCCGCCGCGCCGAACAGGCGGCGCAGGGCGGCGGCGTCGAGGTGGCCGAGGTCGGCCTCGACGCCCCGGCGGTACATCGGCAGGGCGGCGTCCAACAGCGGTGTCTCGGCGCCCACGGCCCGAGCGAAGTCGGAGATGATGCCGGCGTCCTTGTGAATGATGGCCAGGCGGGCCGAGGGGGGGTCGAAGCTGTCGGCCACCATCATCGGGCCGCGGATGTCGAACATCGACGAGGTGCCCACGCCGGCGGAGATGACCTCCTGGGTCACCTGGGGGTCCAGCCCGGCGGCAGCCCCGAGGGCGTGCGCCTCGGCAGCGGCGAGGGTATGGACCGCCACGAGCAGGTTGGCCACGAACTTCATCCGGCTGCCGTTGCCGAAGGCACCGAGGTGGTAGGAGCGCCGCCCGATGACCTCGAAGATCGGCCGCGCCCGTTCGTAGCCGGCGCGGCTGCCGCTGCTGTAGATCACCAGCGTGGCGTCGGCGGCCTGCAGTCCGGTGCCGCTCACGGGCGCGTCCAGCAAATCGCAGCCCGCCGCGGCGAGTCGGTCGTGGGCACGCTGCTTGGCCTCGAGGGGCAGGGTGCCCATCTCGACAGCCACGCGCCCTGCCGGTTCAGCGGCGGCCAGTTCTGCTGCCACGGTGTCCAGAGCGCTCACCGACGGCAGCGACATCAGCACCACGTCGCTGCGGGCGGCCACCTCGGCCACCGACTCGACCGGGTTCGCCGCGGAGGCCTCGACCTTGGCGGCGTCGACGTCGTAACCGCACACCTCGAACCCGGCAGCCGCAAGGTGACCCGCCATCGCACCGCCCATGACGCCGACCCCGATCACCCCCACCCGCGGCCGGTCAGCGGCACTCATGGGGACCCTCGGCGGTGTGTCTGCATCACAGCTCAAGGACCGCCACGCGGCCGGTGTCGCCGTCGACGATCGCGAGCACGTCGTCTGAGTCAGAGTCGCCGTTGCCGGCGCTCCCATGCGGGTCGATCAGATCGTCCAGCGGGCACCCCACCACGGCGGGCACCGTCAGCGAGCGGGCCACCTCCATGAGATGAGCCGACGGCCCACCCCCCAAGGCGACCAGCCCGGCGGCGTCCCACAGCAGGGGAGCGAAGTTCGACAGCGGGTACTGCACGACGATCACGTCCCGCGGGCGGACATGGTCGACGGCCGTGGGGCTCGACACCCACATGGCCCGGCCCGCGCCGACACCCGGCGAAGCTGCCAACCCGTCCCGGAACTCGCCGTTGGCGATCGCCACCGAGGCCAGGAAGGGCTCCCATCGGTCTCGGCCCACCCGGTTGCGGCCCAGCGGCTCGGTGCGGGGCCGCCGCAGCGCCTCGCGGGCCATCGCCAGAGCCTCGGGTTGGCGCAGCTCGCGCAGCGCCTCGTCGTCGAGGTCGCCGCCGGGGCCCGCTGCGGCGGTCCGGGTCCGCTGCACCTGCAGCAGCACGGGCGTCCCGCCGCTGACGGCCCACTCGATCAGGTTGCAGTCCAGGCTGTCGGCGGCCTGCCGGGCCAGCGCAGCCACCTCCCCCAGGGTGACGGCGCCGATCAACTCTGTCGCCTCGGTGCCCGAGACGCTGCCGTCGGGGCCCACGGCTGCCCGCACGCCCGGCACCCAGCCCGCCAGCAGGTCGCGCGGCGAGCCCTTCACCGCGGAGACGCTGACAGAGCCGTTCGCCTCGACGGTCGCCGCGCCGCCGCAGTCAGGCGCCAGCTCGGTCTGTACCAGCACACCCATTCCTGCGCTGCCGGGCTCGACGCCGGCGGCCTCGAAGCGTTCCAGCGCCTCGAGGGTGAACATCGCCGACCACACGCTGCGCAACGCCTTGGGTACCTCGTGGCGGCGCAGTTCACCCAGCGAGGCGAATGCCCCCGCCCAGGTGCCCTCACCTTCGAGTGCGCTGGAGGAGCGGGCGATGAGCGGTTCGGCCAGCCCGACGGCCGCCGCGCCGATCTCCGCCGTGAGCGCCTCGTCAAGTTCGTCGCGCAGCAGCACCATGCGGGCCGCTCCCGAGCCTCGCCGAGCCAACTCGGCGGCGGCCCCCCGCAGTGGCCCGGCGGAGGCCGCCAGTGTGACGACGAAACCGTCGAGGGTCGCCAACCCCGCTCGCCGCGCTCGAGCCAGGCCAGCGGCCTTGGCCCCGACCAGCGAGACGTCGAGCGCCTCGGGGTCGTCCAACCCGACGACCCGCGGGCTCATGGCGGGAGGGTTCGAGCCGGAATCCGAACGTTGCCGGGCCGCCCGCTCAGCCGACGGCGATGATCTCCGGCGCCGGCGTGGAGATCATCTCGATGCCGGTGTCGTTGACGATCAGCATCTCTTCGAGGCGCACGCCGAACTCGTGCAGCTTGCCGTGCTGGGTCTCGAGGGCGAACACCATGCCCGGCTGGATCTCCACGGGGTGGTCCAGCGACCAGATCCGGGAGATCACGGGGATGTCGTACTGCGCCAGGCCGAGGCCGTGGCCCCACAGGTTGGCGGCCGCCTCGTCCTCCTCGTCGTAGCCCCAGATCTCCTTCGCCGAGGGCCACACCCCCGCGATGTCGGCGGTGGTGACCCCCGGCCGGGTGGCCTCGATGGAGTCGTTCAGCCACTTCAGCGCCAGGTCGTAGTACTGCTTGTGCTCGTCGGTGGGCTTGCCGCCCACGCAGTAGGTGCGGTACACGCAGGACTTGAAGCCGTTCCAGGTGAGCGCCGCCAGGTCGATGATGACCAGCTCGCCGGGGCGGATGATGCGGTCGCCGTGGTTGCGCCAGTTGGGCCAGGCGTTCGGGCCCGAGGAGACGATCACGTCCTCCACGTTCTCCATGCCGGGGATGTTGTAGAGCTGCTCCATGCCGTAGGCGGTGACCTCGTTCTCGGTCAGCCCGGGGCGCAGGAACTGGCTGAACTGGTAGTGCACCACGTCGCAGATGGAGCCGACCATCCGCATGGCCTTCTGCTCGTTGGGGCTCTTGATGGCCCGGGCCTCCATCATCGGAGTCATGCCGTCGGTCCAGTTGATGCCGCGCTCCTCGAAGACGCGGATCATGTTGAGGTCCATGAAGTCCACGCCGAGCGGCTTGTCCTCCACGCCGGCCTCCTCGAGGTCGGCCATGAGGGCGTTGGTGAACTTCGCCACCTGCGAGCTGGCGGCCGGGCCGGCGGCGCCCTTGATCCAGGCGTAGGAGTAGCGGACGTTCTCAGCGGGGATCCACGGCGAGTGCTCCCGCAGGTGGTAGCCGATGTCGCCCTGCTCGTAGATGATCGGCTCGCGACCCTCCACCAGCACGGCGTAGCGCAGGCCCGGCTTCAGCTGGTTCCAGCCGGGGGTGAGCGTGGAGGTGACGTAGCGGATGTTCTCGTCGTACATCAGCAGCATGGCGCCGAGCTCGTGGCGGGCCATGGCCTCCCGGGCGCGCCGCAGCCGCCACTCCCGGACCTCCTGCCAGTTGATTCCCTCGCGCCAGTCGGTGTTGAGAACGCCGAACGCTTC
>VXNF01000124.1 GCA_009840735.1 Acidimicrobiia bacterium | reverse complement strand
AAGACCGGGAACGGGTAGAACGGGAGATCGCCCGGGCGCCCAACCCCGTCGGCACGGTCCAGGCAAACCCGAAGGGCCGCACCGTGACCGACTACGCCGATCCGCTCCGCCACTGCGGCCAGTACGGAATATCACTTCCCAGCGTGTCGAGCTCGCTCGGCCACCTCCGGCCCTCGTTGAACTTCACCGAAGAGGACATCGCTCACCTGCGGGAGCACTACGTCGAGGACGACTCCGACAACCCGACCGAATGCGTGCTGCGCGAGCCGCACGCGGAGGCGAGCGAGGGCCTGCCCGCGACGAGGCCCCTCATCGAGACCTGCCCCGTCGGCTACATGTGGCGCGGGTCGCGGTGCGTCCAGGACTCGTTCGCCAACGAGTACAACCACGCCCCCGCCAGCCGCGCGCCGAGCATCACCGCGCCCGAGTCGAGCCTCCCCGAGTACGAGCCACCCACCCAGCAGCAGGTCGACCGCTGCGACGGCGACCGGTTCTGCCTCGACCGCCTCCACATCAACGCCCTCAACGCCTACGACCGCGAGATGGAGCGCTACGCCGCGAGATGGGCCCGCTACGACCAGGAACTCGCAGAGCTCGAGACGTCCGGTGCACCCTTCTGGCAGTGCATCCCCTACGACGAATGGGAAGCGATCGTGCTCAGCACCACGTTCCCTGGCGCCCGCTGCCACCTCGTCGAGTACCCACCCGACGACGCGTAGGGCCACCCGCTAGCGCGAACAGGCCGTGACGCCCCGAACAGAGCGTCACGGCCACCGCCGCACCGATCAGATCCTCGCCGCCCTATTGGTCGCTGCGGGACTACGAGACGCCCGGACAGATCGGCCGGGACGACGCGTTGGGCGACTATGTCAAGAGCCTCGCCGTGACCTTCGACAAGGTGCGTCGAGTGCTGGCCGACGACGGGACGGTGTGGCTGAACGTGGGCGACAGCTACACCTCCGGCAACCGCCGCTACCGGGCGGCGGACCGCAAGAACCGGGCCCGGGCGATGCGCGTGCGCCCGGCGACCCCGGAGGGCCTCAAGCCCAAGGACCTCATCGGGGTGCCGTGGCGGCTGGCGCTTGCGCTGCAGGACGCGGGCTGGTGGTTGCGCTCGGAGGTGATCTGGCACAAGCCGAACGCGCACCCCGAGTCGGTGAGGGACCGGCCCACCAAGGCGCACGAGACAGTGTTCTTGTTTTCCAAGAGCCAGGACTACTACTACGACGTTGACGCGGTGCGGGGCCCCAACGGCCGCCGCTTGCGCACCGTCTGGGATGTCAACACCGAGCCGCGACGGCCCGCCGACAGCGGCGTCGACGACCACCCCGCGGTGATGCCCCTGAGCTTGGCGCGCCGGTGCGTGATGATGACTAGTGAGCCCGGCGACGTGGTGCTCGACCCGTTCGCCGGTTCAGGGACGACGCTGCTGGCTGCCCGCGAACTGGGCCGCCGCTGGGTGGGCGTCGAGCTGAACCCAGCATTCGTCGACCTGATCGAGCGTCGCCTGGCGTCGTGAGCGACCGGGAAGCCCTCAAGGGCAGAATCGACGACTTGTCACCGATGGGCGTGCTGTTCGTCGCACGGATGGTCGAGTCGCTAGCCGAGCGGCCATCGGTCCGGTTCCCAGATCCGGGACCGACCTGGATCCGCGCCGAGCCGGACGTTGCACCGCTGACCTTTCCGATTGGTCTGCCAGGCGGGGTGCTAGGAGGGCTCGTGGAGACCGCCGGTGGATCCTCTTCCATTCCGGCAGCCTTACGGTCCGAGGGCGGACATCGGTGCCACTGCGACGCCGTCGGGCCGTTCGTAGGAGTAGCCGTCGGCGGCGGTGACCACCAGCAGCTTCGAGGCGGCCCCCATCTTGGTCTCGTCGACTTTGCCCTTCACAGAGAGCAGTGAGCGGGCCGCTTGCTCAATCTGCTTGCTTCCGCCGAGCTTGACTTCGACGGCGAGCCATCGGCCGTCCCCCCCATCGACGATCGCGTCAGCTTCGGTGCCCCCAACGTCGCCGAAAGCGAAGACCTCCGCTCCTGCCGCCTGCGCGTACACGCGCAGGTCGCGAATGACGAGCGACTCGAACAGGAGGCCGCAGGCTTCCGGATCGGCGAGGAGCCTCTCTGGGCTCGCCCGCAGGGCGGCAACGGCAAGCGACGGGTCGGAGAAGTGATGTTTCGGGCTCTTGAGCAGGGGGGATCGAGAACGCAGATGCGTCGGCCAAACCGTGAGCGGTTCCAGCACATGCAGCATCTCCAGCGCATCGAGGTAGGCGCGCACCGAATGGCGGCCCAACGATGCCCCCGGACTCGCCTCGCTGGCGAGCTTGTTCAGGTTTGCCGCGGTGCTGACGTTGCGTGCCACGGAGCGCAACAGCGCCCGAACCCGAACAGGGTCCCGCGCGACGCCGTCGACCTGCCGAATGTCCGTGCGCGCCATGTCGGCCAGGTAGCTCCTCAGAGCATCGACAATGTGAGCAGTCGGCACGGAGTCGTCGAAGCCCGGCCAACCGCCGCGGCACAGCGCATCGACAGCCTCGGGCACACCTCGCCCGGTTCGCCCCGCAGCGACGGCATCCCCGCGAAGCAGTCCGGCGAGTGAGACCTCCCGCGTGGACCATCCCCGTTCCGCGAGCGACATCGTTCGCAGCGCGAGCCGCCTAATTCGCAGCGCTCCTGAGTGTCGGGTGAGGTCGTCGGCGGGCGTGGCCGATCCGGTCAGGATGAACTGGCCCGGAAGCCCGCGGGCATCGCCGGTGCCTCGCACCGCGCCCCACAGTGCCGGGACCAGCTGCCACTCGTCGAGCAGCCTCGGCACGGGACCCTCGAGCACCCTATGGGGTTCCGCCTCCGCAAGCGCGCGTGCGGCAGGGTCGTGCTCGAGCAACACCTCGCTGCGGGCCAGATGTTTCGCCAGCCAAGTCTTGCCGCAGCCTTTCGGTCCTTCGATGAGCAGAGCCCGAGCTGTGCCCAGTGCCCGCTCCGCATCCTTCTCCGCGATGCGTGAGCGGTAACCCGCCGGCGTGAGGGTTTGCCGCGCTCCATTGTTGCCGCCCACCGGCCCTAATCTACCATATTCGTGGTGATCGATCTACCAAATCGTCTGGATCTGATCTACCATTTCCGGCAGTCCCGGATTGCGCCTGGCGCGTTGAGGGGCTGACGGCAGCGGTGTTGCTTGGTGTGGCGATGCTATAATATCAGATCGTGCGGACCATCATCACGCTGCCGGATCAGCTGCACGCTCGGTCCAAGAGCCGGGTCGCCGAACTGGGCATAAGCCTGGCCGAGTTCGTGCGGCGAACGTTGACGGCCGAGCTCGACGCCCCCTCGCCGCAGGGCGACATCGACTCCATCTGCGGCTTCGTCAGCGGTACCCCCTTCGACATGGCGCGCGACGGCGACGGTCTGATCGCCGAAGCGACCGAGGCGTCACTCGGGGGCCGCCGGTCTTGAGCCTTGGTGGGGAACGTCCTGCTGATGCGGACGCGCAACCTGGCCGTGACCACCCCACCTCTGACTCCCCGGACAGTCTCCAGCCCGGCGGGGCGTCGCCACGATTGGAGGAACTCTTCGACGCCGACCACGACCCCGCCTACGGCGAAGCCGTGCAGGTCGCGGCGCTCGTGCAGCGGGTCACGGCGGCGAACCCCAGCCCGTTCACCTTCGCCGGCACCGGCACCTACATCGTGGGCAGCGAGCGGGTGGCGGTCATCGATCCGGGTCCCGACGACGACGCCCACCTCGCGGCGCTCCTCGCCGCGCTGGAGGGTCGCACCGTCACCCACATCTGCGTCACCCACACCCACAGCGACCACTCCCCCGCCTCCCGCGCCCTCGCTGCCGCCACCGGCGCGCCGGTCCTGGGATTCGGCCCCCCCCCCCCCGCCGCCGCCGCACATGTAGCCAGCGCGGGCGTGCCGGGTGGCCCATGGCTGTGGCGGCGGG
>VXNF01000094.1 GCA_009840735.1 Acidimicrobiia bacterium | reverse complement strand
TCATCTCCGGCGGCGGGAAGTACCACAGCCAGTCCTGCGTCAGATACTTGCGGGTAGCCGCATTCGCCACGCCGCAGGCCTCGTTCGCAGCACTGAGCGGCAGGCCCGACCGCTGCCACTCGTGTCGCAGCCACTGCTTCGCCGCCATCACGCCCTCCGGAGTCGCGAACTCCAACCGGCGGCGGTACAGAACGCACAATTCCGTCACCACCGGAAAACGGCGGATCGTCTCCCCGTTCACGTTGCCAGCGATGTGACTGAGACCCTTGTCCCACACAATCGACTGGACATACCTCCAGCCGTGATCCAACAAGAGCGGGTGAACCGTCGCCCAGCCCACCTCGGTGTTCCAGAACCACAGCGTCGTCGCGGGACGCGCGTGCTTCGACCACACCTCAACGTGCGGCTCGTACCACTCGCCGAGTCCGTCAGGCGTGCGCGGGTCGCCCGGAAAACCCCCGACCCCGTACGCGCCGTCCGAAACGATGACCGCCGGCATCGGCCAGTCGGCATAGGCGTCGAGGGCGTCACCGCGAAATACGTTCCAGACACCCATCGCACCAACCTCGTTCGTTGACACACACCCTCCTCATCGATTCCTGCCGTCAGCCTACGCAAGCCCTGAGACACACCTGGGAATGACCTATCGAGGCCGGGGCCAGAACGGCGTGACCAATGCCGCCCGGCTAGTACGTGGCGCGGCCCCCGGAGATGTCGTAGACGGCGCCGGTCGAGAAGGCGCAGGCGTCCGAAGCCAGCCAGGACACCAACTCGGCAACCTCGTCGGGGAGGCCGAGGCGCCGCATGGGGATCTTGGAAAGCATGTACTCCATCATGTCGGGCTCGGTGTCGGCGTTCATGGGCGTGGAGATCACCGCAGGAGCGACCGCGTTGACCAGCACGCCGTCAGTGCAGGCCTCCTTGCCGACCGACTTGGTGAGGCCGATCACGGCGGCCTTGCTGGCCGAGTAGGCCACCATGTTCGGGTTGCCTTCCTTGCCGGCGATGCTGGCGATGTTCACGATGCGCCCCCAGCCCCGCTGGCGCATGCCGTCCATGGTGGCCTTGATGGTGTTGAACGTGCCGGTGAGGTTCACCGCCAGGGTCCGCTCCCAGCCTTCCAGCGGCACCTCCCAGATGGGCAGCTGCGGACCGATGATGCCAGCGCTGTTCACGACCACGTCCACCGGGCCGATCTCGGCAACGGTGGCCTGCACCGCCCCGTAGTCGGTGACATCGAGGACATGCACGCTGGCCACATCTTCAGCAAGCTGTTCGAGCGGATCTGCCTGCACGTCGGCTGCGGCCACCCGCAAACCCTCTGCGGCCAGACGCGCCGCGCAGGCTCGGCCGATGCCGCTGGCGGCGCCGGTGACGAGCGCGGTGCGTTTGTCGAGATGCCTGGGCATGTTTCCCTCTCCTTGTCTGGCGGAATCCGGGAACCGGCGCGTCAGAGCACGCCGAAGCGCCTGAACGCCTCGCCGGGCGGCATTCCCTCTCGCACCGCCTGGCGGAACCGGCTCTCGCCGGAAGTCTTCTCCACGGCAGCGCCAACGACCTCGTCGATGAGCGCTCGCGGCACGATCACGACACCGTCGTCGTCGCCCACGACGAGGTCGCCGGGAGCGACGGTGACACCGTCCACTTCGACGGTCACATTGTGCGCCGCCACCTCTCCCCTGCCGTTGATGTTGCGGGGGTCCACGCCGCGGCACAGCACCGGGAAGTCGAGGCCGCGAATGACGCGGACGTCGCGGACGTAACCGTCTAGCACCGCGCCGACGGCGCCAGCAGCGATGGAGGCGGTGGACAGCAGTTCCCCCCAGAGAGCCGCGCCGCGGAACCCGTCGGTGGCACCGACCCAGACCTCTCCCGGGCCGATGGCGTCGAGAGCCGCCAGCAGGCCCACGAACGGCACCTCCGGGACCTCCTCGGCGGGCTCAACCCTCGTGGGGAAGGCGTAGCCGATGAGCACCTGACCGGCCACAAGCGGGACGTACCCCGACGCCAGCGACTGATCTCGCCGCCCGCGCTCGTCCAGAGCGTCGCCCACAAGTGACGAACCGATCTGGGTCCGCAACTCGGCGAGCCGTGCGGGGGTGTATCTCTCGTGTGTAGGAGCCATGTCTCTCCGAGTCTCTCGGGCTTGCCCGTGTGCCGCCTGGCCTGGGGTCGTCCGATCACCGCCTGCGCGCATGAAAGGCTACAGAGAGCCGGCTCGCGGCGTGTCGGGCTCTCTCGCTGCACCTTGGGAGGGGGCGTCGAGCGGTGAGCCGGCGGCCGCGGTCTAGCCTCCGGCCATGGCACCTCGGAAGATCATCATCGACACCGACCCCGGCCAGGACGACGCCCTCGCCATCCTGTTGGCGCTTGGATCGCCCGAACTGGAGGTGCTCGGCATCACCTGCGTGGCCGGCAACGTGCCACTGCCACTCACGATCCGCAACGCCCGGTTGGTCTGCGAGTTGGCGGGCCGGGCCGACATGAAGATCTTTGCCGGCTGCGAGCGCCCGATGGTGCGCGACCTCGTCACGGCCGAGGCCGTCCACGGCGAGACCGGACTCGACGGCCCCAACTGGGACAAGCCCACCATGCCCGTCCAGGAGGTCCACGCCGTGGACTGGCTGGTGGAGACGCTCATGGCCGCCGAGGACGGCGAGATCACGCTCTGCCCTGTCGGGCCGATCACCAACGTCGCCATGGCGATGGTCCGCGAGCCGCGCATCGTCGGCAAGATCGCTGAGATCGTGACAATGGGGGGTGGCTTCTTCGTCGGCGGCAACACGACGCCGGTGGCGGAGTTCAACGTGTACGTGGACCCCCACGCCGCCGCCGTCATGTACCGGAGCGGCGTCCCGATCACCACGATGCCCCTCGACGTGACCCACAAGGCGCTCATGAGCCCCGCCTGGATCGAGTCGGTTCGGGAGATCGGCGGCGAGGTGGGCGCCAAGACCGCCGCCATGGTGTCGTTCTACGAGCGCTACGACCTCGACCGCTACGGCAGCCGCGGCGGCCCGCTGCACGATCCCGCCACCATCGCCTACCTGCTGCGCCCGGAGCTATACGGCGGCAAGGACGTCTTCGTGGAGGTGGAGACGCAGTCCGAGCTCACTATGGGCATGACCGTCGTGGACTACTGGGATCGCTTCGGGCGACCGCCGAACTGCCGCTGGATCAGCGAAGTGGACAGCGACGGGTTCTTCGAGCTGATCCGCGAGCGGCTGGCGAACCTGCCAGCGGGGAGATAGCGGTCTCGGCAGGCCGCGGCGCCGCCACGACTACCATCGATCTCCCAGGTTCGGAGCGAGGAGCGACATGATTGTCGAGCAGCGGGACTACCACATCTACACCGGGAAGCTGAAGGAGGTTCTGCGGCTGTACGAGACCGAGGGGATCATCATCCAGCAGGAGGTGCTCGGCAACCTCATCGGCTGGTTTACCGTCGAGGTTGGTGCCCTGTCGTCGATCTGCGCCATGTGGGGCTATGAGAACTTCGCCGACCGGGAGCAGCGGAGGGCCGCGCTTGCCGCCGACGAGCGCTGGCAGACCTTTCTGGCGAAGCTGCACCCGCTGGTGCATACCCAGCAGAACCGGATCCTGACGCCGACCGCCTTCTCCCCGATCCAATGAGCGGTGCGGCGGGCGGCGAGCTGTCCGGACTCGTGACGCCGAGCAACGAGGACTTCTCGCTGGCGGGCCAGACCGCCATCGTGACCGGCGGCGCCAAGGGCATCGGACGCGCCATCGCCGACGGCTTGGCCCGGGCGGGGGCCAGGTTGGTGATAGCCGACCTCGCCGGCGCAGCGGAGGCCGCCGCGAGGTACCCCGACGGGATCGGAGTCGCGGCGGACGTGTCGGAGCCCGGCGACATCGACGCCACGGTGGACGCGGCCATCGAGGCCACCGGGCGTGTCGACATCCTCGTCAACAACGCCGGCAAGTTCACGAACATCCCGATGCGGCCCTTCGACGAGATCCCCGTCGAGGAGTGGCGGGCGGTGAACGAGATCAACGTCATCGGCACGTTCCTGGGCTGCCGGGCCGTGGTTCCGCACATGCGGCGCCAGGGCGGTGGGCGCATCCTGAACATCACCTCCGGGACAATCTTCCGCGGCGTGCCGCTCCTGCTCCACTACGTGGCCAGCAAGGGGGCGGTGCTGGCGCTGACGCGGGCGCTGGCCCGCGAGCTCGGCGACGACAACATTCTCGTGAACTCGGTGGCGCCTGGTTTCACGATCTCCGACGGCGTGCTGGAGAACCCCGCCGGTGTGGATTTCGAGGCGGTCAGCGCGGTCTCGATCGCCGCCCGGACGCTCAAGCGCGACCTGTACCCCGAAGACCTTGTGGCCGCGGCGGTGTTCCTGTGCGGCCCCGGTGCCTCGTTCGTGACCGGCCAGACGATCGTGATCGACGGCGGCCAGTACTTCCACTAGCCGCTCCCCGACCGACCGTTGCGCGCTCGCCTCGTACTTCAGGAGCATCCCGCGGGCGTCACCTGCGAGCCGGGCAACCGGATCGTGTACGAGCTCGCCACCGACACGGCGCACAGCGGCAGCGCCACGGTCGCCGGCCCGGCGCTCTCTTGGGCGCTGCTGACCGGCGCGGACGCCGTCGACGAGCCGGCCGGCGCCGCCCTCGCCGCCGCCGAGCTGGACGACTCGCAGCCGTGGCTGATGCGCTGTGACCGCGTGGATTTCCCGCCCGGCGCGGTCGCCTACCGCCACACCCATCCCGGTCCGGGCATCCGCCGGTTGCTGTTCGGCGAGTTGACTGTCACCACCGCCGGCGTCACGACCACCTACCGGGCCGGAGACGCCTGGTTTGAGAGCGGACCGGAGCCCGTCTACGCCGAATCCTCCGCTGTCGAAGAGACGGCCTTCGTGCGGGTGATGCTGCTGCCAGCCGAGTGGGCGGGTCGGCGCACCATCTGTTACGCCGACCCCGCCGACGCCGACCGGCCCGCCCGCCAGCGGGCACGAGTGCTCCTCGAGGAACCGCTGGCGTGAAGGCACCGGTTCGCCACGGCGGGCGCGTGCTGGTCGACGCACTCCGCCGCCACGGCGTCGAGAGGATCTTCACGGTGCCCGGCGAGAGCTTCCTTGCCGTCCTCGACGCGCTGCACGACGAGCCGGCGATCCGCACTGTGGTGTGCCGCCACGAGTCCGGCGCCGCGATCATGGCCGAGGCGACCGCCCGGCTGCGCGGCGACCTCGGGGTTGCGTTCGTAACTCGGGGGCCTGGGGCCACACACGCCTCGGTGGCGGTTCACAACGCGTCGGTGAGCGGCGCCGCGCTGCTGCTGTTCGTCGGGCAGGTGCCCCGCGCGCACCGGGGGCGGCGGGCGTTCCAGGAGGTGGACTTCGAGGCGTTCTTCGCCCCGCTGGCGAAGTGGGCCGTGGAGGTGGACCGACCCGAGTCGCTGAGCGAGACCGCAGCTGAGGCTTCGCGGGTGGCTCGGGGGGGACGGCCCGGACCGGTCGTGGTGTCGCTGCCCGAGGACGTGCTGGCCTCCGAGGCAGCGGTGGTAGACGCTCCGGTCGCGCCGCCGCCGCAGCGCCCGGCGCCGTCGCCGGAGGATCTGGCGGAGCTGGGGGCATTGCTGCGGACCGCCTCCCGCCCTCTGGTCATCGTCGGCGGCGGCACCTGGAGTCAGGCCACGGGCCAGGCGCTGGTCGCCTGGGCTGAGCGCAGCCGCTTGCCGGTGGCGGTGACCTTCCGCCGCCAGGACTACCTCGACAACGACTCGCCCAGCTACGTGGGCTACGCCGGCGTCGGCACAACGCCGGCACTCGCCAACCGGATTCGCGATGCGGACCTGATCCTGGCGATCGGCACCCGGCTCGGCGACACCGCCACCGGCGGCTACACCCTGCTGGCACCGCCAGTCCCCGGCAAGACGCTCGTACACATCCACCCCGACCCCGCCGAGCTGGGCAGCGTCTACCGGCCGCGTCTGGCCGTCTGCGCCGGCGCCCCCGAGACGGTCGCGGCGCTCGCGAACCTCGACGGGCTCGAGGCGACCCCGTGGCGGGACTGGGCCGCGGCGGCCCGAGTCGACTACGAGGAGTCACTGCGCCGGCGGCCAGCGCCGGGCCGGGTGGACTTCGGCGAGGTGATCGGCTGGCTGGACGGCCGCCTGCCGCCCGAGGCGATCCTCACCAACGGCGCCGGCAACTTCTCGCTGTGGCCGCAGCGCTACTACCGCTTCAAGCAGTACGGCACCCAGCTCGGTCCCCAGAGCGGCGCCATGGGCTACGCCGTCCCCGCGGCGGTGGCCGCCAAGCTGCACGCTCCCGAGGCGCCGGTCGTGGCCTTCTGCGGCGACGGCGACTTCTTGATGACCGCCCAAGAGTTGGCCACCGCCGTCCAGTACGAGGCGCCGATCATCGTGGTGGTGGTCAACAACGGCATGTTCGCCACGATCCGCATGCACCAGGAGCGCACCTACCCCGACCGTCCCAGCGGCTCGGACCTCCTCAACCCCGACTTCGCCGCCTACGCCGGCGCCTTCGGCGGCTTCGGCGCGACCATCGAAGACACCGAGCAGTTCGCCGAGGCGTTCGAGCAAGCCCTGGCCTCCGGCGTCCCGGCGGTTCTCGAGCTCCGAGTAGACCCCGAAGCCATCCTCCCCCAAGCAACCCTCAGCGAAATCCGCGCAGCGGCGCGGAGGGTCTAGCAGATCTCGGGTGCCGGCTCAGGTGACCGGACGGTATTCCAGAAGCGCCGATCGGCCGACGAGATCGACGATGCGAACCGTCGCCCCGGCACCGTCGGCGTCGGTGAGGCGCAGGTCCTCGCCAAGAGCGAAATGCACGGGCTGGTTCTTGCCGCCGTCGATGGCGATGTCCGAGGCGTAGAGGTAGGTGCGGTCGTGACTGTCACGTACGGGGTTCAGCCTGCCCTTCAGGCGCGGGAGGTAGCCAGCGGACTCGGCGAACACGACACTTCCGCCGGCTTGCAGGGCCTCGAGTTCCACAGCCAACGCTCGGCGGCTCGGCACCCAGTCCCGCACGACGCGGCCGCCGTAGCCCGCAGCGGCGGCGAACACCGCCATCGGGAGGTGAGTCGTGTGCAGCTCGACGGCGGCCTCGCCGTTCTCGTCGGCGGAGGCACGCTGGTAGGTCCCGTTGGGGAATAGCGCCAACACGTCGGCGCCTGGCAGGGGCCGGCCAGCGGATCGCACGGTGATGACGGCGCGGGCGGCGCTCGCCTCCAAAGGCGCCGCAGGCACGGTGAGTAGCACTTCGGCACCGTCGATCAGACGGTATTCGGGTGTGGCGCCGCAGAGTTCTCGCGTGCGGCGCAGGATGACCGGGACGCCGTCACCCCGGCGCTCCATGATGTAGCTCCTCTCCTCTGACCCCCGGATTCCCGCCACCGGCAGCCGCCCTAGCACCGAGGCCAACACCTCGTTGCGCGTCGCTTGCCGTGTCTGCATGCTCTCCAGGGTCAAGTTGTTCGGCAACGAGCCCGGCGACTGCAACTCCAAGCGGTCCTCGAACATCGAGAGGCGAATCCGACTGACCCGCACCGCATAGTCGCGATGCACAACAGCGTTGACGATGGCCTCAAAGAGCGCTCTCTCGCTGTACTGGGGCAGATCGACCCGCGCGGGCGCCTTGCGGGCGGCGACGCGCATATTGCGAACCACGAACGCCATCGCGGCACCGATCTGGCGGTTCAGCGGACCAGTGATCTCCTGCGCGTCGATCTGGCCCGAGGTACGGTCCCCGCCGCGGTACAGCGTCGCCGTGATGGCGGCGCCAGGGAGCCATCGCTCGGGGTTCTGGGTACACAGCAGCACGCCGGCGACCGTGGCGCGCTGGACGCCCGCTTCGTCGTTAGACAGGAGCGCCAGTTTGCTCAGCGCCGCCTCTGGTTCGGCCGATCCCTCGGCACTGAGCATGGGACGCCACAGAGTTTCCTCGAGAGTCTCGAAGCCGGTGCCGGGAACCGTCCGCTCGTCGTAGGACCGGAAACGCGCCTGCCCCCGCCGCTGCGAGAGACGCAACCGCTCGTCGCTGGTCATCCTCCGTTTCGTGCCGCCGACGCGGACATAGCCTCCGCCGGGGCTGTCGTGCAGCGCATCGCCCTCCGGAATGGAGACCAACAGGAGTGCCGCCCCGTCGACTTGCCGGTGATGGGTGCGGATGCGGACTGGTGGGCGGACAGCGTCCGTGGCTACCTCGACCAGCAAGTTGTCCAACGCCACGATTTGCCGGCGCGACATGTCCTGAGGTCGCCCGTCGTCGCTGACGCCGCAGAGCAGCGTGCCCCCGTCCGCGTTGGCGAACGCGGCGATCTCGTCGGCCAGATCGTCGCGGCTCGGGCTCTTGGGCCTGTCCCCGGCGAACTCAACCGCCTTGAACTCCCACCCGCTGTCCTCGCCCAACGCGAGCCGGCGCCTGATTTCCTCGTCGCTGTACGTCACAGGTGCTCCCCGGTGCTCACCCGAGAGGCTACGGCATCCCGCACCGGGGGTGGGCGGTGGCGGAACCGGCGCCCGCGGTCCGATACCGGCGGCGGGCGGCTCTAAAATCGCAGCCCGTGGGCAATCCCAACTTCTTGAACCGCACCTTGTGGATCGACGACAACTTGAAGGTGCTGCGCGGCATCAACTCTGAGTGCATCGATCTGATCTGCCTCGATCCACCGTTCAACTCGAACCGGCTGTACAACGCACCGCTCGGATCGGACGCCGCGGTCCACAACGTCGACTTGGACGGGCTGCGCGAAGGGCTGCCGTCGCTCCACCTGCCGCCGCGGCCACCCCGACGCACCGACCCCGACCGGCCGACGCGCTCGCCGCGTATCCGGTTCATCCGCTGGGCCGAGCTGGGCGACGGCAAGCGACGCCCATGCCCCGGATGCGACCGCCCCAAGTACTTCGACGACTTCGACCTCGACCACATCACACCCCGATCCAAGGGCGGCCTTGACGCAGACGAGAACCTGCAGCTCCTCTGCTCGGCCTGCAACCGCATCAAGGGCCAGCGCCTCACAATGTCCGAACTCCGCGATCACCCGCGGACCCAAGAAGGCGACTGACCCACAACAGCCGCTCCCGCGGCAAGACCCGGCGCAGCGCGTCCCGCAGACCGCCCCGTGCGAGACGCCGAGGCGAACCCCACGGTCACCCAGAGCGGCCCTGCCGGGTTGTCTTGGAGGAATCGCTCGGTCCGATCGGCCGCGACGCTCACGAGCGCGTCGTCGTCAGGACCTGCTCGCCGGAGCCGATCCGGGCAAGCATCTCCATTGCCTCCAAATGGCGGGCGTCAACGGGTGGGGTTCAGGCCACCCACCAACTCGTGTCAGCGAACTTCACGACTCGTAGCCGACCGTGTCGATCTCGCCCGGCGCAACACTGAGGCCCCGGCTGCCAAACCCGGCAAGGTCGCGCCAAGGATCGGATCCCGTGTCGAGCCGATCGCTGGGCAGAACAGCCTCCAAGCCTCGCCTGATTAGTGCGGACTTGGAAATCCCGAGCCGCCGCGCCTCGGCCGCAGCCTCAGCGTCCAACTCCGCGGGGATCGTGATCGTCACCGCCTTCACGGGAGCAGTATGCACCCGATGCGTGACGCCGACTACATGGGCGACACGCCACTCCCAGCGAGTTCCGCCGCGTCGGTGGCGCGATCGGCGGATGGCCTGCCATCCACCCTGTAGGCCGCGACGCGGACAGTCACGCGGCGGGCGCCTGGACGGAGCTGCTGGCGATCCTTAGGAGCCTCGCGATGACCCACTCGACACCCTCGACGGCATCAGCGCCGAGCTGGGGCGTCTTCCGCTCGCCGCAAGACGCCCACTGCCAGTAGCGATTGGTCTCGCGCTTGCCTGCCATCAGGAACAGCGTCGGCACCCACACGCCCTCATGCTCTCGGGCACCTGAGAAGACGACACAGGGCAGCTCTGGATGCGGCTCGGCCGACGACGGTCCCCGGGCCGCCGTCGGTCCAGCCCAGTTCGGCGAGGCCGGAGGCCATGGCCTCCAACCAGCGGGCCGACTCGTCCTCGGCTTCAGCCTGGCTGGACATACCAGCCGCCAAGAACACCTCCGGGGCGACCGGCACGAACGGCGGCTTCGTCAACATCTCGGTGCCGAGAGCGACGTCCATGCCCGGCGGCGGCACCACGTCGGCGCGGCCCGAGGCGTCGCCCCGACCGGCTTCGTGTCCGCCGGGGTCCGTCGAAGGCACAGAAGCGTCGTCGTGACTGCTCACGCTGCCGAGTGTGACACCGCCGCGATCCGGCGTCAACGCGACGAGAGGAACCCGAGGCCAACGTCCTCCACAGCGCCCCCAACAGAATCCGCCAACTCGCCGAGCGGACGCTCCGACCTGTCGACGTCGGACAAAACGATCATTAGAAGCCGGACAAATCTACCAGTAGGACTCGGACGAATCTACTAGTAGAGAGGCCACCGACGGTCGCTTCGTAGCCATTGAGACCAAGGCGGCACCTCTCGTGAACCTTCAGTGCCGATCCGCAACGCCGCGTCGGCCAGCGGCGGGACACGAGGTGCCAGGCTACGCAGCTGTAGCGTGGCGTCTGTGGCCACCAAGGATGACCTGCCTACTTCGTTCGACTTGCTGCTCCCGATCCTCCGGGAAGTCGAGGAGTTGGGAGGGTCGGCGCAGACCCGCCAAATTCGCGAGGCGGTTCTCGAGACGCTCAACCCATCGGAGGAGTTGCTCGCGCTCAGGTATCCGAAGAGCGGGGACTTCATCCTCTTGGACCGGATCAGCTGGGCTCGCTCCGACTGCAAGACCTTCGGAGCGTTGGAACAACCCCGGCGAGGCCTGTACCTGCTGACGCCACTGGGGCGCGAGATCCTCGCCCTGCCAGAGAACCAGGCCGTTGAGCGGCTCCGGGACCTGCGACGAGAGACCTCGGCGACAGCTAGGCGAGCCGCCTCGTCCCAACCGTCGGACGACGAAACAGCCGAAGATGAGGACGACCTGCCGCATGACGACGCGAGGGAAGCAACGGAATGGCGCGACGCGCTGTTGGACCGACTCCACTCGATGTCGCCGACGGCGTTCGAACACTTCGTGCTCTACCTGCTTCGCTCCTTCGACCTGGAGCTGGAGCATGTGGGCGGTTCGGGAGACGAGGGGATCGATGGGATCGGCGTAGCCCCGATCTCGCCGGTTCTCTCTGCCAAGGTCGCCGTCCAAGTGAAGCGCTACAACCCTGCCTCCTCGGCAGGAATCGGGCGTCAGGAGGTGGCGCTGTTCCAGCGGGACGCCGAGGTTGCGGGGGCGGAGCGAGCCATCATGGTGACTCTCGGGCGCTACACGCCAGCAGCGCGCCGAGCATCGCAGGCCACGACTCCGATGGTCGATCTGATCGATGGCGAAAAGCTCTGCGACCTCGTACGCGAGCAGGAAGTCGGCATCCGCATCGTTCCGCAGGTCATGCCGGAGTTCTTCGACCGTTTCGAGTCCGGCAGCTCCGCCAACCGCTCGACGATCGTCGCCACCTGCGGCCGTCGGAACTCGCTCACACACACAGTATAGGCGCGTCGATTACGTTTCTGAGTGACTTTACTCAAGATAGTAATCGCACGTTGTCACTTGCGCACGGGCTTGACGGCGAGGGTGGGTCGAGGTGCCCGCTGAAGCCGCGCGCTCGTGGCATCTGTGGCCGGGTTGAGCCCGCCGGGCTACTCGCCGGTGTAGTTGGGCTTTCGCTTTTCGACGAAGGCTTCGACGCCCTCGCGGAAGTCGGCGGTGGCGCGCAGGAAGCCGTAGGCGAGGCCCTCTAGCTCCAGGCCCACCGGCAGGGGGCCGTCGTAGGCCTGGTTGAGGACCCTCTTCGCCATGCGGGTGGCCAGGGCGGGCAGGGCGGTGAGTTCGGCCACGAGTCGGTCAGTCGCTTGGTCGAGTTCGGCTCGTGGGACGACCTCGGACACCAACCCGACGGCCAGGGCCTCAGCGGCGCCCATGCGCCGGCCGCGCATGACCATGTCCTTGGCGCGGCCCAGGCCAATCATGCGGGCCAGCCGTTGCGAGCCGCCGCTTCCGGGGATCATGCCGATGGAGACCTCGGGCTGGCCGAGTTGCAGGTCGTCGGCGGCGATGCGGAAGTCACATGCCAGAGCGAGTTCCAGCCCGACGCCGAAGGTGAAACCGTGCAGTTTGGCGATCACCGGCTTCGGGCAGCGCTCGGGGGCGGCCACGTTGTGGTGCAGCCGGGTCAGCACCTCCGGGGAAGCCTCCAAGAAACCGGCGATGTCGCCGCCGGCGGTGAAGGCCCGCTCCCCCGCCCCGGCCAGCACCACGACCCGAACCTCCGGGTCCCGGCCGCACGCCTCGAAGAGTGCCGAGAGGTGCTCGCGGGCCAGCATCGAGACCCGGTTCAGCTTGCCCGGCACGTCAAGGGTGATGGTGGCCGTGCCGACCTCGGGTTCGCGCTCGAAGCGCAGTCCGTCCAGCACCGTCGGATAGCTCACCGGCTCGGTCTCCTTCGAAGCCATGTCGTCACTCCTCCCTCAGCAAACGGCGCAGAATCTTGCCCGACGGGCTCTTCGGCAGCGAGTCAGAGAACTGGTAGCGGCGGGGACGCTTGAAGCGGGCCAACTCCGCCGACGCCAGGCAGTAGGCGTCGAGGCCCGCCGCCGCGGCCTCCTCGCCCGCCTCGGCAGCGCCGTCCTCGAGCACCACGAAGGCGGTGACCGCCTGGCCCCAGCGGTCGTCGGCCAGGCCCACAACCGCCACCTCCCGCACGCCCGGCGCCCGTTCCAGCACGTCCTCCACTTCGAGGGGGTGGACGTTCTCGCCGCCGCTGATGATCATGTCGTCGATCCGCCCGACGATCCAGAGTGCGCCGTCTTCGTCGAGGCGGCCCAAGTCGCCGGTGAAGTACCAGCCACAGCGGATCGTCTCCGCGTCGGCGCCAGGGCGGTTCCAGTAGCCACAGAACGCCTCGTCGGAGCTGAGATGGCAAATGATCTCGCCGGTCTCGCCTGGTTCAACCTCATCGTCAGGCCCGGCGCCGGGCTCGGGCCGCACGAGCCGCAGCCGGGCGTTGGTGGCGGGGCGACCCGCGCAGCCCGGCGCGGCACGTTGGTCGAAGTCGACCGAGTAGGTGTAGATCTCCGTGGAGCCGTAGTGGTTCACGAACACCTCGGGGGCGAACACCTCCACGCAGCGCTCCACGAGGGCGCTGGTCATCGCCGCCCCGGCGTAGGCCAGCGACCGGACCGACGGCACCTCAGCTGTGGCCGCCTGCGGCGAGTGGACGAGGTCGTGGAACAGCGTGGGCGCCAGGTATAGCGAGCCGATGCGCTCGGCGGCGATGAGATCCAGCGCTACGGCGGGGCTCCAATCGGGCTGACAGACGTAGCACCCGCCGACGACCTGTGTCGCCAGCAGCGTGTGGATACCCATGGTGTGGTACAGCGGCATCACCCCGAGCGTGCGCTCGCCGGGGCGGTAGCTCTGGTGCAGCGCCTGGGACAGCCCACCCGCCCGCTCAGCTGCGTGACTGCGGGGGACGCCCTTGGGCCGCCCCGTGGTGCCGGACGTGTACAGGAAGATGGACGCCTCCCGGTCGTCGAGCCCCTCGGGCGGACCGGACGCCTCGCCGGCGATCAGCAGGCTCTCGTACAGCTCGCAGGGAGGTGCGCCGCCGTCGGCGCAGAACCGCGCCGCAAGCGCCGCCGAACTGCCCGCGTCGGCCGTGCCGACCGCCACGAATCGATCCGCCGCCTCAAGGCACGCCCGGGCGTGGTCGAGGCCGACCTCCTCGAAGGCCACGACAGCAGCGCCGGAGTCGGCCACGCAGTAGGCCACGTCGGCAGCCGCGGCCCGCCACGAGAGAGGCACCGCCACAGCCCCGAGCCACTGGCAGGCCCAGTACAGCTCGACGGTCTGGCGGCGGTTCTTCAACACGAGGGCCACCCGGTCGCCGCGACCGACGCCCAGAGCCGCCAGACCCGCAGCCAGGCCGGCGGCAGCCCGCTGCAAGCTGCGATAGTCGAGCCGGGCTTGTCCGTCCACAACAGCCTCCGCCTCTGGGTTGCGTTCGGCGGCGTACAGCAGCGAGAGGCCGAGGTTCATGCCAACCGCCCGGGCCGGGTGGCTGAGCGGCAGTGGATCGGCATTACTCGGCTCCTGACCCAGATGCGGCTGCGATGGCGTCGATGATGGGGGCGTAGCCGGTGCAGCGGCAGAGGTGCCCCGCGAGCATCTCGGCAATCTCGTTGCGGGCGGGCGCCGGATTGTGGGCCAGGAAGTCCGCCGCAGCCATCAGGATGCCGGGGGTGCAGAACCCGCACTGCAAGGCGAAGTGCTCCCGGAAGGCCTCCTGCAACGGGTGCAGCCGCTCGCCGTCGGCGAGGCCCTCCACGGTGCGCACGTCGGCCCCGTCGGTCTGCACGGCCAGCAGCAGGCACGAGCGCACGGCCGCGCCGTCGAGGTGAACGGTGCAGGAACCGCAGACCCCGTGCTCGCAGCCCACGTGCGTGCCGGTGAGCCCGAGGCGCTGGCGCAGAAAGTCCGACAGCAGCATCCGCTCTGCGACAGCCTCGCGGTAGCGGCGGCCGTTCACCGTGACGGCGATCTCAGAATGGCTGCTCACCTCGCTACCTCCGGGCATCCGGCTGGCCGCCGCGTGTCGTCACCCTCCGGGCCGCGCGACGGCGACCGAGTGGCGGCGCAACGTTCGTCCGGGCGACGCCAGTTCATCCGGCACTCCCGCTCGTCCCGCTCGCCGACTCCCAGGCCGCACGGATCACTTGTTCGCCCAGCACCGCCACCAGGCGGCGCCGATAGGCCGCCGAGGCGTGCAGGTCGTCGAACGGTTCGGCCGCGGCGGCCGCTAGCCGAGCAGCCTCGGCCACCGCTCCGTCGCCAGCCGGGCCTCCCAGGTCTTGGCCAACAAGAACCTCCGCCGCCTCGGAGGCCAGCAGCGGCCGGTCAGCCACCGCCCCCAGCCCCAGCCGCGCCTCGACGACAGCACCGTCGCGTCGCGCCAGCGCGCAGGCGACCATGGCGAGCGCGTAGTCGCCGTGGCGTTGGGCCGTCTCGGCGAAGCCGTAGCCCCAGCCCGGCCCCGCCGCCGGCCAGTGAACCGCGGTGAGCAACTCCTCGTGCGCCAGGGCGGAGGTGAAGTGGTACACGAACAGGTCCTCCGCGGCGATGCTGCGCTGCCCTCGCTGGGACTGCGCCAGGACCGACCCGCCGAGGGTCACCAGCGCCAGCGGCAGCTCGCCGCGGGCATCGGCGTGTGCCAGCGAGCCGCCGATCGTGCCCCGGTTGCGAGTCACGAAGTGGCCGATGTAGGGCGTGCAGGCTGCCGCCAGCGGCAGCTCCCGGCGCAGCTGCGGCGAGCGCTCCAAGGCCGCCTGTCGGACCGTCGCGCCGATCGTCACGCTGCCGTTGTCGCAGGCGACGCCGCTCAGCGCCTCCAGGCGGTTCACGTCCACGAGCACCTCGGGGCGGGCCAGGCGCATGTTCAGCATCGGCACGAGGCTGCAGCCGCCCGCCAGGACCTTGGCCTCCTCACCGTGCTCGCCCAGCACCTCCAGCGCCTCCTCGACGCTGTCGGGGCGCACGTAACGGAACGGCGGCGGCTTCATGGGCGGTCGCCACCCTCGCCGGCGGCGGCGAGGCGCTCCCAGACTCGGGGGGCGGTGAACGGCAGGTCCAGATCGCTGAGCCCGAGGGCGTCGCCGACGGCGTTGGCCAGCGCGGCGGGGGCGCTCATCGTGTTGCCCTCCCCGAGCCCTTTGGCGCCCAGCGCCGTGAACGGGCTCGGCGTGCAGCGGTGCAGGATGCGAAGCGGCGGGACCTCCGTGGCGGTGGCGCACAAGTAGTCCATGAAACTGCCCGTCAGCAGGTTCCCCTCATCGTCGTGGACCGTCTGCTCCAGCAGGGCCGGGCCCAGACCGTGGGCGAAGCTGCCCAGGATCTGCCCGTCAACCAGGCGAGGGTGGAGAAGCGTGCCCGCGTCGTGCACCGTGACGTAGTCGAGGACGCGCACCGCGCCGGTGACGGTGTCCACCTCCACGGCCGCCACGTCGACCACGAACCCGTGCGCCGCCGAGGAGGCGACCTCGTCGGCCTCGTTGGGCGGGTCGAGGTTGGGCGCCGACACGAAGGCGGTGACCGCCAAGCCCGGCTCGAGGCCCGACGGCAGCGACTCGGGGTTCCAGTGCGCCGCCCCGGCCAGGCGCCGCAGCGAGACGCCGCGGTCGGGCTGGCCGACAACGCGGGCCTGCCCGTCGCGCAGCTCGATGTCGGCAGGCGCGCACTCCAGGACGTCGCCGGCGATACAGCGCAGCTTCTCGGCTAGCCGCTCAGCCGCCTCGGCCACGGCCGCTGCCCCGATGCCCGCGAAGCGGGACGAGTAGTTGCCCGAGGACACCGTCCAGGCGTTCACGTGGGTGTCCATCTCGCTCTGGACCTCCACATCGGCGGGCCGAAGCCCCAACGCCTGCGCAGCGACCTGTGCGGCAACAGTTCGGTGACCCTGGCCTTGGGGCACCGTGGAGAGGCGCACCGTCACCCCGCCGAGGGGGTTCATGGCCAAGGTGGCGCCTTCGGCGTTGCCCGACTTCGGCCAGCCCGCGGCGCGCTCGGCGGCCGTCTCGGCCAGAGAGATGTAGCCCATGTTCGAGATCGACGGTTCCACCACGCAGGCCAGCCCGATCCCCAGACGGTGCCGACCCTCCCCGCCGGCGCGGCGAGCGGCTTGGAGCTGTCGGCGGCCCCGATAGTCCGCGGCGTCGAGGGCGTCGTTCAGGCAGGCCGCGTAGTCGCCGGAGTCGTACAGCGCCCCCGTCGGGGTGCGGTAGGGGAACGACTCCGCCGGGACGAGGTTCCGGCGGGCCACCTCGGCGGGATCGAGGCCCAGCCCGGCGGCGCCGCGCGCCATGACGCGCTCCAACGCCAGGTAGAGCTGCGGGCCGCCGAACCCCCGGTTCAGACCGGTGGGACAGCGGTTGGTGCAAACAACGCGGTTGCGCACAGCCACGTTGCTCACGCCGTAGGCGCCGGTCAGCGAGCCGTGCATCCGGTAGAGGGTCGCCGGCTCCGGCGCCCGCAGATAGGCGCCTACGTCCTCGATCACGTCGTAGCGAAGCGCCAGCAGCTCGCCGTCGGAAGCGAAGCCGGCCTCCACGTCGGTCACCCGATGGGTGGCCGAGCCGGCGGCGGCCAGGTGCTCGAGGCGGTCCTCGATCCAGCGCACCGGCACGCCGCAGATCTTCGAGGTCAGCCCCGCCAGCACGATGGAGCTGAACACGCCCGCCTTCACGCCGAAGCTGCCGCCGGAATCGGGCGGAGTCACGAGGCGCAGTCGGGCGGCGGGCAGGCCCAACGCCCCCGCCGCCACGGTGTGCAGCGTGAACGGCCCCTGGAAGTTGGCCCAAACCGTTAGCGAATCCGCGGCGTGATCCCAGTCGGCGATCACACCGAAGCACTCCACCGGCGCCGCGGTCCAGCGACCGAACGGGTACCGGCCCCGCACAACCAGCGCGGCGTCGGCCAGTGCCGCCTCCGGGTCGCCGTAGCGGAACGACCGGTCCGAGACCACATGGCCCGCCTCGGCAGCCACGAGTGGGTCCAAGACCGCCTCCAGCGGTTCGTAGTCCACCTCGACTAGTTCGGCGGCGTCTTCGGCCAAGTAGCGGTCGCCCGCCACCACGACCGCCACCGGCTCGCCGGCGTAGCGCGCCACGTCGACGGCCGCCGCGTAGTGCTCGGCGGCGCCGCGGATCACCGCCCCGAGGGGCCGGCTGACCGCGGCCAGGTCGGCGCCGGTCAGAACCGCCAGGGCGCCCGGGGACTCCGCCGCGGCCGAGGCGTCGATGGCGCGGATGCGGGCATGCGCGAACGGTGACCGCACCAGCGCCAGGTGCATCGCCCCCGGAACCGGCGACAGGTCGTCGATGAAGCGTCCCCGGCCGCGCAGCAGCGCCTCGTCCTCCACCCGGTGCGGGGTGGCGCCGATCCATCCAAGCGCGGTCTTCGCGCCGCTCACGTCACCCGCCTCACACCGCGGCCGCGTCGCCGTTGTCACAGCGAGACGCTCAGCTGTCCCCATCGGAGTCCAGAGCTTGGGCCACCAGCTCCAGCGGATGGCGAACATCGAGGCCGGCTGCGGCCAGGTGCAGCGAGCAACCGGGGTTGGCGCTGGCCACAACCGACGCCCCGGAGCGCTCCACTGCGGCGGTCTTGCGGCTTCGGATCGCGGTCGCCAGTTCCGGTTCCAGCATCGAGTAGGCGCCGCCGGCGCCGCAGCAGAGGCCGTCGTCGTCGAGGCTGACCAACTCCCGCACGAACGGCCCCAGCACTGTCGGCACCGCCTCGTGGCTGCGCTGACTGTGGCGCAGGTGACACGGGTCCTGCACGGCCACCGTCAAGGCCAGCGGCGCGGCAGGCCGGTTGGCCAGCAGCGCATCGAGGCGGTCCGCCAGCCACTCGTGAACGTCGAGGACCCGCGCCGAGAACTCCCGCGCCTCGGCGGTGCCCAGCAGGCGCCCGTAGTGCTTCATCGCCGCCCCGCAGCCGGCCGAGTCCACGAGCACGGGCCGGCCGTCGACCGACAGCGCGGCGATGACCTGCCGGGCGATGGCGCCGGCGTCGGTGGCCAGACCGGCGTGGGCGTGCAGCGCGCCGCAGCAGGGCGCCGCGCCTGCGGTGGGGGCCACGCCGACGCCGGTGGCTTCGAGCACGCGTTGGACGGCCAGATGGGTGTGGCGCTGCCAGGCGTCCATGACGCAGCCGGTGAAGAGCCACACGTCGGATCCCGAGGCGCGGTGGCGTCCCCGTCGCAGCGGCAGGCGCGCCGGCAGCCCCAGCCGCCGCGCGGGCACGAGGCCCAGCCGCCCGGCGAGCGCCAGCAGGGTGGAACCGGCCAGCAGCAGGCGACGGTGGCGCAGCAGCCGCAGCCCCAAGCGTTGCCACCACGGCGTGATCCGCCCCTCGGCGGCCAATGCGGCCCTCGTCGTCTCCATGAGGTGGCCGAACGGCACGCCGCTGGGGCAGGCAGTCTCACAGCCGAGGCACTGCACGCAGGTCTCCATCGACCGCAGCACCTCAGCGGTGATCGGCGCCCCCTCGTTCTGGACGGCCCGCATGAGGGCGATGCGACCGCGCGGCGACTCGGTGTCCCGCCCGGTGATCACGAACGTCGGGCAGTGCGGCAGGCACAGGCCGCAGGCCACGCAGGACGTGAGTTCGTCGTCGTCAAGGCCGAGGCGCATCAGTTCCGCCGCAGCGGGTCTCGGCCGGGGTTCAGACGGCCAGTGGGGTCGAAAGTCTCCTTCATGCGCCGATTCAGTTCGGCCACGCCGGGTTCTGGGGGGCGAGGCGGTTGGGGGGCCGCAGCGTGTACGACGCCGACGCCCACCTCAGCTACGCAGTCGATGCCCGCGGTGGCGCCGTGCGGTCCCGCGCCGTTGCCGCCGGCGAACGCCGCGGCCTCAGCCGGTGTACACGACCAGCGGTTCGGCGGCAGCGCCGGCGGCCCCGCCGCGTCGGCCACATCACCCAGACGGGCAAGCACCTGCCGGTCCTCGGCCACATCAGGCGAGTAACCACTCAGCAGCACCCAGGTCTCAGCGCCGTCCCAGAGGATCGAGATCGCTGTCCGGCAGCGCTGCCGCACCTCCTGCGGATCGCCGCCCCGAAGGCGGAACCACGCCTCGGACTCGGGGATCGGCACGGTGCGCAGCAACGCCTCCCCGAGCAGGCCGAGCGTGCCGAGGGAGCCCACTAGCAGCCGGCACAGGTCGAAGCCGCTGACGTTCTTGACAGTCCCGGCGCCGCCGGTGGCCACCCGACCGTCGGCGCACACGTAGCGGGCCTGCAGCAAGGCGTCGCGCACCGGCCCCAACCCCAAGCGGGTGATCGCCGACTCCCCCACCATCAGCGCCCCGCCGACTGTGCCGCCGGATCGCTCCGGCAGAGCGGTGCGCTGGCCGGTTTCTGCCAGGCTGGCGTGGAGCTCGGCGACGGTGGTGCCGGCGCGTACCCGCACCGTCATCTCGGCGGGCGCCAGTGCCACGATGCCAGCCGGGGCCCGCAGCTCCCGTGTGCCGGGCGCGGGCTCGCCGCCGGCGCGCCGCCGGGTGTCCCCGCCCCGGACACAGACCGGCCCGTCGGCACCGACTTCGGCGGCGAAGCCGGCCAGCGCTGCGTCGATGGTGCTAAACGCGCTAGGCGGCATGCCGCACCTCTCTCAGCCCCAGATCTTGCCGTCGGCGGCGCGCAGAGAGCCGATGTCGGCGCAACTGTGGGCGCTGGGCAGCACCTTGCCGGGGTTCAGGCGGCAGTGCGGGTCGAAGGCGGCTCGCAGCCGGCTCTGCTGATCCAAGTCGGCGTCGCTGAACATGCGCTCCATGTAGTCGCGCTTCTCCACGCCGATGCCGTGCTCGCCCGACAGGGCGCCCCCCACCGCGAGGGAGGCTTCGATGATTTCCCGACCGGCGGCGTGGACGCGCTCCATCGTGCCGGGCACGCGGGCGTCGAAGGCCAGGATGGGGTGCAGGTTGCCGTCGCCTGCGTGGAACACGTTCAGGGCGGTCAGGTCGTAGCGGTCGGCGATCTCGTAGACCTGCTCCAACACCTCAACCAAGCGGCTGCGCGGCACCACGGTGTCGTGCAGATAGTAGTCGGGGAGGATGTTGGCCACCGCCCCGAAGGCGCTCTTGCGCCCCTTCCAGAGCCGCGCCCTCTCGTCGTCGTCGGCCGCGGCCCGCACGCTCACCGCCCCGTTGGCCGCGGCGATCTCCGCCACCCGGTCGGCGGCGACAGCCACCCCGCCCGGCGGACCGTCCACCTCCACGAGCAGCACGGCGGCGGCGTCGCGCGGGTAGCCGGCCCGAGCGAAGTCCTCGATAGCCCCGACGCAGCGCTGGTCGAGCATCTCAATGGCGGCCGGCACGATGCCGTCGGCGATGATGGCGCCCACCGTGGCTGCGCACGAGGACACGTCGTCGTAGGCGATGAGCAGGGTGCGAACCGCGGCGGGGTCGGGGGTCAGCCGCACCGCGGCGGCGGTGGTGATCCCGCACATGCCCTCCGAGCCCACGAACGCGCCTCGCAGGTCGTAGCCGGCGGGCTCGGCCGTCAGGTCGCCGAGGGTCACGACCGAAGCGTCGGACAGCACAACCTCCAGGGAGACCACATGGGCGCTGGTCACGCCGTAAGCCAGACAGTGCGGACCGCCGGAGTTGGTGGCCACGTTGCCGCCGATGGTGCAGGCCTGCTGGCTCGACGGGTCGGGGGCGTAGTGCATGCCGTACGGGGCCAGCCGGCGCGACAGCTCGAGGTTCACCATGCCCGGCTGCACCCACGCCACGCCGTTGTCGAGGTCCACCGACAGCAGCTCGTTCATGCGGGTCAGCGACAGCACCACGGGCCGCCCCAGCGGCGCCGCCCCGCCTGCCAGGCCCGTGCCGGCGCCGCGGGGCACGACGGCCCTGCCGTGGTCGGCGGCGATGCGCACACAGGCGGCCACTTGCTCGGTGCTCGTGGGCAGGCACAGCGGTCCGGCGGTCCCTTCGCTGTAGATGGAGGCGTCACGGGAGACCAGGTAGCGGGCGGCGGCGTCGGCTCGCACCCGCTCGGAACCGATGGCGGCGCGGAGGTCGGCCGCCAACGCCGCGTCGGGGTCCGCTGTGGGCGCGGCCCGGTCGGCGCCTCGGCCGAGACGGCGCGCCGCGGCGCCCAAGAGCGTCGCCATCACCGGTCCGCGGACGTCACGGCCGCGGCGGCGCCGGGGACCAATCCGGCCGGAGCGTCGCCACTAGCGGTCCGTGGACTTGACGGCCGCCCGCTGCAGCAGTTCCTCGCTGGGACCCTCCGCGCTGCACAGCGCCCGGAACGCCTCCAGCACCGCCGCCGGCGAGTTGCGATGGCGCTTGGCGGCGACCGCCAGCGGCTCATGGAACGCCCCGCTGCAGTGGGCGCAGGGCCAGCTCAGGCGCGACATCAGCCGGGCGGCCTCGCCGCCGGGGAACATGCGCAGCACCTCCACGACGGTCGTCTTGCCCTTGATCTCCCGCGCGCTGCCGGGCGGCGCTGCTGGCCCCGCGGCGCCGCGCCCGCTGATGCCGCGCACCGTCACCGACGCGCTCGACGGGTTCAGAGGCGCACCTGCTCGAGCGCCCGCACGTCGGCGGCGTGCATGCGGATGGCGTTGCGGGGCAGCTGATAGCGGGCGAACGGCAGCACGATCACCTTGGCGTCGGGGCCGTGGCGCTCCATCGCCGCCCAGAAGGCTTCATCGAGGCTCACGGTGGCGTCAAGGCCGATGTCGGCGGCCATCTCCAAGTTCTCCTCCAGGGTGACCATCGTGAGGTGCTTGCGGGTCATCACCTCGTAGATGGGCACCCAGATGCAGCCGGCCCACATCTGGATGTTGCGCCCGTGGATGTCGCGCAGCACCTTCTGGTAGTTCTCCGGCGAGGCCGGCATGTACGGCTTCATGAGGTCCATCAGCGCCAGGCCCGGGAAGTCGCCGATGGCCGTGGAGACGCCCGGCGAGGGCGAGCAGTAGATGATGGAGCCGCCTTCGCGCACTACCAAGTCCGAGGACATGCAGCCCCAGCCGGTGTGGAAGAACAGGTGGTCGGTGGGGGCGAACACGCCGCAGACGGCGATGTCGGCCGGACCGGCCTCGGTCACCGGGTTGTCGTAGGCGTAGATGTCGTTGAACCGGTTGATCGCCTCGACGTGGGCGTCGGGATGGGCGCCGTAGATGCAGTCGATCACCCGGCCGCGGGTGTCGAGCAGCACGTTCATGGTGGCCGACAGCCCGCACATCGTGGCGGTCTCGTCGATGTCGGCCCGCATCGGCCCGGCGTAGGCGCCGTAGTGGGTCTGCGGCGAGGGCACGAAGGCGCAGTGGTTGGACTCCACGGTCTCGTCGGAGACCACCCCCGGCAGGATCAGCTTCCCGCCGCCGCCGGCGCCCCAGTGGTTGGCCTGGGCGTGGCCGATGGTGATGATGACCTCCGAGCGGGCCACCTCGTTGTGCAGCCACACGGGCGTGCCCCGGGAGGTGACACCCACGTAGCTGTAGTTCTCGGTGTTGCGGGGCTCGTTCTGGAAGAAGCCGATCCCGAGGCGCTCCATGCGGGCCAGGTTGTCGGCGCCGAGCTTCTGGGCGATGTCGCTGTCGGACATCGGGAAGACCTTGCCGTTGGCGCACACCACCCGGGCGTCGCTGACCCCGGCGGCCTCGATGGCGTCGAACACCGGCGGCAGCAGCTTGGAGGCCGGGGTGGGGCGGAACTGGTTGTCGATGACGACGGCCACGCTGGAGGCGCCGGCCAGGAGCTGGCTGAAGCGCGGGCCGCTGTGGGGATTCTCCAGAGCGGCCCGCGCCGCCTCGGTGGCGTCGTGTACCGGCGGCGGCTCGTCTGGGTAGATGGCGGCCAGCAGGTTCGCATCGGGGATCTCCAGTTCGAGCGTCTCCCGGTAGACCTTCGACTCGTCGTCGGTGGCCCCGATCGTCAGCGGATCGAGCGACTCGTACGGAATGGAGTAGCGGCCCATCGTTCCTCCCGGTGGTCCTCGGTCCACACGAAACCCGCCCCGAGCATAGTGCGCCGCCCAAGGCCTCTTCCGGGCTCCCTGACGGTTGGCTCAGCCGTCGGGATCCTCCGCCCGCGGCGCCTCGATCCTCGCCGGCGAGCCAGTGCGGTCCCCGCCATGACGTTCGGAACGGCTGTCGGGGGCGGAGACGGCGTCGGGCCGGGCTTGCCTACGGCGGCGGGAGCGGGCGGCCGTCGGCGATCGCCGCCCGGAACCATTCGGCGGTCTGTGCCACGCCCTCGGCCAGCGGTGTGCGGGGCACGGCACCCAACCGCGCCTCCAGCGCGCTGTCCTGGAGGCCGCGGGGGAAGGGCAGCTGCTCGGTGCCGCAGGTGACCCCCGCGAAGTCGGTGGTCCCGATGATGGCTTCGACGAACGAGGCGACCGTGGCCACGCTGCCGCTGATGTTGTAGACGTCGCAGCCGCCGGGTTCGGCCCGCGCCGCGGCGATGGCGGTGCGGGCCACGTCGGGGGCGTACTGGAAGTCCATCCAGCCGCCGTACTCGATGTGGTAGCGCTGGCCCCGCACTGCCGCCAGCAGCGCCTGGCAGGGATAGGACGTGACGCCCTGGTCACGGCCCGGTCCGTACACCGTGTGGGGGCGCAGGCCCACGCTGGAAATGCCGTTCTCGTGCCAGTACACCTTGGCGGTGTCCTCGTTGGCCACCTTGTAGACGCCGTAGTGGGTGGTGGGGGCGCGCCGGGCGTCGTTGGGCAGACGGTCGGTGTCGTAGGCCTCGGGAGGGCCGAAGACGGCCACGCTGCTGGTGTAGACCAGGTTGCGGACGCCGTGGGCCTGCGCCGCCTCGAAGACGTTGGCGGTGCCGACCACGTTGATGGCGGCGCCCAGCGGCGGGTCGGCCCGGCACGTCGGCACCTGCAGAGCCCCCAAGTGGACGATGTGGCTGGCCCCTTCGGCGGCGGCCAGCACCTGCTCGGTCACCGTAAGGTCACCCTGGATGCGCCGCGGCGCAGCGAGGTCGTCGGCGTCCACGATCAGGCGCAGCCGCTTGTCGTCGGTGCTGATGTCGAAGAGCGTCATCTCGACGCCCTCCTGGGCCAGCTGGCGCACCGCCCACGCGCCGATGCATCCCATAGCCCCGGTGATGAGGAAATGTTCGTCGCTCATGGCGGCACCTCCGTCTCCGAGCAGGTCCGGCGACGCCGTGGGCGCGGGTCGCCGCGGCCAGCCGCCCGAAACGCCGGTGCCCTCAGACGCACCGGTTGGTGATCTGACCGACCCCCTCGACGGCCGAGACGATGACGTCGCCAGCCGCCAGGAACTGCGGCGGGTCCATGCCCATGCCCACACCCGACGGTGTGCCGGTGAAGATGATGTCGCCGGGCAGGAGCTCGCAGATCGACGACAGGTAGGTGATCAGGCGGGGGACGTCGTTGATGAGGTAGGTGGTACGGGAGTCCTGCACTCGCACGCCGTTGAGGTCGCAGGTCAGCCGCAGGTCCCAAGGGTCGTCCAGCTCGTCGAGGGTGACCACCGCGGGGCCGATCGGCGCGAAGTTGCGATGGGACTTGCCGAGGCTGAACTGCGGGACCCCGCCGGCGAACTGCCCGACCCGCTCGCTCACGTCCTGGCCCACCGTGAAGCCGGCGATGTGGTCGGCCACGTCGCCGGCCGCGATGTCCCGCCCGGCTCGGCCGATGACGACCACCAGCTCCACCTCCCAGTCGCAGTTGCCAGCCACCAGCGGTACCTCTGCGTTCGGCGCGGCGATGCAGGAGGGGAACTTCGTGAACACCAGCGGATCGTCGGGGATCTCCATTGCCGACTCGCCAGCGTGGTCGGCGTAGTTGAGACCGATGCCGAACACCTGCGGCGGACGGGGCACCGGGCAGGTCAGGTCCTCGGAGCGGTAGGTGTCGCCGCCGTCGGGGGCGTCGGCGGCGGCCCACGCCAAGAATTCGTCCCACCTGCCCAGGACCTCCATCGGGTCGGCCCCGAAGGCACCCCCGGAGGCCTCGGCGATGTCCCACGCCCGGTCGCTCGCCAGGCCCACGGCACGATGATCGATTGCTGCCATTCGCATGGCTACAGGTCTATCAGATCGGCCCTCGCTTCGGTCCCGGCCTGCGGCGCCGGTGCCCGCGGGGCGACCAGCGCCAGGGCACAGGGGTCTCAACTCCCGGCTCACGGCCGATATCCACAACGCTTCTGGGAATATCGGGGGGATCAGCAGAGGACGCTGCGTTCAAGCTGGTGCCACATCGTCGCCCAGCCGACCTCGCGGGGGCAGGGGCGGACACTCGACTGCCACCTCGACAGTCCTCGGGACTCAAGACACCAAGGAGTGTTGAACGACCATGACCCAAATGACCCTCGCAGAGAGAACACACCCCGACCGGACCCTCCCCGACATCGATCTTGTGGGACCGCTGGAAGCCTGCCAGATGCTCGTCGTCGATGAGGCCGAGCTGCTCGAGCTGGTCAACGGCGACAAGCTCGCCGCTTACCGACTCGGCGGGCACATAAGGTTCCGCGCCGCCGAGGTGGGGCGCCTAGCCGGGGGCTGAGTCTGCGGAGGTCCCAGCCCGGTCCTCCAGCAGCGCCGCCACGTCGCGGCCGTTCGCCTGACCCTTCGTGGCACGCATCACCTGGCCGGTGAAGAACCCCTGCATCTTCTTGCGCTCCCTCTCGTCGCCGGTGCAGAGCCGCTGCCACTCCGCGGGATGCTCGGCGATGATCCGTTCGAGCACGCCGGCCAGCTCGCCGGCGGCGACGGCCTCGAAGCCAGCCCGCTGAGCGACCTCTGAGGGGCTCCCGCCGCTGCGAACCATCTCGGCCAGCACCGCCTTCGACTGGTTGGAACTCAGTTCGCCGCGCTGCTCCATGGCGATCAGCCCGGCGAGGCCCGCTGCGGTCAGCGCACCGGCGCCGTCGGCTAGGTGCTGCTCGAGGTGCTTGAGCACGGACTCGGGCGTCGCCCCGGCCTCGACGGCGGCAAGCGCCAGATCGTCCTGGCCGCGCTCGACCAGGAGAGCCACCCGCGCCGGCGACTGCCCCGCAGCGGCGGCCAGCCGGTGCCGGCGCTGGCGGGGCAGCAGCGGGAGGTCGGCTCGGATGCGCTCGATGAGGGCGGGCTCCGGCACCAGCGGCACGAGGTCGGGCTCGGGGAAGTAGCGATAGTCGGTCGCCTCCTCCTTGGATCGCAGCAGCGAGGTGCGCCCGGTGTCCTCGTTCCAGTGGCGAGTCTCCTGGGCGACCCGTTGACCCGAGCTCAACAGGTCGATCTGGCGGCGGGCCTCGTGCTCCAGCGCCCGTCCGAGCGAGCGCAGCGAGTTGACGTTCTTCACCTCGCAGCGGGTGCCGAGCTCGGCGGATCCCCGCGGGCGCACCGAGACGTTGGCGTCCACCCGCAGCGAGCCTTCCTCCATCTTGCCGTCGGAGGCCCCCACAGCCAGCAGCGTCGCCCGCAGCTCGGTGACGTACTCGCGGGCCTCAGCGGCCGAGCGGAGGTCAGGATGGCTCACGATCTCCAGCAGCGGCACCCCGGCCCGGTTGTAGTCCACGAGAGACCAGGCGGCGTCGTCGATCCGCCCCGCCCCGCCCACGTGGGTGGACTTACCGGTGTCCTCCTCCAGGTGCGCCCGCACGATGCCCACTACCTTGCCCGACGGCAGCTCGAGGCTGCCGCCTGTGTTGATGGGCCGGTCGTACTGGCTGATCTGGTAGTTCTTAGGCATGTCGGGGTAGTAGTAGTTCTTGCGGGCGAAGATCGACGGCCGCACCTCGGCGCCGAGGGCCAGCCCGACGCGGATGGCAAGCTCCACCGCCCGGCGGTTGAGGACCGGCAGCGTGCCCGGCAATCCAAGGCACACCGGGTCGATGTGGGTGTTCGGCTGGCCGCCGAAGGCGTTGGGGCTGGCGCTGAAGAGCTTGGTCGCCGTCAGCAACTCGGCGTGGACCTCGAGGCCCACGACCATCTCCCACTCGGTGCCAGCCGGCGCCCCCAAGCCGGGCGAACCCGACTGCCACACTCGGTCGGCGCCAAAGCCGGGCCGATCGCTCACGGCTTCGCCGCCGCCGTCGCGGCTGCGCCATCGGGGCGCGGCACGTCCGCCAGCAGGCGTTCCAAGGCGGCGGCGGCTCGGAACATCACGTCCTCGCCGAAGGCGGGGGCCATCACCTGTACCCCCACAGGCAGGCCGTCAGCGCCGCTGCCGAAGGGCACCGAGACGGCCGGGTGCCCGGCCAGGTTCGAGGCGACAGTGCAGGCGTCGGAGAGGTACATGGTCAGCGGGTCGGCGGTGCGCTCGCCGAAACGGAACGCCACCGACGGCGACGTCGGCGCCAACAGCACATCGAAGCGTTCATACGCTGCGGCGAAGTCCCGAACCACCAGGGTCCTGACCTGCAGCGCCTTGGCGTAGTAGGCGTCGTAGTACCCCGCGGAGAGGACGAAGGTTCCGAGCATGATGCGCCGCTTCACCTCGTCGCCGAAGCCAGCGGTGCGGGTGGCGACGTTCATGTCCACGGCCCCGGCTGCCGGCACCCGCAGGCCGTAGCGCACGCCGTCGTAGCGGGCGAGGTTGCTGGAGGCTTCGGCCGGGGCGATGAGGAAGTAGGCCGACAGCCCGTACACCGCCGCGGGGACGCTCACCTCGCCCACGTATGCGCCGGCGCCGGTCAGCGCGGTCGCCGCGGCGTCCAGCCGGGACAGCACGTCGCCGTCGATGCCCTCGCCGCTGAGCTCGCTTACGATGCCCACCCGCAGGCCGTCCACGTCCGCAGCGAGAGCGCCGTTGAGGTCGCCGAGCGGCTCGGGGACTGACGTGGAGTCCAGCGGATCGCAGCCCGCGATGACCGAGTACAGCAGGGCGGCGTCGCCGACGGTGCGCGCCATCGGGCCGATCTGATCCAGCGAGGAGGCGAAGGCCACCAAGCCGTAGCGCGACACACGCCCGTAGGTGGGCTTCATCCCCACGATCCCGCACAGGGCGGCGGGCTGGCGGATCGATCCACCGGTGTCGCTGGCCAGCGCCAGGGGCGTCAGGCCGCCGGCGACCGACGCAGCGCTGCCGCCGGAGGACCCGCCCGGCACCCGTTCAGGGTCCAGCGGGTTGCGGGTCGGCCCGAACGCCGAGTTCTCCGTGGAGGAGCCCATGGCGAACTCGTCCATGTTGGTCTTGCCGACGACCACGGCGCCCGCGGCCTCCAAGCGGCGCACGACGGTTGCGTCATAGGGGGGCGTCCAGCCTTCGAGGATGCGGGAGGAGCAGGTGGTCGGCGCCCCGCTGGTGCAGATGTTGTCCTTCAGCGCCACCGGCGCCCCGGCCAGCGGACCGGGATCATCCCCGGCCGCCACCGCGTCGTCGATGGCCTCGGCCCGGGCCAGCGCCGCGTCGGCGGTGACAGCGTTGAAGGCGCCGAGCTCACCGGCAGCGTCGATGGCAGCCAGCGATTCCGCCACGGCGCTGGTCGCGGAGCGCTCACCGGCGCGCACCGCCGCAGCGATGCGCGCCGCCGGCCCGTCGAAGCTCACGGAGACTCGCCCCGCACCGGCGGCACGCGGAACTGCCCGTCCTCGCTGCTAGGCGCCTGAGCCAGCACTTCGTCCCGGTCCAAGACCGGCCCCACGACGTCGTCTCGCAGCACGTTCGTCACTGGGTAAGGGTGCGACGTGGCCGCCACGTCGTCAAGGTTGAGTGCCGCCACGTCGGCGGCGTGGTCGAGCACGTCGCCGAGTTGCGGGGTGAACCTCTCCAGTTCGGCGGCGCTGAGCTGCAGGCGAGCCAGCCAGGCCACGTGCGCCACCTCGTCACGGGAGATCCGCTCTGCCACGGCTCGGACGCTACCCGGCGACGGCCACCACCAGATCGACTGTCGAACCGCGTGGCAACTCGGGAAGCGCCTCGGCGACGGCGATCACCGAGCCTTGCGGCACGCTCGGATCGACCCGTGTCTGCACGCGCCCGACCCCGAGGCCGATGGCGGAGAGCCGCAGCCGGGCCTCCTCGACGGTCATCCCCACGACATCGGCAGGGATGACGATCAGCGGCGCCCCCAGGTTCACCTGGACCTTGACGATCTGGCCCTCGTCCAGCAGGCCGCCGGCTTCGGGAAGCTGCCCCACGACCTCGCCGGCCGCCGCGTCGGCCACGCGCACCTCCAGCCGGCGCACCTCCCAACCCGCCTCCCCGAGCGAGTCAGCGGCCTCGGGCCAGCCCATGCCGACCACACTGGGCATGACGTGCGCGGGCGTGTCATCGTCGGGCGCGCTGAGGATTACCAGAAGGACGCTGGCGACGACGATCGCTGCCGCCGCCGCCCAGCTCACTGCACGGCCACGGGTCCGGGCGGGTCTCGGCGTCGTCTCGACCTCCTCGGGTTCGGGCGCCGCCTGCTGCACCTCGAACTCTTCGGCGCGCCGGAACGCCTCGTCGAGCCTGCTCGGCGGCGGGAACATCTCGGCGGTCGCTCGCAGCGCCAGCGCCAGCTCGTCGGCCTCCAGGCGATTCTCCGGTCTCGGCGCCGATGCCTGCACCAGCAGCGGCGCCAGCCGAGCGAGATTCCGGACGGTGCCAGACCCGGCGCCACGCGGAACGAGCGTGCGGCCGAGTCGGCCGATCTCCTGAGGCGACACGGTGTGTCCCGCCGCGGACTCCCCCAGCACCACCGCCAAGCCGAACACGTCGGCCGCGGCGGCCGCCGTTTCGCCGCTATCGAGGGGCTCGCCATCCGCGTCGGCAGCCTCGATCCTCTCGGGGGCGTCGTAGCGGGTCGCTTCGGAAGGTTGCAGCGGGCCCCGCAGGAAGTCCACGCCCATCTCCGCCAGCCGGAGCCTGCCGCGCGCGTCGACGCAGCAGCTCGCCGGCGTGATCGCCCCGTGGGTGATGCCCCTCTGGCGCAGGCTGTGCAACGTCTCGGCCGCCTGCAGGCCGATGAGCATCGTCTGGGATGGGCTCAGGGCGGAACCGGCGGCGATGAGACGCTGCAGCCGCATCGGCGCCGCCGGGTAGACGAGGTACGGCACTGAACCGAGCTGCCAGTCCAGGAGCGGCAGGACATGCAGGTGCCGCAGGTTGCACAACTGCTCGAGGCGCTCCGCAGCGCCCTCGGCACCGGCGGCCACCTCGGGGTCCAGAAACGTGACCTCCACGTCTTGATCGTCGTCGCCGGCGGTAGCGCGGTAGGTCCGTCCGAGCCGGCTCTCCCCCACGAACTCGCCGATCCGGTATCGCCCCGCGATCGGGGCCGGGGCCCAATCCGCCTCGCCGACTTCAGCGGAGAGAGGTGCGCCCGCTGCCGGAGAGCCACCGCTGGCAAGGTGCTCGGAGGGTTCCGGGTCCCCCTCGGGTCCTCCGGTCCCGTCGCTCGCTGGGAACTCCGGCGCGTCCTCGTGTGCGTCCTCGCCTGGGTCCCTGTCGGGAGGCTCGACGGCGCCTGGTTCCACGAGGATCGAGATTACCGCCGCGGCTGGCGAGCGGACCGGCTCTAGCCTGACGCTTGTGGCCTTGAGCAGACGACGCCAGGCGCTCATCGCCGCCGCAATCGCTACCGCCGGAATCGCCTCGATCGCCGCCGCCGTGCTGGTGCGCGACGGCGGCAGCGGGCCGACGCTGGACTCCCGGGTGGAGGATCTGATCCCGGCGTCGGACAGCGACGTGCTGGCGCAGCAGGCCTTCGGGCTCGACCTGACCGACACCCCCCGGTACGTCATCGAGTTGTACCTGAACGGCGAGCGGATGCCCGCTGAGGAGATCGTGCAGGCCGGCTCGGTGAACCGCGTCGTCTACCAGCCGGGCCAGGATCGAGCCGTCGAGAGGCTGCGCGCCGGGGAAAACTGCGCCCGGGCGGTCTTCTACCCGTTCGCCGAAGGCGCCGCCTCGCCCCGCCGGGGAGAGGTCCGCTGGTGCTTCAGAGCCGCCTGAGCCGCGCCTCCGCTGCTCCGGCTGGGGCCTTGGTGCCCGGCGAGAGAGCGATCTTGTCGGTGCTGCGCTTGTGGCCCCGCGACGCCACCCTCGTGGGCTGCCGCCTCATCGAGTCGTTCGACTCCGAGGCCTGATCCTGGGTGCTGTCGAGCTTCACAGTCGAGCAGCTCGCCGCCTGCCACGACCGCTATCCCGACGCCAACTCAGTAGCCCCCAAGCTGATCGCGGCGGCCATCGAGGCGCTGACTTGACCGCCATCGGGGACTACAGCGACGTCCTCAGTGACAGAATGATCGAAGCTTGGCCCCGCCTCGCCGCCAGCCACCTCGCCGTACGCCGGCGCGCCGTCCTCGACTGGGCGCTGCAGTCCGGCCTGCGACCACGCCCGCCGTAGCCCGGCAACCCCCGTGCGCCAACTGAGAAACAACGAAGATCGCTCAGGGCAACTCGCCGGTGGCTAGGAGGTGCTCGAACGACCGCTCGTCGAGGATTGGGACGCCCAGTTTCTCGGCCTTCGTGAGCTTCGAGGTGCCGGGAGAAGCCCCGGCCACGACGGCCGTCGTGTTGCCCGACACACTTCCCGGCGCCCGCCCGCCCCGCGCGCTGATCGCTGCGGCCGCCTTCTCTCGGCTGTAGTTCTCAAGGGTGCCGGTGACAACGATCGACATGTCCGCCAGCGTTGCTCGCGCGGCCTCGCCGGCCTCTGGAGGCGCCGGGCCCGCGCAGTTCACCCTGGCGGTGCGCAGCTTGCCGATGACCCGCTGGTTGTCCGGGTGGTCGAAGAACGACCGCACGCTGGCAGCGATGGTTGGGCCGACACCGGGCACTTCCGCCAGGTCCTCTTTGGACGCCCGGGCGATGCGGTCGAGATCGTCGACCGCATCGGGATCGTCCGGTAGATCGTCAGCGACGGCATGCGCCAGGTACTCACCCACCGCCGCACCCAAGTGCCGAATGTTCAGCCCGAACAGGAGGCGCGCAAGCGAGCGCTGCTTGGAGGCCTCAATGCCGTCCACGAGGTTGCGGGCCTTCAGGGAGCCGAATCGTTCGAGTCCCTCGAGGTCGGCCACCTCGAGGGAGTAGAGGTCAGCGACGTCAGTTAAGAGCCCCTCAGCGATGAGCAGCTCCACTGTGCGTTCGCCGAGGCCTTCGATGTCCATGGCGGCTCGGGAGGCGAAGTGCTCGATGGCGCCAGCCTGCTGGGCGGGGCAGTGGGGGTGGCGGCAGTGGTGGGCGGCATCGCCCTCTTCGCGCACGAGTGGCGATCGGTTGGGGCACGGGCAGAACTCGGGGAACACCCAGGCGGGCAGGCCTTCGGGGCGCTCGGACAACACGGGGCGCAGCACCTCGGGAATCACGTCGCCGGCCTTGCGGACGACCACGGTGTCGCCGGGGCGCACGTCCTTGGTCTCCACCTGGTCCTCGTTGTGCAGGGTTGCCTTCTCCACCGTGGAGCCGCCCACGAACACCGGCTCCAGCACTGCGAACGGTGTGGCCTTGCCCTTGCCGCCGATGGAGACCTGGATGTCCATCAGCTTGGTGCTGCGCTCCTCGGGAGCGAACTTGTATGCGACAGCCCAGCGCGGGTGGCGGCTCGTGGTGCCCAGCTCCGCGTGGAGCGCGAAGTCATCCACCTTGACCACCACGCCGTCGGTCTCGTAGTCGTGGGCGTGGCGCCGCTGCTCGGCCCGCACCACGTAGTCCTCCACGGCAGCCAGGTTCTCGGCCAGCAGCCAGTCGTCGTTGACTGGCAAACCCAGGCTGGCCAGGAACTCCAGGGTCTCGCTGTGGCGCCCGAGTTGCGGCCCGCCGCTCATGGCACCGAGTTGGTAGCACCACCAACTCAGCTCCCGCTCGGCGGTGACGGCGGCCTTCTTCTGGCGAAGCGACCCCGCCGCGGTGTTGCGCGGGTTGACGTAGGGGCGGGGTTTGGCGTGGCGCGCCTCGCTGGCGGCCTCCCGCGCTTTGTTGAGCCGCTCGAACGCTGAGATCGCCATATAAACCTCGCCGCGCACCTCCAGCACCTCCGGCGCATCGGTGCCCAGCGTGTCGGGCACGTCGGCGATGGTGGCGACGTTGTGGGTGACGTTCTCGCCCACCCTTCCGTCGCCGCGGGTGGCGGCCCGCACCAGCTTCCCCCGCTCGTAGCGCACCGAGATCGCCAGACCGTCGAACTTCAACTCGCAGACGTAGGGACCGACGGGCCTGTCGAGCCGGGACGCAGCCCTCGCATCCCACGCCCGCAACTCCCCGATATCGAAGGCGTTGTCCAGCGACATCATGGGGATGTCGTGGGCCACCGGTGCGAACAGTTCCGAGGGGGCCGCCCCGACCGCCGCCGCCGGCGAGTCGGGTTCGGCCAGTTGCGGGTAGCGCTCCTCGAGGGCGCGCAACTCCGCCACGAGGGCGTCGTAGTCGGCGTCAGGGATCTCCGGGGCGTCGAGCCGGTGATACAAGTCGGCGTGATGCTGAACCAGCCGCCGCAGTTCGGCCGCTCTCACCCGCGCCGCATCCGGCGGGGCCTGCGCGTCATCGCCCGGCGACGGGGGCTCACTCACCACGCCCGGACTGTACCCACGCCCTGCGACGCGGACGTGGCCCGCGAGCGGCGCAGGTGTAGCAGGCTGGTGCCATGACGGGAAGACTCTGGCTGGCCGGGCTGCGGGCTCTGTGGGTGTCGCTGCCCTGGAGCGTCGGCGGGCTGCTGGCGGGTGCGCTGGAGGGTGCCTCGGGGGCATTCGCCTCGATTGCCGGCGGCGGAGCTTGGGCGCTTTGGGCGGTGGGGCTGACCGCTCTGCTGGTCCCCCACACCGTCTCGCTGACGGCCGTGCGGATCCTGGCACCGGGGGTGCTGGCGGCGGCATGCTGGGCGGCCGCGGTCAGCGACGCCGGACCGGTCGCGGCGCTGGGCCTGGCCTGCGGCGCAGCCATCGCCGTCGGCGCCCTGTCGCCGCTGGTGGGCGACCGGTTCATCGATGCCACCAGCTACGGCCACGAGCGGCGCCTAGCGCTGCGGGCCCCGGCCGCCGTGCTGGCCGGCGCGCTGGCACCCACTTGGGCGCTGACGCTGGGCGGTATGGCCGCGGGACCGCTGCTATGGGCGGCGGGCCATTGGGTGCTCGGGCCGCTGGTGACCGCCCTGGGCGGGATGATCGCTGTCGCCGGTGCACGCGCTCTGCACGGCCTGGCCCGGCGCTGGCTCGTGTACGTCCCGGCGGGACTTGTGCTGCACGACCGGATGACCCTGGCCGAACCCACTCTGTTCCGCCGGCCGATGATCGCCGGGTTCGGCCCGGCAACGGCCGCCAGCGACGCGCGCGACCTCACCGCAGGCGCCGGCGGACTGCTGTTCGAGTTGTGCTTGGCCGAGCCGGTGACCGTCACGCCGGCCCGGTCCGGCGGCACTCCCGAGCAGGTCTGCGCGCTGCTGGTGGCGCCCACCCGCCCCGCAGCGGTCCTCGCGGAGGCTCGCAAGCGCCGCATCCCGTCCGGTGCGAACTGAGCCCCCGGCACCGGGGGCGCGTCGGTCAAGCGGCGATTCCGCCGCCTAGCACCTCGTCGCCGTCGTAGAACACCACGCTCTGACCGGGCGCCACTCGCTGCTGCGGTGCCTGCCAGCACACCCGGGCGCCGTCGAGGGTCGCTGGGCGGGGTGCGCCGTGGGCGCTCGCCTGCACCAGCACCGGCCCCTGCGGTGGCTCGGCGGCCCACGTCACCTCGCGCACATCTTGGTGATCGCTGAGCAGATCGGCCCTGTCGCCGACGGTCACCACACCCGCGGCCACATCCACATCAACCGCATACATCGGTCGTTGCTGTCCCCCCACGCCGAGACCCTTGCGCTGGCCGAGAGTCACTATCTGCACCGAGGGGACCTCACCGAGGCACCGGCCCGAGGTGTCGAGGACCCGAGCGGGGGTCGGCACTATTCGCTCGGCCAAGAACGAGCCCCGTTCGCCGCGCTGGATGAAGCACACGTCGGTGCTGTCGGGCTTGGCGGCGGTGCGCAGCCCCAACTCGGCGGCCAGCGCCCGCACCCGGTCCTTGGTCATGTGCCCGACCGGCAACAACACCTTGGCGAGAGCATCTTGGCCCAGCATGTACAGCACGTAGGACTGGTCCTTGGCGGCGTCGGCCCCTCGAGCCAGGCGTCGGGTGCCGTCGGGCCGCAGCACAACGCGGGCGTGATGGCCGGTCGCCACGGCGTCGAACCCCAACGCCTCGGCCCGTCGCAGCAGCCTCTCGAATTTGATGTGGCGGTTGCACTCCACGCACGGATTGGGGGTGCGGCCCGCAGCGTGGTCAGCGACATACGGCTCCACCACCCGGGCGGAGAAGTCCTCGCCGAAGTTGAAGACGTGATGATCGAGGCCTAAGGCGTCTGCCACCCGGCGGGCGTCGATCACGTCAGCCACCGAGCAGCAGCCGGTGTCCGACGGGCCGCCCCACAACTTCATCGTGACGCCGACCACCTCGTGGCCCTCAGCAGCCAGGAGCGCAGCCGCAACCGAGGAGTCCACGCCACCAGACATCGCCGCCAGAACCTGCATCGGCCGATCCCTTACCCCGGACCCCGCCTAGATGTCGAGGCCCGACGGGTCGAGGCCGGGATGGAGGCGGGCCACCTCAGCGGCAGCGGCCGCGAGCGCGAGGTCGACTTCGTCGGCGACATCGCCGAGGATCGCCCGTATCTGTTCTTGCAGCGGTGTCAACACGGGCTAGTCAAGAAGCCCGTGGACCTGCAGCCACCGCTCCCACGGCGCCCGAATATGCGGTGACAGCACCAAGTCCGACCAGAGGGCAACTACCTCGTCCACATCGATGAACCACAGCACGTCGTCGGCGAGCCCCTCGGTCATCGTCCGCTGGTAGGCACGGCAGCGCTGACGGCGGTCTGCCAAGTCGTACTCGTAGGGCGGCGACCAGGCAACGTGGGGGGGCAGACGGACCACGCCCGAGGCCTTCGGGAGCGCCCGATTCAGCAGATCTTCGGGAATCTGCGCCGGCGGGCGCGACACCATGAGAGTCGGTGAAACCATCGTCGGATGCGGCCCCCCAGGGGGAAACCACTCGTCTTCGGTCATGCACGGCGGCACGGGACGCGTCACGTTTCAAGAATACCGGGCCAGACGACGGCACACGGGTCCAGGAGTAGACACCGAGCCGAGGCTTCTGCGGGGCACAGAAGCCTCTAAACCGCTATGCCACTGCTCGACGTAATTGGGTTACTGCTTGGGGAATCACGTTCAGCGCGGTGTGGACGTCGGCATCGGTGCTGGCGGCGCCGAGGGATAGGCGCAGCGACCCCCGCGCCAGCGAGCGGGGGTAGCCCATGGCGGCGAGGACGTGGGAGGGATTTTCGGCGCCGCTGGCGCAGGACGACGCCGCCGAGGCGTACACGCCGCCCCGCTCGGCTAGGAACAGCAGCGCCTCGCTCTCGACGCCCTCGAAGCACAGATGGCACGACCCCGCCACCTTCGCCGACCGGTCGACCGGCACCCCTGTGCCGGAGGCGGGCCGCACGCCGGACTCCACCACCCCGTCGATGGCCGTCCGCAGACCGTCGGCGAGACGGTCGCGCAGCCGACCGACCCGCTCGGTGGTCTCGGCGCGCCGGGCGACGGTGATCGCAGCCGCCGCAGCCATGCCCACGATGCCGGCCACGTTCGGCGTGCCGCTGCGGCGCTCGGCCTCCTGGCCGCCGCCCACGATCTGAGCCTGCAGCCCGACGCCCCCACGCACCACCAGGGCGCCCACCCCTTTCGGGCCGCCGAACTTGTGGGCGCTCACCGAAATCAGGTCGGCCCGCCCCGCCCGTGCGGCCACGTCCAGCCATGGGAAGGCCTGCACGGCGTCGGTGTGCAGCAACGCCTGCGGGGCGTGCCGCGCCATCACCTCGGCCACCTCCTCCAGCGACCAAGCCACGCCCGTTTCGTTGTTGGCCAACATCACCGACACCAACCGCACGTCGCCGTCGAGGGCCGCGGCCAACGCCTCTAGATCCGCCATCCCGTCGCCGTCCACCCCGACGATGCGCCCGTCGAGCCGCTCGGTGGGGCGCAGCACCGCAGGATGCTCGACCGCGCTGCACACGACGGCACCCGAACCGGCGGCAGCGCCGAACACCGCCAGGTTGTCGGCCTCAGTGCCGCTGCCGCAGAAGACGATCTCCCCCGGGCGGGCGCCCAGCGCCTCAGCCAGGATGTCGCGGGCGTCGTCGGTGGCCCGCCGGGCCTCGCGGGCCATGCGGTGCGCTCCGGTGGGGTTGGCGTAGCAGCCCTCGTAGTACTCCCCCATCGCCTCGAAGGCCTCGGGATGCATCGGCGTCGATGCGGCATGATCGAGGTAGGCGACGGCGGCCACCTCTCCAGGCTAGGAGGCCGCCGGCGCGGCATTCGATTCGCGGCGCGACAGGCGAGGGGATGTCGGCCCGGCGCGGTTCGCCTCGCAGGCGGCGTGGCATTCGGCGTGCGGCACGACAGGCTTGCCCCGTGGAGGACTACCACCCCCGGGCGTACGGCGAGGCGTTCGCCGACGTCTCCGACGATTGGTACTCCGAGGTCACCGGCGCGGCCAAGCCGATGGACGACATCCGATGAGGCTGCGCATCGAGACCACCATCGCGCTGGCCCGCGAGTCGGTCTGGGAGCACCTGTCAGACATCGCCTCGCACGCCGAATGGATGGCCGACGCCGCCTCGATCGAGTTTCTCAGCGACCAGCGACAAGGTGCCGGCACGCGCTTCGCCTGCGAGACACGGGTGGGGCCGCTGCGGGTGACCGACCTCATGGAGATCACCGAGTGGTCGCCGCCGAGCCGCATGGGGGTGCGTCACAGCGGCGCCGTCTCCGGCGAGGGCCGCTTCGAGTTGCATCCCGCCGGGCCCGCCGGCGAGCACACCAGGATGACCTGGACCGAGACCCTGCGACTTCCGTGGTGGCTCGGCGGGCCGTTGGGTACCGCTGGGGCGCGCCCTGTGCTGCGGCGCGTCTGGCGCGGGAACCTCGCCCGTCTCAAGGGCCGACTGGAGCAGGCCCGCTGACGCACGAGGCCTGCCGGTCAGAAGATCGGGTCGATCCAGGTCGTCGCAGTCACCAGGCCCGTGAAGAAGAACAGCCCAGCGAGGCCGAGCCCGGCCATTGAGGCCAACCAGCGCGGCACCCGGCCGCCGCGGTCGGGCGCGAGCAGGATCCAGCTGGCCAGCAGGCCCCCGGCCAGCCCGCCGATGTGGCCGCCGATGGAGATGTTCGGAAACAGGAACGTGGTCACCAGATTCAACACCAACAGACCCATGACGCCGGAGTCCCGAGCCCGCCGGCCCAGAGCCCGACTGACCATCAGGTGCGCCCCCATGAGGCCGAACACCGCGCCCGAGGCCCCGATCGTGAGCGCCCGCGGCGATACCAGCAGGGCGCCCATCGACCCCGAGAGGAGCGCCGCCAAGTACAGCAGGACGTACCGCGCCACCCCCAGCTGTCGCTCCAGCGACGCCCCCAGCAGGCCCAGCAGCAGCACGTTGAACCCCACATGGAGGATGTTGGCGTGCAAGAACCCGCTCGTGAACAGGCGCCACCACTCTCCTCCGACATCCACCGCCGGCCCCCACAGAGCGCCTCTCTCGGTGATGTCGCCCAAGCCGCGCCAAGCCGACCGCCGTGTGGCAGCGGACATGACGAACAGCACTAGGTTGGCCGCGATGAGCGATCCGGTCAGCACCGCCGGACGCTTGGCCAGGTCGAAAGCGGCCGGGCCGCTGACGACCACCGGCCGAACTCTGCGGCGAGCGGGCGCGGCCATTCGACTGCCCGCGGCCACCGCCGGCCTCGCCCGGCGGGCGGCGGCCAGGCAGGTCGGGCAGTGGAACCCGACCGGGGCGATGATCTGGCAATCCGGGCAGATCGGCCGCTCGCAGCGCTGGCAGTTCACCCCGGCGGCACGGTCGGCGTGCCGGTAGCAGACCGCCTCCGAGGCTGCCCGGGCGCTCACCCCGTCACCCTACCGGGGCCGGGTCGGCCCGCCCGCCCGCGCCCCGGCC
>VXNF01000079.1 GCA_009840735.1 Acidimicrobiia bacterium | reverse complement strand
GCGGGCCCGGGGGCGGCGGGTTCGGCACATCTGATGGGTGTCGGCGGCCGCTCCCTCGATCACATCCTCCACTCTGACCTGTGCCAAGCCCTGACGTGCGGCTCGCGAGCGCCACCACGAGGCGGTCGTCGTCGACCTCGGGCTGAACCTCGAAGAGCGTTAGCGCTGCAATCGGTTTCCACCAAACCACCAGCGGATGACCCGCCTTCGGCGATGAGGGGCCCGGCGTCGATGATCAACGGGCGACGCCCTGGCGGTCGAGCACAATCACCGGCCCAGTCGAGGTGCTCGACATCGATCGGCCCCTCGGCGGCCTCCCAGGAAGCGACCATGTCAAGCAGCGCACGACGCGGAGGAACCGGTGGCTGGGGTCGGGGTCGTCACGGACAACCTGTCGTGCCGCTGTGTCGTGGGGATTTGTTGGGGATTTGGTGTTTTTCGGGTGGTTCGGCGTTGTGATGGGTACAGGTGTTGGTAGTGTGGTGGTCGTGGAGTGCGGGGGCGGGCGTGTGAGCTTCGAGGCGGCGCCGCGGCCCGCTCCGGTGAGCTTGGAGCGGTTCTGGGACGAGGTGGCGTGGCAGCGCCGCAACCTGGCCGAGGGCGACGCGCTGGTGCCGCACCCCGAGAGCCGGCGGTTCACGGTGCGCTACCGGTCCGGCGGGCTGCCCGCGGAGCGGTACGCGGAGGTCACCGCCGCGGGGTCCGAGACGCAGTTCCTGTCCCAGCACCAGTGGGGCGAGGGCACCGGCAAGGTGGGCTGCGGGGACTGCGGCGCGCTGGTGCGGGTGTCCGCCAAGGACCCCGAGGGGATGACCGGCGGGGAGCTGCAGGACCGCGTGGTGGATTTGGCCGAGGCGCGGGCCCGCCTGGACGGCGAGTATTTGGCGGCGCTGGGCGAGCTGGCGTCTAGGTCGGGGGTGCAGGGGGCGGCGCACCGGCTGCGGGAGATGAACCGCATGACCTCCGCGGCGGCGCGGGGCGACGCCCGCCTGGCCCTGGAGCTCAAAGACAACGGCCTCGAGGAGACAGTCGAGGCGATGCGCGCCGGGCAGGTCAACATCGGCCACGCACGGGTCATCGCCCGCGAGGCCCCCAAGAAGCACCGCCGCAGCGAGGGGGACTTCCTGGGGCTGTGCCGCGCCTGGCCCGCCGACGTCGTCGCGAAGCACCCGTTCGCCTACCAGTCAGAGGAGATGTACGCCGACCTCGCCGCCGAGCAGGCCGCCAAGACCGGCGAGCCCGCCGACGCCGAGCACACCCGCGAGCGCCCGCGGCCCCTGAACGCCTGGAAAAGTCTCCGGGCCTCAGATGGCGGGATCGGGAGGTTTGGTTGGGGAATTATAGCCCTCAGTGACAATCCGCTGGTCGGGAGGCCAACAGTGTCACACCCCCATCCCATAATGGGAGTATGGAAACACATCAGCAGAAGCAAGGGTGGAGCGGCCCTGGTCGGCACTACCGCAAGGGCCCCAGCATGAGGGACCTGTTCCGCAAGTTCCCTGACGACGCGACGGCGGAGGCGTGGATCGCCGGGATTCGCTGGCCTGACGGCCCTGAGTGTCCGCGCTGCGGATGTACGAACGTGCAGCACCCGACGGCGCACAAGACCATGCCCTACCGGTGCCGCGGCAAAGGCTGTTGGCGGTTCTTCAGCGTGCGGGTCGGCACCGTCATGCAGGACTCGAAGTTGGGGTATCAGGAGTGGGCCATCGGGTTCTACCTCCACAACACGTCGGGGCCGACGCTGCGGGGGTTCGTGCAGGACCGCTCAGCGGATGGGGCGATGGTTTACAGTGACGATCATCGCGCCTACCGGGGTTTGCCTCACCATGAGACGGTCCGCCACAGCGTCGCCGAGTACGTCAACGGCCAAGCCCACATGAACGGCATCGAGAGCTTCTGGGCGGGGTTGAAGCGGGCGTATCACGGCACGTTCCACCACGTCAGCGCTGAGCATCTGGATCGGTATGTGTGTGAGGCGGCGGGTCGCCACAACCGCCGCGGGTTGGACACGCTGGCGATGATGGAGCGCATGGTCGCCGGGATGGTCGGCCGCCACCTGCCCTACGCCGACCTGATCGCCGACGGCCCCCACGCCCGCAAGCGAGACGCTGAGTTGGCGGGCATCCCGCCCGGCCACCCCTTCTGATGACCGCACTACTCGCGCCGACATCGCGGATCGCTGCGGTGAACGTCGCCACGGTGCCCCAGCGCAGCCTTCTGCGCTACCCCGGCGGGAAGACGTGGCTGGTGCCTCATGTGCGGGACTGGCTCGCGGGCGGTTGCGATCTTCTGGTTGAGCCGTTCGCTGGCGGCGGGATCGTGTCTCTCACGGCAGTCATGGAAGGGCTAACCGGACGGGCGTTGATGGTGGAGTTGGACCGTGACGTGGCGGCGTTCTGGCGGGCGGCACTGATTCACGGCGACGACCTGACTGATCGCATCTTGGCGTTTGAGGCGACGCGGGATGCTGTGTCCGAGTTGGAGGTAACGCCGCCGCTCACAGTGTTGGATCACGGGTTCCGCACGCTGGTCTTGAATCGCACTCGGCGAGGCGGGGTTCTCGCTCCCGGCGCGTCGTTGACCCGCAATGGTGAGAACGGCAACGGGGTGGCGTCACGCTGGTATCCCGACACGCTCGCTAACCGCTTGCGCGCCATCGGTGAGCACGCCGACCGGATCACGTTCTGCGAAGGCGACGGCGAAGCGATGCTCACCGCGACTGCCAGCATTGCGGGCGTGCGATTGTTCGTGGACCCGCCCTACACCGCTGGCGGCAAACGGGCGGGTGCCCGGTTGTACGCGCACAACACGGTGGACCATGCCCGCATCTTCGGGGCGCTCGCAGAGTCGGACGCAGACTTCCTGATGACCTACGACTGTTGCGACGAAGTGCTTGACTTGGTGGCCGAACACAGATTCCACGCCGTGACTGTGGAAATGCGAAACGGGCACAATCGCCGTGCATTGGAGTTGGTCATCACCCGCGATCGCCTGTTCGCATGACGACCGTCCGCTACGGGATCGCAGAATGGTACGGCCACGAACTCACGGCGCTGCCCGCGTCTGAGCGTCAACGGTTCGCAGAGTCGGCTCAGCGCCGCGAGCAGCGGCCCTGCCCGTTCACGACCGGTGACTGCACGAAACCCGGCGGCGTGTGCTCCATACGCCCATACATCGCCCACGGCGACCGAATAGCGGCCAGCGTCGGCCCCAACGTGATCACTTGCCCCAACCGCTTCGAGCAACATCAGATGCTGTTGGGGTGGCTAGCTGAGATCGTCGGATTCGGTTCCGGCGCGATGATGGCCCGCGAGGTGCCGTTCATGGTTGGTCCAGCCGGCGCGGCGGCGGGCATGATTGACCTCGTGGTTGCCGCCGAGGATCACGGGTTGCGCTGGTACGGGTTGGAGATTCAGGCCGTGTACTTCTCCGGCAAGGGCATGGACCCTGAGTTCGCGGCGCTCGCTGTTGACGGCAGCGAAGACGCGCCGTTCCCGCTCGGGCATCGTCGCCCCGACTGGCGGTCTTCGAGCGCGAAACGACTCATGCCCCAGTTGCAGGTCAAGGTGCCGACCCTGCGACGGTGGGGATCAAAGATCGCCGTCGCTGTGGATTTGCCGTTCTACGACTCAATCGGCGGCCCGTCGCCGTCGCCCTCTGACGACTTGGACAGCGGCGACGTGATCTGGTTGGTGGCCGAAGCCCGTGATGGGCAACTGCTCCGGCGACACTGGGAAGTGTTGACCTTGGAACTGACCTGCGACAAGCTCTTGGCCGCCGCCCCGGTCACGCGCTCAGAGTTTGAGGACACGCTCCGATCCAAACTCACGCCGCTCCCGATAGGAGACCCACATGACTGAAAGACGCCGTCGCGGCCGGCCCGCCAAGCGCAAGATGCCCGATCCGATCCCGGACACGCCGGAGAACATCGCCCGCGCTGTCCTCAACACGCCGCCCAAGCGCCGCGACGAGTGGCGCTACCTCC
>VXNF01000078.1 GCA_009840735.1 Acidimicrobiia bacterium | reverse complement strand
CCGCCCCCGTCCCCCGACCCGCCGCTGCCGTCGCCGGGTCGGCGGTTGTGCCCACCAGCGCCCACGTCAGCCGCAGCGGGCGGCGCGCCGGACTCGCGGTCGGTCACCCTCTGGGTCAGCTCTCTGGCTAGGTGCAGCTCGGCTCGGCGGCGCCGCCCGGCGGGGTCCAGCGCGGAGATCAGCGACTCTTCGCCGGCCACGCCCTCCAGCGCGGCCATCGTGGCGACACCGCCCGCGGGCGGCGACCACGGTCGCACCCGCTCGGTCCGCAGCGTGAAGCGGCCCTGCGGCGCCACCCGTAAGTACTGCTCCACCTGCGGCCACGACACCCGCACGCCCCGCCGGCCGGCCACGGTGTGGACCCGGGTGCGGGGCTTGGGCGGCTGCGGCGGCTCGGGCCGGTTGTCCACAGCCGGCATGAACTCGAACGGGATGCCGACGACGTCGGCGTACTCGGCCTCGAACAGGCGTCGGCCCGCCTCGTCGGGGGGCCGCAGGGCGTCGTAGGAGGTGCGCCGCAGCGCCCGGCCGGTCACCTGCTCGCACAGCAGCTGCGTGCCGAAGGCCCGGAAGCCCACGATGTTGGTGACCGTGCGGGCGTCCCAGCCCTCTGTCAGCATCGCCACCGAGATGACGCAGCGCACATCGGCGCCCGGCTCGCCGTCCCGCCCGACGCTGGCCAGCATCTCCCGCACCGCCGCCTCGGCGTCCTTCTTGCTCTCGACCCCGGCTCGCCGCAGCAGCAGGCGCTTCAGTTCGTCGGGGATTGCGTTGTCATCGCCGATTTTGCTATCCACCACCAGGGTGCGCGGGTTGTCGTGCCAGCGCCCCTGGGGGTCTACGTTCGACAGCTCCTCGAAGGCGCCTGGGTGAAGCCGGCCGTCAGCGTCCTCGTACCCGGCGACGAAGTCGAACAGTGCTCTTGCGTTGCCGATGGTGTTGACCACGAAGATGAGCACCGGCGGCGTCGGCTGCACCCGCGGGATCGATACGTCTGTTCCCCTGCCTGCCTGCCTGCCTGCCTGCTCTGCGGTGCCGGCGGCCTCGTCGGCGGGGTCAAGGGCTGCGTCGGACGCGGCGGCCTCGGCGAGATTGGCGTGGGGCTGCCAGGCCTCCAGCTTGCGGCGCCAGTCGTTCACCATGGCCGTCACCGCCCCGCCCAGCTCGGCGGGCAGGCCGGTGTTCTCGGGGCTGTCCAGGTAGCCCTTCAGCTTCTTGGGGTTGGTGTGGTGGTAGAGCCGCCGCCAAGCCGTCTCGTCGCGTGCGGTGTCGTCGTCGATGGGCACACGGGGCACCTTGACCAGCCCCGACTCAATGGCGTCCATCAGCCCGAAGTCCGAGGACACCCACTCGAACTGCTCGGGCTCGGATTGCGAGGCGGTGTCGATCCACAGCGGCGTGGCCGAGAAGTCCAGCACCGGGTGCGCCTGGCCGCTCTCGGCGTCGACTTGGCCCAGCGCGCCCATGTCCCGCAGCGCCCGGACGGCGTTGAACCACACTGAGGCGCGGGCGTCCTCTGCGCGCTGGACGCTGTCTGACTTCTGGCGGACCTTGGGGATGTAGCAGTGGTGCGCCTCGTCGTTGATGACGCAGATTCCCGGTCCCGCGCCGGCGCCTCGTCCCGGCGAGCCTCCCGCTGGCCGGCGCGCCCCGGCCTCGATCAGGTCGCCCAGCACCCGGCGCACCGCCGCGGGCCACGATTCGATGTCCTCGCCGCGCCCGCGCCCCAGCAGCTTGCGGGCGTTGGCGTCGTCGATGAGGTCGCGCTGGGTGAAGGCCTGATAGTTCACCACCCGCACCCTCGCCCGGTTCAGCCGCCGGCGCAGGTCGGCGGGCACGAGGCCCATCTCGTCGTAGACGTTCCCCGCCGCCGAGGGCGCCAGCACGGCCAGCCGGCGGCGCACCGTGTGGCCGGGCGCGAACACCACGAAGCGGTCGGTGTGCATCACGTTGCGGGTGCGCCGCGAGTGCGCCGCGTTGAGGGTCTGCCAGCAGATCACCATCGCCATGACCGCGGTCTTGCCCGTGCCCGTGGCCATCTTGGCGCAGAACCGCACGATCCCGTCGTTGTGCGCCCGCGCCGCCGCCTCCAGTTCGCGCCGCTCCGGAGTTCGGCGGCTGGCGACCTCGCGCAGCCAGATGAACGTCTCGACGGCCTCGCGCTGGGCGAAGAACGGTCGCAGGCGCATGGCCTCGGCGTCGGCCCAGTGCTGCAGCAGCCGCCGGGTTGTGGCGGTGACGCCCTGGTAGCCGTCGGCCCGCCAGGCGCCCACCGCGGTGCGTATGTCCATGACCGGCTTGTTGACGGCTCGGTCAGCGAGGGCCAGGCTCAGCTGCGGGGCGGCCTTGGCGTCGTGGGGGACCGTGATGCGCAGCGGCGCCCGCCGGCCCGCCAGCGGGGCGGTGTCGCTGCGGGCGCGGCCCTGCTCGTCCAGCGCCCAGTGCCGGTCGGGCGCCCGGAAAGGGTCGCAGAGCACCGGGTCGACGGCCGGGTTCCACTGCTGCGCCGCCATGAAGGCCCCAACCTAGCCGTGCGCGCCGAGGGTGCGCCGACCGCCGAAACGGTCCGCGGCCCGGTGACGGTCCGCGTCCGCCACGTTGAGCCGCCGGAGACTCCTCGCGTCGCGTGGTGCGGTGTATGCTAGGTGTATGAGTCGTACAAATGTGGACATCGACGACGAGGCCTGCGCCGCGGTGATGCGGCAATACCGTCTCGAGACGAAGCGGGAGGCGATCAACCTCGCGTTGCGGAGGCTCGCCGCGGAGCCCCTTGATCTCGATGAGGCTCGGGCGATGCGAGGTTCGGGCTGGCATGGCGATCTTGACGACCTGCGGGCGTCTCGCTCTTCGTGATTCTCATCGACACCTCGGCCTGGGTGGAGTTTCTGCGCGACACGGCCAGCGGCGTCTGCACCAGGGTGGAGGAGCTGCTCGACGCGGACATCGCCATCTGCGACGCCATTCGCATGGAGGTGTTGGCGGGGGCTCGCGACGAGATGCATCTCCAGAGTCTTCGCCGGCTGCTGGCACGGGCCGTGACGCTGCCGACACTGCCTGACGACTATGACCACGCCGCGCTTCTCTACCGAGCGTGCCGCAGCGGCGGCGAGACAGTTCGCAAACTCATCGACTGTTTGATCGCCGCGACCGCCCTGCGGAACGGCACGCCTGTGCTCCACGCGGACCGTGACTTCGACGTGCTCGCCCGCCACAGCCAGCTGGAGACGGCGACCGTCGTCTGAGCAATTCGCTCCCCGTCGACTGCTATTCCGGTGCTGTTCCGGTACGGCGAACGGGATTCGGCGCGCCGTACCGGTTGGCTCGGCGGGCGACCTCGGGGTCAGTTCACCTCGTTGAGGGCGCCGGTGTCCACGTCGTAGATGAAGCCCCGCACGGGGATCGACGAGTCGATGTGCTCGCAGGCCTTGATGGTGGCCACATCGTCGCGCACGCTCTGCTCGAGGTCGCTGAAGGGCAGGAAGTCGATGTCGCCGGCGTCGCTGCCGCGCCGCTCGGCCAAGATGCCCCGCAGGTCGTCGTTGGAGAAGGTGACCATGCCGCAGTCGGTGTGGTGTACGACCATGAACTCCTTGGTGCCCAGCAGGGTCGAGGAGATGATGAGCGAGCGGATGGCGTCGTCGGAGACGCGCCCGCCGGCGTTGCGGATCACGTGGGCGTCACCGAGGGTAAGCCCCAGCATCTCCGACGGGTGGATGCGGGCGTCCATGCACACCACCGCCGCCACCGACCGGGCCGGGGGCATGGGCTTGTTGCCGTCGGCGAAACCGTCGACGTAGGCGGCGTTGGCTTCGAGCATCTTGGCTGTCTCAGACATGGCGGATCCTCCGATTCTGCGGTGCGGGACACGTCGCCGGCGGTCAGCTGGCCAGCGCAGGCTAACCGATTCCCGACCAAAACACTCAAGAATCAATCTCAATTCCGTGCCGCCCCGTCAGGGCCACGGGCCCAGCGTCGTAATGGGGGACCGCGGCGGTGTTCAGTTTCGGAGGATGGGGTTGGTGG
>VXNF01000002.1 GCA_009840735.1 Acidimicrobiia bacterium | reverse complement strand
GACGCCGGCTTCACCGTCACCGCCAGCCCCGCGCCCGCCGCCGACTTGACCGTCAACGTGACGGTCAGCCAGGACGGCGACCACGGCGCGACCACAGGCGCCCGAACCGTCACCGTCCCCGCGAGCGGCAGCGTTGTGCTGACTGTCTCCACGAGCGACGACGACGCCGACGAGCCCGACGGCTCGGTCAGCGTCGCCGTCGAGGCGGGCGACGGCTACACCGTCTCCGCCACGCAGGGCGCGGCCAAGGTGAACGTGGCCGACGACGACGACCCGCCGCCGCAGACCCCCGAGGTCAGCGTCGCCGCCGGTTCGGGCGTGGCCGAGGGCGGCGCGGCGAGCTTCACCGTCACCGCCAGCCCCGCGCCCGCCGCGCCGCTGACGGTCAACGTGACGGTCAGCCAGGACGGCGACCACGGCGCCGCGACCGGCTCTCGCACGGTGACGGTCCCGACCAGCGGAAGCGTTGTGCTGACCGTCTCCACGACCGACGACGACGCCGACGAGCCGAACGGCTCGGTCAGCGTCGCCGTCGAGGCGGGCGACGGCTACACCGTCGCCGGCGGCGCCGGCACCGCCACGGTGAACGTGGCCGACGACGACGACCCGCCGCCGACGGACCTGCCGGAGGTCTCCGTCGCGGACGGCTCGATCGTCGAGGGCGTGTTCGGCTTCCTCTCCGTGCTGGAGTTCCGGGTCACGCTGAGCAGGGCCTCGGACGAGGACGTGACCGTCCGCTACGTGATTCGCCCGGGCACGGCCATCAACGGCGTGGACTACTGGGGCGGCGCCGGCGAGGTCACCATCTGGGCGGGCTACACGTCCGCTACGATCGGCGCCAACGTGAAGGACGACGGCATCCGCGAGGGCGGCGAGACCCTGTCCGTCGACCTGACGGGCGCCGACGGCGCCACCATCGCCCACGGAACCGCAACAGGCACCATCATCGACAACGACTGAACCGCCCCCCGCCGCCCCTCCCCCGCACACACCGGGGGAGGGGCGGCCGGCGTGTTCAGGATCTACCTTGACGCGCGCTGTGAGCTGGGGGGAAGCCGCCCGCCTTGGAGAGGTAGCCCGGCACCGGGCGCCCCAGCAGTTCTTCGAGCCAGAGCGCTGAGCGGCACAGGGATTCCAGGGAGACGCCGGTCGCCACGCCCATGCGGTCCAGCAGGTAGACGAGGTCCTCGGTGGCGATATTGCCGGTGGCGGCCGGCGCGAAGGGGCAGCCCCCGATGCCGCCGAGGCTGGCGTCGAGCACGTCGACATCGGCGTCGACGGCGGCCACGGCGTTGGCGAAGCCGGTGTTGCGGGTGTTGTGGAAGTGCGCCCGCAGCCGGATGTCGCCCCCCACCGCCTCCCGCACGGCGCCCAGCCGCTCGGTGACCTCCGGCGGCACAGCTACGCCGATGGTGTCGGCGATGGCGATCTCGGCCGGGTTGCTGCAGGCCGCCTCGGCGGCCACCGCCGCGAGCCGCTCGACGGGGACCTCGCCCTCGTAGGGGCAGCCGAACGCGGCGGAAAGCGTGACGCTGGCGGCCACGCCGCCCACCCGGGCGGCCGCGGCCAGTTCCGCCCAGACGGCCAGGGCCTCGGCGGTAGTCGTGCCCTGGTTGGCCTCGCAGAAGGTGTCCGAGCAGACCACCACGGCGTTGACCTCGTCCACCCCGGCAGCGAGCGCCCGGTCGAGCCCGCGCCGGTTCATGACCAGGCCGATGTAGGTGACGCCGTCGGGCCGAGGCAGCGCCTCCATGAGGGCTTCGGCGTCGGCCATCTGCGGCACCCGCCCGGGGTGTACGAAGCTCGTCGCCTCCAAGCGCCGAATGCCGGCCTCGACGAGCCGGCCGATCAGTTCTGCCTTCGCCTCGGTGGAGACCATCGCAGCGTCGCTCTGGAGGCCGTCACGGGGCGAGACGTCCACGATCTCCACCGCTCTAGTGCCCTGTCGTGACATCGCCGGCCTCCCTACGGGCGCCGCCCGGCGCTCAGGTTCCGTAGCGACGGGTGCCTGGTGCGACGAGGCCGGCCAGTGAGCGGGCCAACTCGTCGGGTTCGGGGAAGCGGTCGGCGCTGGCGTGCTTGGAGAAGATCAACTCGCCGTCCACGGTGACGTCGAAGACGCCGCCCCCGCCGCCGACGATACGCAATTCGCTGATCACGTGTTGGTAGGCGCCGAGCAACTCTGAGGCCGCGCTCACGGCGCGGTCAGAATAATCTCAAGCCGTGCAGTACTTGATGGTGATGCTGTGCGCCATGGCTTCTCCCAGCGGTTAGACTTGCGAGCAGGCTAACCGCGGGACTTCGTGTGGCAACCCTCCAGCAGGTTGCGCTGGGCAGCGGCGCTTGGGGAGCGCGTAGGCTGCGCCGCATGAGCGAAGACCTGAAGATCCGCAGCCATGACGTGACGTCCGGACCCGAGCGGGCACCCGCGCGGGCCATGCTCCGGGCCGTCGGGATGACCGACGACGACTGGTCCAAGCCACAGGTGGGGGTGGCCTCGTCCTGGAACGAAGTCACCCCCTGCAACCTGCCGCTGGCGCGCCTGGCCCGAGGCGCCAAGGAGGGCGTGCGCTCCGCCGGCGGCTTCCCGATCGAGTTCAACACCATCGCCGTCAGCGACGCCATCTCTATGGGCCACGAAGGGATGCGGGCGTCGCTCGTGAGCCGGGAGATCATCGCCGACTCCGTCGAGGCGGTCATGCACGCCGAGCGCCTCGACGCCCTCGTCAGCTTCGCCGGCTGCGACAAGTCGCTGCCCGGCATGCTCATGGCCTCCGCCCGGCTGAACCTGCCCAGCGTGTTCGTCTACGGCGGCTCCATCCGACCCGGCACGCACCGGGGCCGCGCCATCGACGTGGTCAACGTGTTCGAGGCGGTCGGCGCCCACGCCGTGGGGGCCATCGACGCCGAGGAGTTGGACACCATCGAGCGCAGCGCCTGCCCGAGTGAGGGTTCCTGCGCCGGCATGTTCACCGCCAACACCATGGCGGCGGTGGGGGAGGGCCTCGGCATGTCGCTGCCAGGCAGCGCCTCACCGGCGGCGCCCGACAGCCGCCGCGACGACATCGCCCGCGCCAGCGGCGAGGCGGTAATCGACCTGCTGCGGGCCGGTATCCGCCCCCGCCACATCCTGACCAAGGGAGCCTTCGAGAACGCCATCGCCCTGGTCATGGCGCTCGGCGGCTCCACCAACGCGGTGCTGCACCTGCTCGCCATCGCCTATGAGGCGCGGGTGGATCTGGCGCTGGAGGACTTCAACAAGGTGGCGGCGAGAGTGCCCCACCTGGCCGACACCAAGCCGCACGGCCGCTACCACATGGCCGACATCGACCGGATCGGCGGCATACCCGTCGTCTTGCGCCTGCTGGCCGAAGAGGGCCTGCTGCACGGCGAGGAGGTAACTGTCACCGGGCGGACCGTGGCGGAGAACCTGGCGGCGCTGGATCCGCCCGCAGCCGACGGCGAGGTCGTCCACCGCTTCGACGACCCGATCCACGCCATCGGCGGCATCGCCGTGCTCTCCGGCAGCCTGGCGCCGTCGGGGGCGGTCGTGAAGGTGGCGGGCCTCGACACCGATCACTTCGAGGGACCGGCGCGGGTCTTCGACGGCGAGGACGCCGCCATGGAGACGGTGCTGGCGGGCGGGATCAATCCCGGCGACGTGGTGGTGCTCCGCTACGAGGGTCCCAAGGGCGGGCCCGGCATGCGCGAGATGCTCGCCATCACCGGGGCCATGAAAGGGGCGGGGCGGGGCGCCGACGCCGCCCTGGTGACCGACGGACGCTTCTCGGGGGGAACCCACGGGTTCTGTGTGGGCCATGTGGCGCCGGAGGCCTCCGACGGCGGCCCCCTCGCCCTCGTGGCCGAAGGAGACCGCATCCGCATCGGCGTGCGCACCCACAGCATCGACCTGCTGGTATCCGAAGAGGTCCTAGCCGAGCGCCGAGCCGACTGGAAGGCGCCGCCGCCCCGCTATACGTCGGGCTTCCTAGCCAAGTACGCCCGGCTGGCCCAGGGCGCCAACAAGGGCGCCATCACCGAAGCCTGAAGGCCCCGCGCGGGGGTTGGGGTCTGCCCCGAGGGCTATACTCACCTGCGTGACGAGGCGACACCAGGTACTCGTACTCCGCTGAGCGCGTGGCCCCGCGGCGCGCTCCCATGACCTCCCGCCGGGGAGGTCGTTGACATTTTGGAGCGATCCCGAGGGGGCATCCTGCGGCAGCCGGCGCCGCGAACCCCAGACAAGGCGAACCCAGCCGAAACGAACCCCGCGACACGTCGAAATCCGAGAGAAGGCGAACTATGAAGCTGAACGGCGGCCAGGCCCTAATGCGCAGCCTCGAGCGCCAAGGCGTGGAGATCGTGTTCGGGCTGCCGGGCGGGGCGATCCTGCCGGCCTACGACCCGCTCATCGACTCCACGATCCGCCATGTGCTGGTCCGCCACGAGCAGGGCGCCGGGCACATGGCGCAGGGCTACGCCCAGGCCACCGGCCGGCCCGGGGTGGCGATGGTGACCAGCGGCCCCGGCGCCACCAACATCGTGACCCCGCTGTGCGACGCCTACATGGACTCGGTCCCGCTGGTGGTCATCACCGGGCAGGTCCCCTACGCCGCCATCGGCACCGACGCCTTCCAGGAGTGCGACACCACCGGCATCACCATGTCGGTCACCAAACACAACTTCCTGGTGGCGGCGGCGCAGGATCTGCCCCAAGTGATCCACGACGCCTTCCACATCGCCACCACCGGGCGTCCGGGGCCGGTCCTCGTGGACATCCCGAAGTGCATCGTCGATCCCCGCAACCCGCGTTCGGCCCTCGAGTGGTACGAGCCCGACAGCCACGACCTGCCCGGCTACCGGCCGCGCACCGAGCCGGACGCCGCAGCGGTGGCGGCCGCCGCCGAACTGATCGGCGCGGCCCGCCGGCCGGTCATCTACTCCGGCGGGGGGATCCTCAAGTCGCGTGCCGCCGAGGCCCTGCTGCGCTTCGCCGAGCTGGTGCAGATACCGGTAGTGACGACGCTGATGAACCGGGGCGGGTTCCCCGATGACCACCCGCTGTGCCTCGGCATGCCCGGGATGCACGGCAACTACACCGCGGTCACCGCCATGCAGCGGGCCGACCTGCTGATCACCCTCGGCGCCCGCTTCGACGACCGCGTGACCGGCAAGGTGGGCGCCTTCGCCCCCGACGCCAAGATCATCCACATGGACATCGACCCCGCTGAGATCCACAAGGTTCGCCGGGCCGACGTCGCCATCGTGGCGGACTGCCGTGTGGGCATCGAGGCGCTCAGCGCGGCCGTGGCGGCACGCGGCGGCGCTGAGGCGCAGGCCGACCGCCGCCAGTGGCACGAGACCATCGCCGACTGGCAGCAGCGCTACCCGCTGGTCTACGCCGCCGGTGAGCCGGGCGAGGCGCTGAAGCCGCAGTTCGTGCTGGAGCAGCTGCGCGACGCCACCCCCAGCGACACCGTCGTGTGCGCCGGGGTGGGCCAGCATCAGATGTGGGCTAGCCAGTACTGGCGCTTCAACCACCCCTACACCTGGATCAACTCCGGCGGCCTCGGCACCATGGGCTACGCCGTGCCGGCGGCCATCGGCGCCAAAGCCGGGCGACCCGACCGCATGGTCTGGGCGGTGGACGGCGACGGCTGCTTCCAGATGACCGCACAGGAGCTGGTCACCGCCAACACCGAGCGCATCCCCATCAAGGTGGCCATCTTGAACAACGCCTACCTGGGCATGGTGCGCCAGTGGCAGGAGATGTTCTACGGCGAGCGCTACTCCGAGGTGTACCTCTCGCCGGACCTGCCCGACTACAAGGGCTGGGCCGAGGCCATGGGCTGTGTGGCGATGCGCATCGAGCACCCAGAAGAGGTGCGCCCCGCCATCGACAAGGCCAACGAGATCGACGACCGCAGCGTGGTGATCGACTTCCGCATCGACACCACCGAGAAGGTGTTCCCGATGGTGCCCGCCGGCGCCTCCAACGACGACATCGTGCTGGACCCGTCCCAGCAACCCCCACCCCGCTAGCGCCGGGCTGAGCACGCAGATCGATCATGGCCCCGACCAAGCGCCACCACACCCTCGTGGTGCTCGTGGAGAACAAGGCGGGCGTGCTGGCCCGCGTGGCCGGCCTGTTCGCCCGGCGGGGCTTCAACATCGAGTCCCTGGCCGTGGCGCCCACCGACGATCCTCGCCTGAGCCGGATCACCCTGGCGACCGACGCCGAGTCGGCGCCGCTGGAGCAGGTAATCAACCAGCTCGACAAGCTCATCAACGTGGTGAGCATCCGGGAGCTGCCGCCGGCGGAGTCCGTCGAGCGGGAACTGCTGGTGGTGACGGTCAACGCCGCCGCCGAGACGCGCGGCCAGATCATGGACCTCGTGCGCATCTTCGACGGGCGGGTGCTGAACGTCGGGCCCGACAAGCTGATGGTGTCGATGTCCGGCGGCCCGAACCGGGTGGACGACTTCGAGAGCCTGCTGCGCCCCTACGGAATCGTGGAGCTGCAGCGCACCGGCAAGGTGGCCCTGCCTCGCCTGGCCAAGGCCGGCGGCGAGGTTGGGGAGTTCTGAGGCCCCCCGCCGCGCCGATCCCCCCCGAGCACGAGGAACGACGACACAAGGAGCCCCGATGGCCGCCACCATGTACTACTCCGCTGACTGTGACCGCAGCTTCATTTCCGACCGCAAGGTGGCGATCCTGGGCTACGGCTCCCAGGGCCACGCCCACACCCTGAACCTGAAGGACTCCGGCATCGACGTGCGGGTTGGCCTGCGAGAGGGTTCGGCGTCCGCCGTCAAGGCTGCCGAGGCCGGGGTGCGGGTGATGTCGATGGCCGACGCGACCGCCGAGTCTGACTTGGTCATGATGCTGCTGCCCGACACGCTGCAGGCGGAGATCTACAGCGAGGCGGTAGCGCCGAATCAGGCGCCCGGCGACGCGCTCTACTTTGCCCACGGGTTCAACATCCGCTTCGACTGCATCGTGCCGCCGGCGGGCATCGACGTGGCCATGGTGGCGCCGAAAGGCCCCGGCCACCTGGTGCGGCGGACCTTCGTGGAGGGCGGCGGGGTGCCGTGCCTGATCGCCGTGGAGCAGGACGCCACGGGTCATGCCCGCCAGACCGCGCTCGCCTACGCCGACGCCATCGGCGGCGCCCAGGCCGGCGTGATCGAGACGACCTTCACCGAGGAATGCGAGACCGACCTGTTCGGCGAGCAGGTGGTGCTGTGCGGCGGGCTGACGGCGCTCACCCAGGCCGCCTTCGAGACCCTCGTCGAGGCCGGCTACCAGCCGGAGGTGGCGTACTTCGAGTGCCTGCACGAGCTGAAGCTGATCGTGGACCTCATGTACGAGGAGGGGATCGGCGGGATGCGCTACTCGGTCTCCGACACCGCCGAGTACGGCGACCTGACCCGGGGGCCGCGCATGGTGGACGACCACGTGCGGGCCACCATGCGCCAGATCCTCGACGAGGTGCAGTCCGGCGCCTTCGCTTCGGAGTGGATCGCCGAGAGCCGCAGCCGCGAGCGCTTCCGGGCGCTGGAGGCCGCCGGCCGGGAGCACCCGATCGAGCAGGTGGGCCGGCGGCTGCGGGCCATGATGCCGTGGATCAGCGCTGGCAAGCAGTCGGTGCAGGAGGCCTCCGGCGGCCAGGGCTGAGCCTGTGCTGCCGTGCTGATCTTCTCCTAGCCGGCCCGGCGCGCCGACGGGAATCCGCCCCCCGGCGCGCTGCCTAGGCTCCCAGCATGGTCTGCCTCCTGCGCCGGTTCGCTCCGCTTGTCGCCGCTGGCGTCGCTGCGGCGTTGCTGGCCGCGGCCTGCGCCGAGCCTGACTTGACTGTGGGCGTGCCGAACACCACGACGACGGTGCCCTTAGGGTCGCGGGCCGCCGAGCCCGAGGGGGCCCCGCCGGCCGGCGAGGCCGCTGGCACGCCCTCGGAGTCGCCGCCTGCGCCGAGTCCCGAGCCGCCCGAGCAACCCGAGCCGCCCTCGGCACCGCCGCAGCCTGCCCCCGGCGTGGCGCCCGCCGGCGAAGTGGTCCCCCCGGCGCCTCCGGAGCCGCCGCCGGCCGCCGAGGCCCCCGCAGAGTCCGAGCCGCCGGACGCTTCGGCTTCGGGCTCGGACGCCTCGCCGCTGCGCGTGGCCGTGATCGCCGACCTGCAGACCGGGGGCGTGGCCGACGGTCGGTCCGCCTCGGTGGAGTTGGCGATGCTGGCGTGGGCCGAGGCGGTGAACGCCGCCGGGGGATTGGCGGGGCGCAGCGTGGAGCTGGTGACCCTCGACGCCGGGCTGTTCGGTCACGAAGCGGTCCTGGCCGAGGCTTGCGCCGGAGGGGTGTTCGCCCTCGTGGGCAGCGACGCGCTCCTCGACGACGAGGGCGTCGAGCTGCTGGCCGCACCTGACTGCGACCTGGTGGACTTCCCGGCGCGGGTCCATTCGCCCCGCCGGGCCGCCTCGCCGCGCACCTTCCAGGCCGTCCCGGTCTCCAACGACTTTGCTGACGCGGGGGCGCTGCGCTGGGTGGCGGCGCGCCAGCCGGTGCGGATCCGTTCCACGGCCACCTTCTTCGTGGACTTCCCGGTGTCGGTCATCGCTGCCGAGCGCACAGCAGAGGCTGCCCGCGGCTTGGGGTTCGAGCTGGTCTATGACCCGTCGGTGGCGATCACCGAGAGCCTCGCCCCGTATGCGGCCGACATGGCGGCCCTCGGCGTCCACCACGTCCTGTGGGACGGCGACACTCAGAGCCTGCTGGACCTGCTCGGCGGGCTGCAGGACCTCGGCTGGAGCGTCGGCGTGAACTGCTCCAGCGCCTGCGCCAGCGCCCAGTTCCTCGCGGCTGCCGGCGACGCCGCCGACGGCGTGTTGATCTGGAGCCCGTACCTGCCGCTGCGCGAGGAGGGCTACAGCCCCGAGCTGGCCGTCTACCGCCAATGGCTAGCGGTCGTGGACCCGCAGGCCACACCGGACCTGCAGGGAGTCGCCGCGTGGGCAGCCGCCCGGCTGTTCGAGGAGGCGGTGCGGCGGGCGGTCGGGGCGGGGACCCCCACCGAGGATCCCGCGGCGCTCACCCCCTCGGCGGTCGCGGCGGCAGCGGCGGGGATCGTGAACTGGCACGGTCACGGGCTGCACGCCCCCACGGACCCCGGCACCGGCGAGCCCAGCCCGTGCGGCGTGGTGATGGGGGCCTCAGACGGGAACCTCTACCGGTTCCATCCGGCGCAGCCCGGCAGCTTCGACTGCTCGCCGGAGAACCTCTTCGCCCTAGAGGCCACCGCACAGCTCGGACTGGAGTCGCCCGCCGAGCCGGGGGTGTCTGAAGCGCCCGCGGCGCAGTCCGAGGCGGTCGATCCCCCGTAACGGCTGAGCGGCGCCAGTGGCGGCGTCTCAGCGGAGGCGCTGCACGATCATCGCCATGCCTTGGCCGCCGCCCACGCACATGGTCGCGAGCCCGATCTCCCCGTCGGCATCCTCCAGCCCGTTCAGCAGCGTGCCCATGATGCGGCTGCCGGTCATGCCGAAGGGATGGCCCAGGGCGATGGCGCCGCCGTTGGGATTCAGCTTCTCCCAGTCGATTCCCAACTCGTCCGCCGAGGCGATCACCTGGGCCGCGAAGGCCTCGTTGATCTCCACCTGATCGATGTCGCTGATCGTCATGCCCGCCCGGTCCAGTGCCTGACGGGAGGCGTCCACGGGCCCGAGGCCCATGATCTCGGGATCCAGAGCCGAGACGCCGCTGGCAACGATGCGCGCCAGAGGCGTCACGCCCAACTCGGCGGCGCGTTCGGCGCTGGTTACCAGGGTGGCCGCGGCGCCGTCGTTCAGCGGACAGCAGTTGCCGGCGGTGACGGTGCCGTCGGGGCGGAACACCGGGAGCAGGTCGGCCAGGCGCTCCAGCGTGGTCCCGGCGCGGATGCCGTCGTCTTGGGCAACCAGCCGGCCGTCGGGAAGCGGGTAGGGCGTGATCTCACGCTCGAAGAGGCCGCGGTCCCGTGCCGCTTCGGCCCGGTTCTGGGAGAGGCAGGCGAACTCGTCCTGACGCTGGCGGGACACACCCTTGAGTTCGGCCACGTTCTCGGCGGTCTGTCCCATGGCGATGTAGACGTCCGGGAGGCCCGCCCGGGGAGACCAGGCGGCCTGCCCGCCCTCGGCCCGGTCGGCGGTTCGGGCCTCGGCCTCGGCGAACCGGGCGTTGCGGGTGTCGGCCATGTCGTCGGCCATCCCCGCGGCGAATCGGCTGACGCACTCCACGCCGCCTGCCACGAAGCAGTCGCCCTCGCCGGCGGCGATGGCGTGGGCGGCCATCCGGATGGTCTGCAGCGACGAGGAGCAGTAGCGGTTCACCGTCACGCCGGGGGCCCGCAGGCCCGCGAGGACGCCAGCCACCCGGGCGAGGTTGTAGCCGGCCTCGCCGGCGGGCTGGCCGCAACCCCAGAGCACATCTTCGACGTCGGCGGGATCTGCGGCGGGCACCTTCGCCAGCAAGTCGGCGATGACGAAAGCCGACAGCTCGTCGGGCCTCTCGTGTACGAGCGAGCCTTTGAAGGCCCGCCCAATGGGGGTGCGGGCGGTGGCGAGAATGACCGCATTGCCCATGGCGGACTCCTGGGGTCGAGGCGCCGAGCGTGCCTCAGCCGGTCGCCAGGTCATGCATCGGCTGCTCGTCGCCCATGTCCATGTCGCTCATGTCGGCGTCGTCGGCATGGTCGCCGTCGCCCATGTCCATTTCGTCGCTGTGCTCATGGTCGCCCATGTTGCCGCTGCCGGCGTCGTGGTGGTGCTCGCCGCTGTCGGCCAAGAGCTCCGCGGTGGCGTCGAGCGTGAAGGTGGCCTGGATCGGCTCGCCGTCGTGGGTGAGCGGGGCATGGTCGTTGGCCACGAGCGCCACGGTGATCTCGTGCTGCCCCGCTTCGAGACCGGTGATCTGGGTCCACTCCTCGTAGATGCGGGTGACCCTCTCGCCGTTGATGGCGAGTCGAGCGTGACCCTCCCCGTCGACCGGGTCGCGGGAGGCCTTCACGGGGGCGAGGTCGAAGTTTTCCACGGCGATCCGCAGGTTGAAGCCGCCGGCGGGATCATGCACCGCCTCGGCGCTGACTGAGGGGATCGGCAGGTCGGACCGAACCTCACGCGGCTCGGGTGTCGCCACGGGGCCCGCCGGTTCGGGCTGTTGGACCGTGACGATCTGCTCGAGGACATGTTCGCCCGTGGTAATCGGCGTGTGGTCGTTGTTGGAGAGCTCGATGCGGATCTCGTGCTCGCCGGGCGCTAGATCGCCGAGGTAGTGCCACATGCCGTAGATGCGGCTCACCTTGACCCCGTCCACGTAGACGTGGGCGTGGCCCTCGCCTTCGACGTGGCCGGTAGAGACATTCTCCGGGGCGAAGCGCACCTCGGTCACGATGAGGATGTTCCAGCCCTCCACGGGATCCTTCAGCACCTGCACGTCGAAACTCGGCCCCTCGTGCTCCTCGCCGTGGCCGGTCACAGTCGAGGTGGCCGTGAGCCCGAGGATGCCCACGAGACCGAGGACAAGGGCGAAACGTCGGACGGATCCAGTCATGTGTGCTCTCCCTTGGCGTCCGCTAAGCCGGCGACCCGGCTGCCTTCCGTCGGACGCTACGCACTCGACGGCGGGACCGTTTGCCGAGGATGCGAAACGAACCCGATCACGCTATCTGCAAGGGACAGCCGTCGGATGATCTCGGTGGCCCGCCGGCCCGGTGTTCAGCGCGTGATGCGGGCGCGGGCCTCGGCCAGTTGGGTGCCGACGGCGCCCTGCAGGGTGGGCACGTCGATGAGCACGGTCATGAGGCGGAACCCCTCCTCTTGGCGCCTCGCTGTGAGGTCCACGTTGGTGTGGATGCCGGGGATGACGTCGTGGCGACGGCAGCTCGCCACGACAGCGGCCAGGGCTTCGCTGAAGTCGGGGTGGTCGTTGTGCAGCCCCGGCCCGCCGACGCCCATGGACACCGCCAGATCCGACGGGCCGACGTAGACGGCGTCGATGCCGTCTACGTCGAGGATGTCGTCGATGTTGTCGACGGCCTCGGCGGTCTCGATCATGGGAACGCAGAGCACGTAGTCGTCGGCACCGTCGAAGTAGTCGGGCCGGCCGATTCGGACGCGGGTGGGGCCCACGCTGCGACGCCCGACGGGGGCGTAGCGGCAGGAGGCGACGGCAGCCTCGGCGTCGGCGCGGTTGTTGACCATGGGGATGATCACCCCGCCGGCGCCCAGGTCGAGCATCCGCCCGATGACGCCCGGCTCGTTCCAGGTGACGCGGGCGAACGGCACGCTGTCACCCGCTTCGATGGCCTGGTACATGGCCAGGGCGTCGGCGTAGTCGACCATGCCGTGCTGCAGGTCGACGCAGGCGTAGTCGAAACCGGCCCGCCCGATGATCTCCGCCGTCACCGGCGAGGGGATCGACAGCCAAGCCCCGATGGCGCACTCGCCGTTGTGCAGTTTCGCTTTGACCTGGTTCATGTGACGGGACCTCTTGGTTGCGTTTTGCGGGCTCGCTGCGGCCGAGGCGGCGCTCGGGCTCGGCTCTGTCGCGCTCAGGCGCGGCTTGCCGTCTGCGCGTCGCGCAGGGCGCGGTAGCCGATCCTGGTGACGCCGGTGCGCTCCAGCAGTTTCGGAATCGACGCGGCGTCGACGAGCAGTTCGTGCTGGCTGGCCCAGTCGTTCCATCCGGGATACGCGGCCCGCAGCTCGGGGGTCTCGATGGCGGGATTGACAACCAGCTCGGTCACGCCCGGCTCGATCTCGGCAAGAGCCTGTTCCAGCACCTCGGCGGTGCGCGGGCGCAGCACTCGGTCGGGGCTGAGCACGCCGTGCTCGGCGGCGCGCCGGCGGAACGGGAAGCCGTAGGCGGGCTCGCTGTCGCCGCTCTGCAGCCGCAGCGGCAGCTCAAACTCGGTGGCCAGCTCCAGGTACACGTCGAAGAACTCGGGCCGAGCGTTGAGGGCGTCGAGCTGGGTGCCGAGGTGGTTGACGTCGAACCCCCACAGGATGGCCCGCTCGATCTGCGCCCGGCACTCCCGGCGCACCTCGTCGGTGTCGGCGTGGTCCCAGAGGTCGTTGGCGGTGCGGGGGAACCCGCCGTCGCCGTCGAGCAGCGAGGGCGCCAGCGTGATGGGCCCCCAGCGGTACCGCTCGAACGGCGCGTTGAGGGTGAGGTTGACGCCCACGTCCTCTCCCCGGTACGCGGCGGCGGCCTCCCGCGCCCACGGGCAGGGCACCATCAACGAGGCGCTGGTGCCGACGCCGGCACGCAGCACGTCGTAGGCACCCACGTTGGTGGCGTGCGCGCAGCCCAGGTTCTCACAGGTGATGATCAGCAGCCTGGCGTCGGCGGTGTAGCCGAGCCGTTCGACCAGGGTCGCCACAGCAGCGACCCTACCCGCGACTCGCCTGAGCCAGCCCGTCCTGGCGCTCGCTCGCGAGTCTGGCCGAGGTCGCCCGAGAACTGGGGCGATGCGCCGCCCCTCACTCGGCGGCACCGGCGTTGCCTCGGCCCCGCCCGCTCCCTTCAGTCCGTTGGCGCCAAGCCATTGCGCACTGCTCGCAAGTCTTCTCGCGCTACTCGATGGCGGCTCCTCTCATTCGGGCAGCGGGGTGTCGGCGCCGCCGCAGGCCGCCCAGAGTCCGAGGTTCTCGGCGCGGGCCGCGTCGACGGCGGCTGCGAACTGCGTGGCGTAGTCGGTGTTGGGCGGGATCGAGAGGGCCTCGGCGTAGCCCTCCCGGGCGATCGCCATGTTCACCAGTAGTCCGTCGGAGGCGCGGTGGACGTATGCCAGCAGACGGTCGTAGACGTCGCGGGGCTCGCTGCCGCCGGTCAGCAGCACCGGCGTGCCCGGCGGCACCAGGGCGGCGGTGAAGGCGCCGGCCTCGGCGCCGAAGCACTCCGCTGGCAGGTGACCGCCGGGTTTCTCAGGCGTGTCGATGCCGATCAGGCGGATGATCTCGCTGCCTCCGTCGGCGAAGACGGCCTCGACTGTGTCGCCGTCGAGCACCCGACGGATCTCGGCGCGCGCCGCTGCCGGGGGGATTCCGAACAGGGACGTGGGGTGGCGGTCGCGGATCGCCGCGACGTTCAACTCGGCCAGCACAACGCCCGCGCTGGGGGACTCTGCGCCGGGTGCGCCCGAGTCGGCCCCGCCGCCCCAGCACCCACCAAGCAGACCAGCCGCGACCACCACAGCCCCGACCGCCGCACCGCAGCCCGTCCGCGGGTCGCCGCGGCGACGCCGCTTCGGCGAGCGATGGACGTCCCCTCCCTGGGGTCTCATGGCGTGCCGCACCGCGTGACGCCTCACGGGGTCATCCTCGCCGGACTCCGGACGTCCCGCCCTGGGCGAGCGGCTAAGAGCCGCACCGGATCAGGCCGCCGGCCGCTCGCCGGACCGCGGCAGGCTCGCTCGTCCGGCCGCCGTGCGGCGGGCTCGCAGGATGGCCCGGGCCTCGGCCACGTGGCGGCGCCCGATGGCCCTGGTCTCCTCATCGAGCGCCCACGCAGCAGCCTGCTGGCCGCGTCCTGCGATCGGTTCTCGAACCGCCGTCTCGTTGAAGAGCAGTAGCTGTGTACTCATGTTCTCATTCTGTCGAGGGGGTGTGACAATGGCTCCGGCGTGCGATTCGAGAACCGAACTCTGGGCCAGGCTCGCGGGCGCAGTGGCCGGCCCCGCAGGCCTGGCGAGACGGTGGGTCGCCCGTGGGGCGGACCAATCGAAGCTAAGTTGATCTATTCAATTATATATCAGATATTGCCAATAGTTGCCGTGTACCATTATCTGGACTAGGCTCGGGACATCGCGAGATCGGATCCCCGGGTTCGCCTCAACTCCCAGGCCGTCGCAGCGCCACGCCCGGCGCCAGGAATCAACCGACAACCGCCCGCGACCGGCGGGGGAAAGGAACCAGGGAATGGGCGAGACACACGTCAACGTGACAATCAGGAACCCGGCCGAGCTGCATCGCTGCTGGGAGGGGAGCTTCCTGGTGGACACCGGTGCCACCGACACCCAGGTGCCGCGGCGGCACCTCGAGGCGATCGGCCTCAGCCCGCTGGACAGCCGGGAATACCTCCTGGCCGACGGTCGGGTCGAACTCTGCGACCGTACGGTCGCCCGGATCGAGTTCGAGGGGACCTTTAGCGGGAGCACCGTCATCTTCGGCGAGGACGAGTCGATCCCGCTGCTGGGGCTCACCGCCCTGGAGTCCACAGGCTTCGATGTGGACCCCGTCGACGGCAAACTCAAGCAGACCCGCACCCTGCGCCGCTAGCCAGTGCCCGAGCGGCCGCGCGTGTGGGGTCCAAGCATGTCGAGATGAGAGGAGCGAGGACATGGGCGAGACGCATGTTGATGTGACGATCAGGAATCCTGCTGATCGGCGTCGCTGTTGGGAGGGGAGCTTCCTGGTGGACACCGGTGCCACCGACAGCCAGGTGCCGCGGCGGCATCTGGAGGCCATCGGGCTGAGTCCGGTGAGCAACCGTGAGTACGTCCTGGCCGACGGTCGAGTGTCTCGCGACGACGTCACTGTGGCGCTGATCGAGTTTATGGACACGGTGACTGGCGGAGCCATCATCTTCGGCGAGGACGAAGCCGAGCCGCTGCTGGGGCTCACGGCCCTGGAGTCGACCGGCTTCGACGTTGACCCCGTTGACGGTCGGCTCAAGAAGACCCGTCGTCTTCGCCGCTAGCCGCCGCTCGAGCGGCCGCGCGCGGGTGCATGCATGTCGAGATGAGAGGAGCGAGGACATGGGCGAGACGCATGTTGATGTGACGATCAGAAACCCGGCTGAGCAGGATCGTTGCTGGGAGGGGAGCTTCCTGGTGGACACCGGCGCCACCGACAGCCAGGTGCCGCGGCGGCATCTGGAGGCCATCGGCCTGCGGCCGAAGGACAGCCGCGACTACATCCTAGCCGACGGTCGAGCGCTCAGTGTGGAGGTGACCACGGCGGACATCGAGTTCATGGGCAGGGTCGTGGGCGGCACCGTCATCTTCGGGGAGGACGAGTCCATCCCGCTGCTGGGGCTCACGGCCCTGGAGTCGGGCGGTTACGCCGTCGATCCCGTCGACGGCAGGCTTTTGCACCGCACCCTGCGCCGCTAGCCGAAGCACCCTGTCACACCCCCTGGGCAGACTGGGGGCATGAGTGAGAGACACGTTTGGCGGTTCGCCGAGGCGGGACGGCGCCTGGCAGCCACCGCCGCCGACTTGGGGGTGCAGGCGCCCTCGTTCCGCACGCCGCCGCGGGTGGCCGGAGTTGACCGCACCATCCGCCGGGCCGGCGACGGCTCGGTCCTGGTGTCGGTGCGCAGCCGGGGCCGGGCCTGGGCGGCGGTTCTGGCCGACATGATCGAGGGGGTGGTACACGCCAACGACCTGCCGCCGCAGGAGGCGGCGCGGGCGCGCAACGAACTGTGGGCGGCGACCGCTGACATCGACGCCGCCGCACCGCCTGCGGAGAGCCCGGAGTTGCCGCTGCAAGCGAACGCCGAAATCCCTCGAGCCGCCTGAACGGCCAGAGCAAGCTGCTTGCCGCGGCGCAGGCGGGCCGGGGCCTGGCCTCGCTGGTCGAGGTCGCCGTGACAGCCGCGTGACGGCGGGCTGGGGCCTGGACTCGCTGGCCGCGGTGCCCGTGGGGCTGGCGTTCGCCGCGGGCTCTGGCCCGCTCACGGGCTAGCGTGAGCGGCGGCCCGGATGGCGGAATCGGTAGACGCAGAGGGCTTAAACCCCTCGGTTCGACAAGAGCGTGTGGGTTCGAATCCCGCTCCGGGCACCGACCGCGCGACCGTGGATTGGCGCGGGCGGCGATCTGCGGAGAACTCTCGGCCGCTGCCTTCGGGGTCAGAGGGCGGCGAGGGCTTCGTCCCGGGCTGTTCGGACCGCGGCTGCGGCTTCGGCCACGGGGACGTTGGCGGTCTGCCCGCTGGCTCGCTCGGTGAGCTCCACTTCGTCGTTGGCCAGCCCGCGGGGGCCGACGGTCACCCGGTAGGGGATGCCGACAAGCTCGATGTCGCTGAACTTCACGCCGGGCCGGGCGTCGCGGTCGTCGAGGATCACCTCGGTGCCGAGGCCGCACAGCTCGTCGTAGAGGCGCTCGGCCACCTCGCCGACCGCAGCGTCGCGGCCCGCCAGCGGCACCACCGCCACGTCGTAGGGCGCCACCGACACCGGCCAGCAGAGGCCGCGCTCATCGTGATAGGTCTCGGCCACCGCCGCCATCGCCCGCCCGATGCCGATGCCATAGCTGCCCATCGTGAGGACGCGGGCGGCGCCCTCGGCGTCCATGACCGTCGCCTCGAAGGCCTCGGCGTAGCGTCGGCCCAGCTTGAAGATGTGGCCGGTCTCGATGCAGCGCAACAGCTCCAGCGGGCGTCCGCAGGCGGTACACGGCTCGCCGTGGCGCACCTGGCGCAGATCCAGCCATTCACCCACGCGGATATCCCGCTCGATGTCCACTCTCCGGTAATGGAAGTCGTCCACGTTGGCGCCGGTGGTGAGGTTGCTGCGGCCCTCTAGAGCGCCGTCGGCCAGCACCGGCAGGTCCGTCACGCCGACGGCGCCGAGGCTGCCCGGTGAGGCGCCGAGGGCGGCCACGCACTCGTCGGCCCCCGCCGGCCGCGCCTGAGCCGCCCCGGTCCGATCCAGCAGCTTCTGTTCGCTCAGGCTGTGGTCGCCGCGCAGCAGCACCAGCGTGACTTGACCGTCCAGCACATACACCATGGTCTTGATTTGGCGCTGCGGCGGCGCCTCCGCCTCGGCGGCGGCCAGGGCTGCGATCGTGCGGATGCCCGGCGTGGCGAAACGCTCCAGGGTGCCCCCCGGCGGGTCGTCCACCGGGGCCACCACGGCGACGGCGCGCTCCACGTTGGCGGCGTAGCCGCAGGAGGCGCAGCGCACGATGTCGTCCTCGCCGGCGTCGGAGGGCACCATGAACTCCACGCTGGCGCTGCCGCCCATCGCCCCAGAGGAAGCCTCCACGGCGATGGCGGGCAGGCCCATCCGCTCGAAGATGCGCGTGTAGGCGCCTTGGTGCAGGTCGAAGGCACGGTCCAGGCCGGCGTCGTCGATGTCCAGGCTGTAGGAGTCCTTCATGGCGAACTCCCGCACCCGCAGCAGGCCGCTCTTGGGCCGGGGCTCGTCGCGGAACTTCCACTGGACCTGATACCAGATCTGGGGGAGCTCGCGGTAGGAGTGGATCTCACGGGCGAGGTGGGCGATCACCTCCTCATGGGTCATGCCCAGAGCGACCTCGGCGCCCTTGCGGTCGGTGAGGCGGAACATCTCCTCGCCCATGGACGCCCAGCGCCCGCTCTGCTCCCAAACCCAGGCGGGGTGCATCGCCGGCAGCAGCAACTCTTGGCCGCCGATGGCGTCCATCTCCTCCCGCACGATGTCGGCCACCTTGTCGTGGACCCGCAGCCCCAGCGGCAGCAGCGAGTAGTGCCCCGAGTGCAGCTGGCGAATGAACCCGGCCCGCAGCAGCAGCCGATGGCTCGCCACCTCGGCCTCCGCCGGCGCCTCGCGCAGCGTCGGGACGAACAAGTTGGACCAGCGCATGCGTGCCTCCTCGTGTGCCGCCCCAGCCTAGGAGTGCCCGACCCCCGCCCTCGGTTCTCAGGCCATGGCCCGAACGGCGCTGAGGATGTCGGCGGCGGTGGGGAGCCAGGCGTCCTCCAGGGGTGGGCTGAAGGGGACGGGGGAGTTGGCCGCGGTGACGCGGGCGACGGGGTGGCTGAGGGCGGCGAAGGTGTTCTCGCTGATCACTGCGGCGATCTCGGCGGCTAGGCCGCAGCGTCGGGGGCTCTCCTCCACTACCACTGCCCGGCCGGTGCGCGCCACCGAGGCGCAGATCGTCTCGGCGTCCAGCGGGGCGATGCTGCGCACGTCGATCACCTCTGCGGACACCCCCTCGCCGGCGAGTTGCTCGGCGGCGTCGAGGGCGCGCAGGGTGCACTCGCCGACGGCCACGAGGCTCACGTCGTCGCCGGGCCGCACGCAGGCCGCCGCGCCCAGTGCCACTTCGTAGGGCGCCGCCGCCACCGGCCCCGTGGTGCGGTAGAGGCCCATGTGCTCCAAGAAGACGACCGGGTTGTCGTCGGCGATGGCCCGCAGCAGCAGCCCCTTGGCGTCGGCGGGCGTAGACGGCGCCACCACCTTCAGGCCCGGCATGCCGGCGAAGGCGGTGTACAGCGTGTCGGAGTGCTGGCCGGCCGCCCGCAACCCGGCGCCGACGGCCATGCGCAGCACCAGCGGCACGGCGGTCTGACCGCCGAACATGTAGCGCATCTTGGCGGCCTGGTTGAATATCTGATCGAAGCACAAGGGCGCGAAGCTGGCCCACATCAGATCGACCACCGGACGCAGGCCGGCGAGGGCGGCGCCGGTGGCCGCGCCCACGAACCCCGCCTCCGAGATCGGCGTGTCGCGCACCCGCTGCGGGCCGAACGCCTCCAGCAGTCCCCGGGTGGCGCCGAAGGTCCCGCCCATGGCCCCCTCGTGGGGTCCGCCGAGGCCGCCGCCGCCGGATATGTCCTCGCCGAGCACGACAACCGAGTCGTCCGCCGCCATCGCCGCTCTCAGCGCCTCGTGTACGGCCTCCAGGAAAGTGATCTCCCGGTCGGCGGGCGGAGCGGCGACGGGTGCGCGCTGCGACGCCGCAGGGGCGTAGACGTCGCGCTCGACGGTGCCGGGGTCGGGCCAGGCACCACGGGGGCCGCGCTCGAATGCCGCGTCGATCTCGCTGGCGACGGCGTCGCGGCCCGGGGCGGCCTCGGTGCCGAGCTGTTCGACTAGCCGCGCCACCGGGTCGCGCCGGCGGGCCTCTTGGCGTTCGGCGCGGGGCCGGTACTGCTGAGGGTCGCCGATGTAGTGCCCTCGGATGCGGGCGACCTTCGCCTCCAGCAGGGTGGGTCCCTCGCCCGCTCGGGCGCGGTACACGGCGTCGCACGCGGCGGTGTACACAGCCTCGAAGTCATCCCCGGCGACGGTCACGCCGACGATCCCGTAGGCGACCGCCCGCGAGCTCACGTCGACCACGCTGGTGGCGTAGCCCGCCGGTGTGGACTCGGCCCAGCCGTTGTTCTCGCATACGTAGACCACCGGCAGCCGCCAGATGGCGGCCAGGTTCAACGACTCGTGCAGCACACCCTGGTTGGCGGCGCCGTCGCCGAAGAACGCCACCGCCACCCGACCGTCGCCGAGGGTGTCCGCCGCCAGTGCCGCGCCGGTGGCCAGGGCGATGCCGCCGCCCACGATGGCGTTGGCCCCCAGCATTCCTCGGCTGAAGTCGGCGATGTGCATCGAGCCGCCGCGTCCGGCGCACAGTCCGGTCTCGCGGCCGTAGAGCTCGGCCACCATCGCTTCGAGGTCGCAGCCCTTGGCGATGCAGTGCCCGTGGCCGCGGTGGGTGCTGGTGATCAGATCGTCCTCGCTGAGGTGGGCGCACACCCCGGCGGCCACCGCCTCGGCGCCGTGGTAGGTGTGGACGAAGCCCGGCATCTCGCCGCGGGCGAACTCGCGCTGCACCCGGTCCTCGAAGCTGCGGATGCGCACCATCATCTCGAGGCCCGCCAGCAGGACCTCCCGGTCGAGGCCGGAGGTGTCCGCCGCGGCCTGCGCGGCGGCCCCGGCTTGCGCCGCGGCCGGCGCGGCGGGCGGGTGGGTGGCGGTCTCCACGGCGGCGGCTGGGGTCAGTTGCCGCAGAGGGCGGCGCGCTCGTCGGGGGTCTCGGCGATGGCCCCGATGCGGGTGCCGATCGGGGCCTCCAGACCCGCCTCAGCCTCCCGGTGCAGCCATCCGTCGGTGTCGGACTCGATCTCCATCTCGATCTTCTCGGACTCCATCAGGAACAGCGGATCGCCGATGGCGACCTCGCCGCCCTCAGCCACGAGCCACTCGATGAGGGTCACGTCGCCTTCGTAGATCCCCGTCTTGGGGAGAATCAACTCCAACACGGCTCAGCCGGCGTTCGCACGCCCTGGATTCCGGCCCCGGATCGAGTCCGGGACGGGCTCTTCGCCGGACTTACGGCGCGGGGCGGACTGGCGGGGCTCGGCGGAGGAGCGGAACATCAGGCGCCCTCGCTGTGGGCGACGTAGCCCTCTAGCGGCTGCACGAGGATCCCGCCGTCCACCGGCAGCAGCACGCCGGTAACGAAGGCGGCCATGTCCGAGGCTAGGAACACCACCGCCCTCGCCACGTCGTCGGGCTCGCAGAGCCGCCCCAGCGGTGTGCGGTCCACGATGCCGTCCCACTGGGCCTCGATGTCGATGCCGGTGTCGTCGCCGCCGGCGATCAACTCGACAGCCCCCTCGGTCATGGCCGCGCCGGGGCACACCGCGTTCACCCGCACGCCCAGCGGCGCCGCCTCCACGGCCAGCGAGCGGGTCATGCCGGCGATGGCGTGCTTGGAGGTGGTGTAGTGCGTCAGCCCTTCCGCCGAGGTAGAGCAGGCGTCCACCGAGGCCACATTCACGATCGCGCCCCGCCCGGCGGCGCGCATCTGCCGCAGGGCGGCCTGCGAGCACAGGTAGGCGCCGCGCACGTTGATGGTGAGGATCCGGTCGAACTCCGCCATCGGCATCTCATGGGCGAGGTGATTCGAGAACACGCCCGCGTTGTTGACGAGGATGTCCACCGGGCCGCGCTCCGTGCCCCAAGCGGCGAAGGCCCTCGCCACGGCCGTCTCGTCGGTCACGTCGAGGTGCGAGGCGAGGCAGGTGGCGCCGGTTCGGTCGGCGATCCGGGCGGCGGCGGCGGCGGCCTCATCGGTCCGCACGTCGGCCACGACCACTGTTGCGCCTGCCTCGGCTAGGCGGTCGGCGATGGCGGCCCCGAAGCCGCGGGCGGCGCCGGTGACGACCGCGGTCCGCCCGCTGAGGTCGGCCAGCTCGCCGAGGGAAGTGGCTTCAGCGATCATCGATCATCAATCCAAGGCCCCGGCGGCGGCTCGGGTGTGCAGGTGCGAGGTGTAGCGGCGAGCCTGCTCGAAGCGTTGGCGAACGGCGTTGGCGCGCCCCGACGGAGTGACCTCCACTCCGCCCTTGACGACGGCGGCCAGCCGCGAGCGGTCGCCCAGGATGCGCACGTCCTCGTCGGGGTTGCCGTTGACCACCAGCAGGTCGGCGTACTTGCCGGGGCGCAGAGTGCCCACCATGTCGCGGTCCCGGGGTGCCGCCAGCGCCGCGTTGCGGGTCATGCACAGCAGCGCATCCATGTCGCTCATCCCCAGGTGAGTGACGAACAGCTCCATCTCTCGGGTGTGCCATTCACCGTAGGGGGTCATGGCGAAGCCGCTCTCGGAGCCGGCGATAAGCGTGGCCCCGGCGGCGTGGGCCTTGGAGAGGATCGACACCGCGGCGTCGAGCTCGTGCTTCATGGCGTCGGCCACGAACGGTCGATGGTCCGGCGCCTCCAGGCTGTTCACCAGCAAGGTCATGGCCGGCAGCAGCGGAATCTGCTTCTCCAGGACCACCTCCAGGGTGGCGGGGTCCATGTAGGAGGCGTGCATGATCCAGTCCATGCCCACCGCGGCGGCATCCGCCACCGACTGCCGTGACCGGGCGTGCATCGTGACCGGCCGGCACAGCCGGTGCGCCTCGGCGACCGCTATGGCCAACTCCTCGGGGCTGAAGGCGGCGTACTCGATGGTGCCGGGGCCCGAGCCGGCGATCTTGATGAGGTCCACGGTGTCCTTGACCTGGTTGCGGATCTCCTGCAGCAGGTCGTCGGTGCATCGCACCAGGGCGCCGAAGGACGACTCGGCTACGTCCACCCAGCGGGGCAGCGTGTCGCCGATCCCTAGCTGCGTGGTGATCTGCCGGCCAGCCGCCGACAGCCGCGGACCCTGCACGAGGCCGCCGTCGATGGCGTCGCGCACCGCTGGGGCCACGCCGTTGGGGCCGCCCGGGTCACAGGCGGCGGTCACGCCCGCCAGCAGCACCTTCTCGGCGTCGACGGCGGCGCGGATGGCCCGGTACGGCGCCGGGGTGTAGATGAACAGCTCCTCCTCGGTGCGCGGTTCGCCGAAGCTGATGTGCATGTGGCCGTCCACGAGGCCCGGCATGATCGTGGCGTCCCCTGCGTCGGTCACGGGGACCTGTGGGTCGCGGTAGGCGGCCGGCAGCTCGGCCCGGAAGCCCACCCACTCGATCAAGTCGTCGCGCACGACCACGCTGGCGTCGGCCAGCACGGTGGAGTCCTCGCACGGCACCACCCGGGCGGCGTCGAAGCGCCGCAGCCCGTCGGCGCCGTTGGCGGCAGTCTCGCTCATGTTGCTCCTCTCGCGACGCGCCCGTGCTCCCTCAGAAGGGGACGACGGGGAAGTAGCGGCCCCCGATCGGCTCGCCGGGCGCCAAGCCGACCTCCTCGTCGCTGTAGTTGTACTCGTAGCGCTGCGCTCCCAGCCAGATGGTGCCGTCGGCCACGTAGCGCATGACGATCGCCCGCCGGCCGCGCTCGGAGCGGTTCGGGCCCGAGGCGTGCCAGATCAGCGACGAGTGCAGCGACACCTCACCGGCCGCCAGTTCCACTTCCTCCACGGGCAGGCCCAACTCGACGGGGTCGCCCACCTCGGCGACCGACGGCGGGCGCGACTCGCGCAGGTAGGGCGTGCCCGTGCCGAACACCACCGGCAGCCGCTCACCGAGGTGCTGGCTGCCGCAAGCCATCAACATGGCGCCGTTGCGCTCGTTCACGTCGTCGAGAGCCACCCAGGCGGTCACGGCGTTGGGCTGGGCGAGCGGCCAGTACGAGTAGTCCTGGTGCCAGCGCAGCTCGTGCGGACTGGGGGACTTGTTGAGGGCGTTGTCCTCGAGGAGCCGCACGCGCGTGGTGCCCAGCAGCTGCGCCGCCCAGCGAGCCGTCGTGGGGTTGAACACCGCGGCGCGGAAGTCCTCGTCCACGAGCCACATGTTGAACAGGAAATCGAAGCTCTGCGCCGGGTCGCGGGCGGCTCGGGCGTCCTCGTCGCCGGCGGTCTCAGCGTTGCTGCGGTCCTCCTCGGGCCACAGCGCAGGGTCGAGCAGGTCGTAGCGTCGGCCAGCCTCGTCTTCGCTGCGGGTGAGGCGCTGCACGAGATCACGCAGCGACGCCGCCTGCTCGTCGCTGAACACCTTGCCCGGACGCACGTAGCCCTTCTCGTAGAAGGCAGTGATCTCCCCGGCGGTCAGCGGCGAGGTGCGCACGCCGTTCGCCCCGCTCGTGATGGGGCTCGACGTCGTGGATCGGTCCGCGGCACCGTGGCCCTCAGCCGCTCCTGCATCGCTGCGAGCCCTCACACCTCTCTCCCCTCGTTTGCGCCCCTAGCTGGGCAAAACCATAGTTCTATACTCCGCTCATGGCCCGAAGCGATACCCCCGAGTTCGTGACTCGGGCCGAGACGACGCCGCCCGATGACCTCAGCGGCACCGCCTTCGCCCACCTCGACGTGCGCACCCTGGTCTCTGACGCCCGCCAAGGCTCGGAGCAGGTGATGGTTGGCCGCACCGTCTATCCCGGCGGCGGCGGGACCCACGAGCACCACCTGCATCCCGACGCCGAGGAGGTCGTGATCGTGCTGTCGGGGCGGGGATGGCACCGCGTCGGCGACGCCTACTACGAGATCGGGCCGGGGGATGTGGTGTTCGTGCCTGCGAACACCGCCCACTCCGCCGGGTCCGTCGGCGCCGAGGACATGGTGATCCTCTGGGTGCTGGGTGGGGTGCCGTCGCTCGAGCAGGCCGGCTATCAGTCGGTGCCGGAGATCCCCGGGATCCCCGCGGGCTGAGCCCGCCGGAGGTAGCTGGCGATGGACGTCTCGGGGCTCTCGATCGCTCGGCTCGGCGAGCTGTACGCGGCCGGGGAGGCTGAGCCGTCGGAGGTGCTGGCGGCCACGCTGGAGCGGATCGAGCGCCTCGACGGAGCGTTGGGCGCCTTCTCGGAGGTAACCGCCGAGCGAGCTGTCGCCGAGGCGACCGAGCGTACCGAGGAGCTGCGACGCGGCGAGTCCCGCGGCCCGCTGCACGGCGTGCCGGTGGCTATCAAGGAGCTGTTCGACGTGGCCGGCGCCGTGGGCGACTACGGCTCCGACGTGCTGGCGGGGCGGGTGCCCGACGCTGACGCCGAGTCAGTGCGGCGGCTGCGGGAGGCCGGCGCGGTGATCGTGGGGGTGACCCGCTCCCACGAGTTCGGCTGGGGGATCACCTCCCAGCACGCCACCCGCCCTAGCCCGCGCAACCCGTGGAACCTCGAACGGGTGCCGGGCGGCTCCAGCGGCGGCTCCGCGGCGGCGGTGGCCGCGGGGATGGTGCCCGCGGCGGTGGCCAGCGACACCGGCGGCTCGGTGCGCATCCCGGCGACGTACTGCGGCACGGCCGGCATCAAGCCCACCCTCGGGCGGATCAGCCGGGCCGGCGGCGCAGCGCTGGCGCCCACGCTGGACACGCCGGGCGCGGTGGCGGCCCGCGTGGCCGACCTGTGGCCGCTGCTGGCGGCCATGAGCGGCCCCCATGCCGGCGATCCAGCCACGCTGGCCGATCCGCTGCCGCCGGCGCCCGACCCGGATGCCTTCGGCGACGGGCTGGCCGGGGTGCGGGTGGGCATCTCGGAGGCGCTGGCCGGCCCGGTGTCGTGGGGCGAGGGCACGACGGCGGGCTTCGACCGCACCTGCGAGGCGCTATGGGCGGCCGGCGCGGTCATCGTCGAGGTCGACCTGCCCGCTGCGGAGGACATGCTGGCGGCGTTCATCCCGCTGCAGATGGCCGAGGCCTACGACCTGCACAACCGCCGTCTCGGCCTGTACCCCGGGCGTGCCGAGGACTACGGCGGCGATGTCCGCAGTCGCCTGGAGCTGGCCGCGGTGGTGACGATGGGTGAGTACCTGGAGGCCCGGCGACGCCGGTTGGAGTTCATCTGGGCGTTCGATCGGGCCTTCGAGTCCCTCGACGTGCTGTTGACGCCGATCTCGGCGGTCGGCCCGTCGAGGATCGACGAACCCGACACGGTGCTGGTCGAAGGCGAGCGACGGGCGCTGCGCGAGGTGGTCATGGGCTTCACCGTGCCGCAGAACCTCACCGGGCTGCCGACGGTGGCGCTGCCGGTGGGCTTCGACGCCGACGGCCTGCCGGTGGGAATGCAGTTCACCGCCGGGCGTGGGCGAGAGGACACCGCTGTGCGGGTGGCGGGCGCCGTCGAGCGGATGCTTGCGAGCGAGGCGCCGCGGCTGCCGGTCACACCGGGCCAAGGCGGCTAGCCCGGCCGCAGCCGAAGCCAGCGATCTATCCGTCGCTTCGCCGAAAGTCGGAATCCACAAAGGGGAGATAGCCATGCCACACGTTGCAGTCCGAGACGGCACGAGCATCTACTACGAGAGCCGCGGCGACGAGTCGTTGCCGGCGCTGGTGCTGATCCGAGGCACCGGCGCCGACGGCACCCGCTGGCTGCCGCAGGTGCGCGCCTACGAATCCGAGGTGCGCTGCGTGATCTTCGACGGCCGGGGCGTGGGCCGCAGCGAGACCACACCGCCGCCCTACAGCGTGGCGGGTATGGCCGGGGACACCTTCGACCTCATGGACGCCCTCGGGATCGACGCAGCGCACCTGTCGGGCTCGTCGCTGGGCGGCGCCATCGGCCTGCGAATGGCGGTGGACGCCCCCGAGCGGGTGTTGTCGCTGCAGATGCACTCGTCCTGGCTGGGGACCGTTGGCTTCAGCGAGTTCTCCCTCGGGCTGCTGAAGGCGCACCTCATCAGCGGCGGGGTGGAGCACTACTACGCCGCCACGATGCCGATGCTGCTGAGCCCCGGCTTCATGTCCCGAAACTTCGAGATGCTCATGGGGATCCTCGACCACATGCGGGCCAACGCCGCCAGCTACGACGGCCTGCTGGGCCAGATCGAGGCCAACCTCTCCTATGACATGCGCGCCGAGGCGCAGCAGGTCACCGCGCCGGTGCTTGTCACCGTGGGCGAGATGGACGTGGTGCTGCCCGTGCAGTGCTCGGAGGAGATCCACGAAGCCATCGCTGGCAGCGACTTCCATGTCTTCGAAGGCGCCGGGCACCTCTCGGGCATGGAGAGCCCCGATGAGTTCAACGCGGTCACGCTCAGCTGGATGCGCAGGCATCTCTGAGTTCCTCCGGCCCTGGTTCGAATGGGGCCGTTCGATTCCCGTGTGACATACTCTCGGCGCACCCCTGTCCGGGGGAGACGAAAGGAGACGGGGATGAGAACGAATAGACGTGGGTTGCTCGCGCGCGCGGGTCTGCTCGCCGCTGTGCTGGCTCTGCTGGCAGCGGCGTGTGCCAGCGACGACGGCAGTGCCGACGCCGCTGCGGAGGCCATGAGCACCGCTGGCGCCGCGTCCGCCGAGGCGGGCGTGGCGGCGAGCGAAGCGCAATCGGCCGGCGCCGCAGCCGCAGCCGCCCAGGCAGCCGCCGCCGCGGCGCAGGCAGCCGCCGAACTGGCGCAAGCCACCGCCTCGGGCAACCAGGCGGCAGTGGAGGCGGCCGAGGCCGCCCTAGCTGAAGCCCAGGCGGCGGCCGACGCGGCGCGCAGTCAAGCGGCAGCCGCGCAGGCCGAGGCCGAAGAGGCGCGGCAGGCGGCCGAGGAGGCCGAGGCGGCCGCCGCGGCCGCACCGATGGCGGACGAACCCGCCGAGTCGGTCACGCTGGAGTTCTGGTCGTGGAACAACGAGGGCGCCTACCCCGTCGTCCACGAGGAGGCCGAGGCACTCTTCGAGGCGGACTACCCGAACGTGGACGTCGTGCGGACCTACACGCCCTTCGCCGACTACATGACCAACCTGCGGGCGGCCATCGCCGCGGGTGAGCCACCCGACGTGGCGCAGGTGCCGTGGACCGGTGAGTACACCGACCTCGTAAACGGCGGCGCGATCGCTTCACTGGAGGGTGAGTTCACCGCGGGATTCCCCGACTTCTTCCCGCCGATCGCGTCCATCGCCAGCGTGGACGGCGTGCCCTACGCCATCCCGCTGGACGTGAACTCACTGCAGATCGCCTACAACAAGGACATCTTCGCTGAGCTGGGCCTCGAGGTGCCCCGCTCGTCCGATGCCCTGAAGGCGGTCGCCGCGGCTCTCGACGACGCCGGCTACTTCGGTGTGGCCGTCGGCACCAACGACGGTTGGGCCGCTGCCGACCTGTTCTTCGCCCAACTCGCCTACACCGACCCCGCCAACACGCTCATCGTGCAGGCCGACGCCGGCGCGGCCACCTGGGACGACCCGCAGTTCCTGGCTGCGGCGGAGAACCTCGAAGACCTGATCGCCAGCGGCGTGTTCGCGCCGGGCGCCAACTCCATGGTCTCCTTCGTCGGGGCGCTGGAACTGTTCGTGGCCCAGCAGGCGGCCATGTTCTACCCGGTCGGGAACTTCATCACCGGCGGCATCGCCGCGCAGGTGGAAGACAGCTTCGAGTGGGGCCTGTTCCCCTTCCCGTCGCCCGACGGCGGTGAAGGATTCGCCACCGGCGGCGTGGCAGAGATGTTCTCGATCCCCGCAGATGCGGCCAACGTCGACCTGGGTATCGAGTTCATGCGCTACCTGACCAACGCCGACGGCGAGGCGGTCCTGGTAGCCAACGACTTCATCCCATCGTGGCAGATCGAGCTGCCGCCGGACGTGAGCGACCTCTACCGCGACCTGATCGCGGCCCAGGCCACCGTCCGCAACCGCACGATCTACACCACGCCGGTGTACACGGAGCTGATCAACGGCGTCCAAGGTCTGCTCGGCGGGTCCACCTCGGCGGCTGAAGTGGTCGCAGCCATGGCTGGCGCCGGCTAACGCCGGCACCTCCCAGGCAGTTGTCGACCGCGGCGGCACCGTCGGCAGGGACCGCCCTGCCGCGGCGCGCCGCGCGCGCCGCCGAGCGCCGCCGCGGTGGCAACTACGCATCGAGTCTCGGCGTCGCCATGGTGGTGCCGAGCCTGGCCGTGTTCCTGGGGCTCATCGCCGCCCCCATCGTGGTGGTGGGGCTCGTGTCGCTGTCGGAGTGGACCGGCTTCGACATCGCCGACATTCGCTGGCTGGGCATCGAGAACTACCGCACGATCGCCGGCGACGACATCTTCTGGCGGGCGCTGCGCAACACCCTTCTCTTCACGGGTCTCACGACGCTGTTCCTGAACATCGTCGGCTTCGGTGTCGCCCTGCTGATCTCCACCCGGGTGCGCGGCACGGGTCTGCTGCGGGGAGTCATCTTCCTGCCCGCCCTGTTGCCCTCGGTCCTCGTGGGCCTCATGTGGCAGCGGGTGCTAGACGCCTTCGGGTTCGTGAACCAGATCCTGCAGTGGCTGGGCGTCGCCGATCAGCCCATCTTCTTCCTGGGCGAGGAGCGGTGGGCTCTGTGGGTCATCATCGGCGTGACCGTCTGGCAGTTCGCCGGCTACGACATGATCCTCTACTACGCCGGCCTGCAGGGCGTCGACCGGTCGATGCTGGAGGCGGCGGCCCTCGACGGGGCGCGGACCCCGGCAACCGTGTTTCGGGTGATCATCCCCTCGATGCGGCACATCGTGGGCGTGGTGGCGCTACTGAACATCATCGGCGGTCTCAAGATCTTCGACGTGGTGTTCGTCATGACGCGAGGCGGCCCCAACCGAAGTTCCGAAGTGCTGGCCACGTACATGTTCGAGCAGGGCTTCCGCTTCAGCATCATGGGTGTGGCCTCGGCCATCGCCGTTGTGATCGTTGTGCTGGCGGTGATCGCCAGCGTGGCCCGCTTCCGGTTGGCGAGGCGCCTTGTTTGAGCTCCGCGCCACCTGGGCGAAGGCCGGGCTGTCGATCCTGGCGGTCGTCACCGCCGTGACCGTCGTGCTGCCGGTGGCCTGGGTCGGCGCGCTTTCGCTCAAGACCGGCCGGGAGGTCTACAACCAGAAGTTCCTCCCCGACGAGTGGGTGCCGGGCAACTACATCACCGCCTGGCAGGAGTTCGGGCTCGGCGGCTACTTCCTCAATAGCGTCTTCGTGACCGTCGTCTCGGTCGTCTTGACGATCTTGGTGTCGCTGCTGGCGGCGCACGCCTTCACCTGGCTGCGGTTCCCGGGCTCCGATGTGGTGTTCACGCTGCTGCTGCTGGGCATCATGATCCCGCCGGCCGCCCTGGTGCTGCCGCTGCTGATCGAGGCCCGCCACCTCGGGTTCTACAACGACCTGTTCGGGCTGAGCCTGGTTTACGTGGCGTTCGGCCTGCCCATCTCGATCCTGATCTTCCGGGGCTTCTTCGCTGGCATCCCCGGCGAGCTGGTGGAATCGGCGCGCCTCGACGGCGCCCGCGAGTGGAAGATCCTGTTCCGGGTGATCGTGCCGGTGGCCCGCCCGGCGGTCGTGACGGTGACGATCCTGCTGTTCCTCGCCAACTGGAACGACTTCATCCTGGCGCTGGTGCTGATGCGGGACGCCGACACCTACACGCTGCCGGTGGGCATCAGCCAGTTCATCGGCCAGTACGCCACGCCCCACGAGTTGATTGCGGCGGCCTCGATCATCGGATCTGTGCCCGTGTTCATCCTGTACTTGGTGCTGGAGCGTCGCTTCCAGCAGGGCGTGACCGCGGGCGCGCTGAAGGGCTGACGGGCGGAGTGGACGCGGCGAGGCGGGCGGGCGAGCATGACCGCAGAGAGGAGTGCAGCATGAGGGCGCAAGGAGCACTGGACAACAAGGTGGCCATCGTGACCGGGGCGGGCTCGGGAATCGGTGCCGGCAGCGCCGTCGCCCTCGCCGGCGCCGGCGCTGCGGTAGTCGTCAACGACATCAACACCGAAGCCGCCGGCGAGACGGTCGATCGGATCACCGCCGCAGGGGGAGTCGCGATGGCCGACGGCGGCGACGTGTCGCTCACCGCGGATGTGAAGGCGATGATCCAGCGGGCCGTCGACAGCTACGGCGGCCTCGACGTGCTGCACGCCAACGCCGGGGTGGAGCGCTACGTCGATCTGGAGGCCATGAGCGAGCAGGACATGGACTTACTGCTCGACGTGGACCTCAAGGGTGTCTTGCTGTGCGCGCAGTACAGCATCGCCCCGATGCGCGCCCGCGGTGGCGGCTCGATGATCTTCACGTCCTCGGTGCAGGCCTCGCACTCGCTGCCGGGCTGCGTGGTCTACGCGGCGGCCAAGGCGGGCGTCGTGGCGGCCGCCCGCTCGCTCACCCTGGAGGTGGGCCGCGACAACATCCGGGTGAACGCCATCTCGCCGGGAACGATCGACACACCCATGCTGACGCGGGATCTCGAGGACATGAACGTGGAGGAGGCCGACAACTTCATGGACCGGGTACACGCCGCCAACACGCTGGGCCGGGTGGGCACCGTCGAGGAGGTCGGCGCCCTGGTGGTGTTCTTGGCCTCCGACGCCTCCAGCTACATCAGCAGCGTCAACATCGCCATCGACGCCGGCTTCACCGCGGTGAAGGCGTTCTAGGGCACTCGATCATGGCCGAGATCTCCTTCCGTGCCGTCACCAAGGTCTACGGCGACGGCACGGAGGCGGTGACCTCGCTGAGCCTCGACATCGGCGACGGGGAGTTCGTGGTGCTCGTCGGGCCGTCGGGCTGCGGCAAGTCCACCCTGCTGCGCATGCTGGCCGGCCTGGAGGCCATCACCGCCGGGGAGATCCTCGTCGACGGCGAGGTCGTGAACCAGGTACACCCGCGCGACCGCGACGTGGCCATGGTGTTCCAGAACTACGCCCTGTACCCCCACATGACGGTCTTCGCCAACATCGCCTTCCCGCTGCGCCAGGCCAGGGTGCCGTCCGCCGAGATCACCAAGCGGGTGACCGAGGTCGCCGAGACCCTCGAACTCAGCGAGCATCTGAAGCGGAGGCCGGCGGCGCTGTCCGGTGGCCAGCGCCAGCGGGTCGCCATCGGTCGGGCAATCGTGCGCCAGCCCAAGGCGTTCCTGCTGGACGAGCCGCTCAGCAACCTCGACGCCAAGTTGCGGGTGCAGATGCGCGGCGAGCTGGCCCAGCTGCACGCCACCTTGGGGGTCACGACTGTGTTCGTGACCCACGACCAGACTGAGGCCATGACCCTGGGGGAGCGCGTGGCGGTCCTGAATGACGGCGAACTGCGCCAGGTCGGCACGCCCCAGGAGCTGTATCACCGACCGGCCGACCTGTTCGTCGCCGGCTTCATCGGCAGCCCCTCCATGAACCTGCTGAAGGCACAAGTGCGATCCGGCGAAGCCCCGGGCGGCCCGGCACTGGATTTCGGGGCGGCCGGCGCCGTCGCCGTTCCCGAGGCGGCGGTCGAGCTGTGCGCCTCGGCGCCCCGGGGCGCCGACTTGGTGGCGGGCATCCGGCCCGAGTCGCTGCTGCTGCGCGACCCGGAGGTGTCCTCGAAGGATCTGCCCCGGGCGCGGGTGTGCTTCACCGAACTAGTCGAGCCCGAGACCTATGTGCATCTGGCCGGTGACTTCTCCGGCGTGGATCCGGGAGATCCCGATGCGCCGCCCCGTGACACACTCGTGGCGCGGGTGCGCTCGGATCGGGCCTTCAGGCCGGGCCAGGAGGTGGCGCTGGAGATCGGCGGCACCGGCCTGCATCTGTTTGACATCGACTCGGGAAGGACAATCCGATGACGACCGCCCCCACCATGGCCGACCCAGCCACCATCGCCCCCGCCACGGCCGCCTCCGCCACGGCCGCCTCCGCCACGGCCGCCTCCGCCACGGCCGCCCCCGCCACGGCCGACCCTGCCACCGGGGCTTCGGAAGGCGCGGTCTGCGGCTTCTCGCATGCGGGCATCACCGTGGCGGACCTGGACCGGTCGATCGCCTTCTACGAGCTGCTGGGCTACGAGGTGATTGCCCGCTGGGTGCGGACCGAGGAGTACCTGCGCGAGCTGGTGGGCTATCCGACCGTGGACCTGCACGCCGCGGTCCTTCGCCACGACAGGGTGGGCGTGTTCCTGGAGATCCTGGAGTACCGCAACATCGAGCGCAAAGAGATCGACCCGTCCAACGGCAACCCCGGCACCGCCCACATCTGCCTGTTCGTGGAGGGTTTCGAGGCGCTGTGGGGGCGCCTCAAGGCGGCTGGCGTGGAGGCGGTGAGCGACCCGGTCTCGCCGACGGTCGGACCCAACAAGGGGGCGCTGGCCATTTACCTGATCGATCCCGACGGACACCGTGTCGAGCTCGTGGAGACCAAGCGCAATCTCGACGGCACGCTGCGCTAGCGCCCGTCCCGGCCACCCAAGGAGGATGCACATGGAACCCATCGTGCCGCTGACCGATGTCGAGAACTTCGCCGAGGGCCTCGATCACGCCGAGGGCATCTGCGTGGCGCCCGACGGCACCATCTACTGCGGGGGCGAGGCCGGCCAGCTCTACGTGATCAACCCCGACGACACGCCCCGGGAGATCGCGAACACGGGCGGCTTCATGCTGGGCCTGGCCGCGGACGGCGACGGCAACGTCTATGCCATAGACCTGGTCAACAGCACGGTGTGGCGGTTCAGCCCCGACGGCAGCGAGCGGAGCGTCTTCTGCACCGGCAACGACGAGCAGTCGCTCGGCGTGCCCAACTGGGGGGCCTTCGACGCTGACGGCCACTACTACCTCACCGACTCCGGCGGCTGGGGAGAGCAGAACGGCTTCGTCTGGGTGCAGCGCCCCGGTGCGCAGGCCGAGGTGTGGAGCACCGAGTCGGTGAACTTCCCGAACGGCTGCGCCGTGTCGGCGGACGGCTCGCGCCTGTGGATCGTCGAGAGCTATCCCAGCGCCATCGTGGAGATCCCCATCGAGCCCGACGGGTCGGCTGGGGCGCGGCGGGAGCTGTGCGACCTGGGGCTAGCGGTCCCCGACGGCATCGTGGAGACCACCGACGGGTCGCTCGTGGTGTCCTGCTACCGGCCCGACACCATCTTCGTGTGGCACGCCGAGACGGGGCTGCAGGTGCTGGCCACCGACCCCCGGGGCGCGATCATCGCGGCGCCGACCAACTGCGTGTTCACAGGCGAGGACCGCGACCTCCTCGTGTTCCCCAACCTGGGGCGCTGGCACCTCAGCAGGTTCCGCACCCCGTATCGGGGCGTGGGCTGCTTCTACCCCAGCGCCGCCCGCATCGCCGGCGACGAGTGATCGAAGGAGGGACCGACGATGAACGATCCTGACGCCGTCGCCGTCACCGTCCCCACGGACTACGTCGGCGGCTTGTTCGACCTGTCGGGCAAGGTCACGCTCATCACCGGCGGGGCCAGCGGGCTCGGCGAGGCCATCGCCGTGGGTTTCGCCGACTGCGGCGCCGAGGTGACTTTCCTGGACACCGACACAGCGCGGGCCGAACGGCTGGTGGCCGCCACCGCCGAGCAGGGCCGGGCGCTGCGGTTCATCGAGGCCGACGTCACCAGCCGAGAGACCATGGAGAGCGCAGTCGGTGCAGTGGTGGCGGCCCACGGCCAAATCGACGTGCTGGTGAACTGCGCCGGCACGGCCGCCCGGCACCCCGCCGAGGACTTCCCCGACGAGGTCTGGGAGCGGGTGATGCGCCTGAACCTGTGGGGTACGTTCCTGTCGTGTCAGATCGTGGGGCGCACGATGATCGAGCGCGGGCATGGCGCCATTGTGAACATGGCCTCCATCGGCGGCAGCAGGGCGTATCCCGAGACGACCGCCTACCTGCAATCCAAGGGAGGCGTCATCCAGATGACCCGAAGCCTGGCCCTGGAGTGGATCGAACATGGAGTGCGGGTGAACGCTCTCGCCCCGTCCATTTTCGAGACGCCGCTGGTGCTGGCCTCGGACCGCAAGCGCAGTTACACCAGCGAGTTCATCGCCGCCCGCACCCCCATCGACCGTCGGGGACAGCCGCGGGAGATCGTCGGCCCGGCCATCTTCCTGGCCTCCGATGCCGCGTCCATGGTGACCGGTCACATCCTGAGCGTCGACGGGGGGTATCTCTGCGCATGAGCGACGAACGAGGACGGCAGATCGAAGCAGTGGACGCCCTGACGGTGCGCGCCCCGGTGCCGGAGGTGATCCGCTTCGGCGACTGGGTCATGGAACACCGGGAGTTCGGTCTCGTGCGGGTGCGGACCCGCGACGGCATATGCGGATACGGCTTCACGCTGAGCCGTGACGGCCCGATCGCCGAGATGATCCATGACTACATCGGGCCGCGCTACGTGGGGCGTCCCACCGATGAGCCGAAGGCGGCGTTCGAGTCGGTGCAGCGCTCCAACCTGTCCTGCCTGATCGGGGGGATCGGCCTGCGGGCGCTGTCGATCGTCGACTTGGCGGTCTGGGATGCAGAGGCCAAGCGTCGCGGCCTGCCGATCGCGGTGATGCTCGGTGGATCGAACGTGGCTATGCCGGTGACGGGGATTGCCGGTTACCCACCCTCCATCGGCCCCGCCGAGGTGATCGAGCAGGTCGAGAGCCTGTACGAGCAGGGCTACCGGCGCGTCAAGCTGCCGATGGCGCCGGACGCGGCCCGCTCCAAGGCCCGGCTGGAGGCCGCGGTCTCGGTGTCCGACGACCTCTGGGTGGGCTGCGACGGGGCCTGGGTGTTCAACGCCGTCGACGATGCGGTGGCCTTCTTGGAGAGCTTGGACATGACCCTGGGCTGGTTCGAGGACGCCTTCCCGCCCGGCAACGCCCGCATCATCGCCGCTCTGCGAGAGCGGTCGCCGTTCCCCATCGCCTTCGGCGACGAGCAGGGCGGGGCGCACTATCCCGAGTCGCTGATCGCCCACAGTGCGGTGGACTTCGTGCGGGTCGACGTCACCACGATGGGCGGCATAACCTCGATCGGCGACATCCTGGCGCAGGCGGACGAGGCAGGCCTGCGGGTGGCGCCGCACATGAACGCCCTCGAGCACGCCCAGATCTTCGGAGGCCTGGGTCGGCCCGACCTGCCGCTGGAGTGGGGCATCGTCGGCAGCGGCGTGGACCAGTTCGCCGATTCGCTGGCGCAGCCGGTGGTACGCGACGGCCTGATGGATCCGCTGCCCGACGAGCCCGGCTTCGGCCGGCTCGTGAACCCCGACTGGCTGCGCAGCGTGCCGCACGACGACCCTGCGGACATCATCGGCGAGGCGGCGGCGCTGGAGGGCTGATGGGCTGCGAACCTGATTCCGCGGCCGGCGGCGGCCGGGTCTTCGAGGCGCGCGAGCGGCGCTTCGGCGGCTGCTTCGAGGACTTCGAGGTGGGCGACGAGTACCGTCACTGGCCCGGCAAGACCATCACCGAGGCCGAGAGCCACCTGTTCTGCCTGCTGACCCTGTCGGTGCACCCGCTGCACGTGGACTCGGCGCACTTCGACGGCAGCCAGGGCCCGTTCGAGCGGCCTGTGGTGGCCGGCCCGCACGTGTACTCGCTGCTGCTGGGAATGAGCGTGCCGGACATCTCGGGGCGGGCGCTGGCCAACCTGGGCACCACCGACCTGCGCCACACCGCACCGGTGTACCCCGGCGACACGCTCTACGGCACCAGCACCGTGCTCGAGACTCGCCCCAGCCGGTCGCGCCCCGAAGCGGGCATCGTCACCGTCGAGACGGCGGGGCGCAACCAGGACGGCAAGGTTGTGACGACCTACAAGCGCTCGGTGCTTCTGCCGCGGCGATCCGCTGATGGCGGCTGACGGGGCCGCGCCCGGGGCGGGCGCCACAGCGGGGGAGGGCGCAGGCCCGCTGGCGGGCGTGCGGGTGGTGGACATGGCGACGGTGATCGCCGGTCCGGGGGCGGCGCGGCTGTTCGGCGACTTCGGCGCCGACGTGGTCAAGGTGGAGTCGCCGCGGGGCGATTCGGTCCGCCGGCTGGGATGGATGCCGCCCGACGGCGACGAGGACTCCTACTTCTGGAAGCTGGCGGGGCGCAACAAGCGGGCCGTGGTGCTGGACCTGAAGACCCCCGAGGGCATCGACGCCATGCTGGGGCTGATCGACGACGCCGACCTGCTCGTCGAGAACCTGAGGCCGGGCAAACTGGAAGCCCTGGGGCTGGCGCCCGACGCACTGCTGGCCCGCAACCCGTCGCTGGTGATCCTGCGCATCACCGCCTTCGGCCAGGAGGGCCCCTACGCCCAGCGGCCGGGTTTCGCCACCCTGGCCGAGGCGCTCAGCGGCTACGCGGCGATCAGCGGCGAGGCGGACGGGCCGCCGCTGCTGCCGCCGGTGGCGATCACCGACGAACTGACCGGGACCCTCGGGGCCTTCGGCGCTCTCGCGGCGCTCTGGGAGGCTCGCCGCAGCGGCAAGGGCCAAGTGGTGGACTTGTCGCTCGTGGAGTCGGTCATGCACATCATCGGGCCGTTGCCCTCGGCGTTCGCCCACCTGGGCTACGAGCAGCCGCGGCTGGGCGCCGGCATCCCCTACTCGGTGCCGCGAGGCACCTACCGCTGCGCCGACGGCGATTGGGTGGCGCTCTCGGCCTCCACCGACACGGTGGCGAACCGGGTCCTTGGCCTCATCGGGACGGGCGGCGATGAGCGGTTCGGTACCTTCGCAGCGCGCTTCGAGAACCGCGACGCTCTCGAGGCTCTCATGGCGGGTTGGATCGCGGCGCGGCCCTCGGGCGAGGTGATCCGGCGATTCGAGGAAGTAGACGCCGCCATCGCCCCCGTCTACACGATGGCCGACCTGTTCGCCGACGAGCACTTCCGCCAGCGTGGGCTGTTCACGACCGTCGACGGCGTCGTGATGCAGGCGGTGTCGCCGCGCCTGTCGCGCACGCCGGGGCGGGTGAACTTCGCGGGGCGCCCGCTGGGGGCCGACACCGAGGAGGTGCTGGCCGAGCTGCGCGGCGGGGAGACCACGGCGACTGAACGGAGGGACAACGATGAGTGAGCCAGCGGAGTACCTGGTACGCATCGAGGTGAACTGGCCGCCCGACGGCGACACAGAGCGGCGCGACGAGCTGATCGCCGCCGAGCGCGCCCGCGGGCAGGAGCTGGTGGAGGCGGGCGTTATCGGTCGGCTGTGGCGGGTGCCGGGCCGCTGGGCCAACTGGGGCGTGTGGCGGGCCGCCTCGCCCGCCGAGTTGCACGAGGCGCTGGCCTCGCTGCCGTTCTTCCCGTGGCTCGACATCGAGGTCATCCCGTTGGCCCACCACCCCAACGACCCCGGCTAGCGCGCAACCTGGACGGACAGCGGCGGCGGGCGGTCAGATCGCGGCGCCGGTGAGCAGGTCCGTGGTGTTGAGGATGTCCCGGGATGTGGTGATAATCCGGCCCGTCTCGGCGGCGAGATCGGTGGCAACTTGGCGTGCTTCGAACTCGGCCACGGCGATCTCGGCCACCGAGCAGGCGGCTGCGGCGAGCCGGCGGGCTAGGTCGGCGGTTTCAGCAACGGTGAGTTCGGGCCGGTCGGCGGCGTAGGTGCCCGCCTGACGCCACATTGACACGTCCTCGTGTGTGAGGCCGCTGAGGGCGCGGTCCACCGCGGGCTTGTGGCCCGGGATTTCGCCGAGCAGCTCCCCGATGTCGTGAAGGTGCCGGACCGGCTTCCCGTCGAGGGCGGTGAGCGCCTTCACCGAGTGTTCGATAGCCATCGCGGCATTGGCGCACAGGGTTATGAGCCGGTTCCTCTGAAGCCGGTCCCGTTCGCTAGTCCGTCTCGCCTCGGCTGCCCCGGCCTCCCAGTCGGTCGGCGCTAGGCAGGTTCTTAGCGCCGTCAACTCTCGGTTCATGTCGTCGAGTCGCTGTTCGGCTTCTTTGTCGTTGGTGTCCGGCAAGCCGATCTCCTTGTGCCAGTTCACGCTCTTGGCGGGGCGGTCGATGAGCGCCATGGCGTCGGGGGCGATGCGAGCCTCGAAGGAGGCTGAGACTTGATCGACGCGGCGGGCCCATTCGGGCCGGTCGGTGACGTGAACGTCCACGCTGTGCCCGCAGGCGGCGCCGGCGCGGCGCGTCAGCTCGTAGCGGAGGTTCCAGCGGCGGGAGTAGTCCAGGTCGTCGAAGATCGCCACGAGGTCGATGTCGCTGTGGGGGCGGCCCTCGCCCCGGGCCACCGAGCCGAACAGCAGCACCTGCCCGGCGCCGGCCGCGGCCAGCTCGTCGGCGGCCAGCCGCGCCGCCGCCACCGACGGTGCGGCACTGTTCATGCCGCCATCCTACCCACAGCCCCGATTCGCCCGAAGCCGCCGCGCCCGCTCCCGGCCAGGTTCAATGTCGGCATGGTGGATCAGGAGGCGGAACGAGCCGAGGCAGACTGGCGGCGCCAGCAAGAACTCCTCGCCGGGTGAAACTGCTGCTCGCGGGAGAGCACTGGCTCGACTAGCTGTGACAACCGGGCAGGTTGCCCTGGCTTGAAGGGATTGGTGGGGCTTACCCCGATGGTATAAGCCCTCCAGGCGACGCTGGGTGACCAACCGATGGTGGCCAACCACGCCTGTGGTTCCGGGGCAGGACCAGGCCCGCACCCCGCTGAGCGGATAGTCGGCCAGCCCTGCAGTTCGCTCATCGGACTAGTGTCCTGAGAAATGTCGAGGTACTACCGGTCGTCCGGGGGAGTCCGGGGGCGTTCTGCCGGGGGTCGGCGCGTACGCGGTTACACCCTGCGCGGCAAGGGCGGCAGAATCAACTACGTGGGGATCACGAACAACTCACGTCGACGAGCAGGCCAACACCGGAGTTCGGGGAAGCGCGGCCGACTCCGCGTCGAAACGGGCCCAATGTCAAGGGGGGCGGCCCGCCGCTGGGAGCGAGCACGACTCGCCGCTTATCGCGACCGGAACCGAGGCAAGAATCCTCGATACAACAGGACGCGGGGTGGTGGCCCACGCTAGGCAGCCGCTGTCGCCGGCGGCTCAAGGCGGTGCGGCACCTTGCACGAAACTGCTCTGCCCCCGGCCTCGATTCTCCCTTAAGCCGCCGCGGCCACTAGAGGCTCAGTGCATTTCGTAGGACTTCGTCGATGGCGTGTCGGCTGAGCAGATCGAGGCGACCGAGCCGATCGGTGAGGCGGGCGGTCGACACCGCTCGAATTTGCTCGGTCTGAAAGGCGGTCGCGGCGCTCAGGCCGTTGCCGCTGTCGGGTTCGACCACGATGTGCAGGGGCAAGCCTCGAATCACCGACGTGGCAGGCACCACGATCACCATCTTGAGATTCCGATGGTGCAGCCGATCGTCGGAGACGATCAGCGCCGGGCGGCTGAAGGCCTGCTCGGGGTGTTCCGGTCGGGTGCCTAGATCGACTCGCCAGAGGTCGCCTCGAACGAGCCTCTGCTCAGCGCTTATCGAGGCCGTCGGCCAAAGCAGCGTCCCACAGCCGCCTCTCTGCCTGGTACTCGGCGGTCTGTGCGGGGGACATCTCGTCGAGCGCGTGCCGCACCGACGCCCACCACTCGTGACGTCCGAGCAGATGTGCGGCCTCGGTCACCACCTCTACCATCGCCGTGCGGCGCCGCTGAGCAGGTCCGTGGTGTTGAGGTGATCTTGAACGGCGGCGAGAATGGCGCCTGCCGTGGCGGCGTGGCTGGCGGCGACTCTGCGCGCCTTGAACTCGGCCACGGCGATCTCGGCCACCGAGCAAGCGGCTGCGGCGAGCCGGCGGGCTAGGTCGGCGGTCTCGGCAAGGGTGAGTTCGGGCCGGTCGGCGGCGTAGGTGCCCGCCTGACGCCACATCGACACGTCCTCGTGTGTGAGGCCGTCGAGGGCGCGGTCCACGGCGGGCTTGCGCTCCGGGAGGCCGCCGAGCAGCTCTGCGATGTTGTGAAGGTGCCGGACCGGCCTCCCGTCGAGGGCGGTGAGCGCCTTGACTGAGTGTTCGATGGCCATGGCGGCCTTGGCGCACACGTCGATGAGCCGGTCTCGTTGATGCTGTTCGTGTTCCGCGGTCTCGCCCGTCTCGGCTGCGCGGGCCTCCCAGTCGGTCGGCTGCAGGCAGTCTCGAAGCCGATTGAGTTCGCGGCGGGCGTCGTCGAGTCGCTGTTCGGCTTCTTTGTCGTTGGTGTCCGGCAAGCCGATCTCC
>VXNF01000082.1:39691-41056 GCA_009840735.1 Acidimicrobiia bacterium | reverse complement strand
GCGGTGAGGGTGAGGGGGGAGCTTGCGAGCCAGCTTCCGACGCGTGCGGTTGTGGGGAAGAAGCGTGTCCGGGGGAGTTGACGGTCCCCCCCAGGTGGAGCCGCTGCGTTGTTGGAGGCCGAACTCGACGCGCCCGTCGGCGAGCTTGCGAGCGACGATGCGCACCGCGGGGTCGTCGGTGCCGCCGGTGGTGTCCTAGGCGACGGCCGGCGAGGAGGCCAGCGTGCCGCCCAGGACGGCGACGAGAGCGGCTAGCGCCGCGAAGAAGCAGCGTCTGCGATTCCGAGGGGAGAATGTTGTTCGCGGGTCGTGGCGCACGACGGGCTCCTTCTCAGCGACTCAACGTTCCGAGATGCAGGAACGCTCATTTCGGCGTGGCACGTTAGCAAGCGCTCATCTCGACGCTCGGGTCCCTACCGGCGGTGTAGCGTTCGGCGCCGTGGCGGGAGGCCCAGGGGCGGTGCCGAGTCGCGAGCAGGCCGCTCGGATCGCTCGGGGTATGCGGACTCGGGGTAGACGGAGCCGCCGGCGAGCACCGGGGGCGGTGCGGCGATCGATCTCCCGGGGCATCCCGCGGTGTGCACTGCCTGCCGGAGTCATCCTCGGCGCGCTCGTGGCTGCGGTCGCGGGGCCGGCCGGGGTGTCGGCCGACACGTCCGGGGCGGGCCGAGCCTTGCCGAACGACCGGCTGATTCTGGAGCCGATCCAGACGCTGACGGGCAATCTGACGCCCAAGTCGATCGTGGCGTCGGGGACCGGGCTCTACTTCGCACAGAACATGATGTACCTGCACACCATCTCGGTATTCGACGAGACCAAGCGGCTCGTCAAGACAATCCCCGATTCGGTGGACCTGAAGTCCTTCGGCTACGACGTCGACGGCGACCGGTACCAGGGGGCGCCGGTCGAGGCCGCGTTCACCTCCGACGGCTCGTTCGCCTTCGTGTCCAACTATCGCATGTACGGCCCCGGCTACGACCCGCAGGCCGGGAGCGACTCCTGCGGCAAGGACCAGGGTCAGGACAGCTTCGTCTACCGGATCGACACTGCGTCGCTCGAGGTCGACCATCTCTACCCGGTCGGCCCCGTCCCGAAGTTCCTCGCCGTGACGCCCGACGACCGCCTCCTCATCGTGTCCAACTGGTGCGGGTACGACGTCACGATCATCGATCTGGAGACGCACGTGCACCTCGGCGAGATCGAGGTTGGCCGGTACCCCAGGGGCATCGCCGTGACGAGCGACGGTCGGCGGGCCTACGTCGCCGTGATGGGCTCGACCAACGTCGCCGTGATCGACCTGCCCGCACGGCCGATCGGTCACCGGTTCGAGATGCCCCGCTCGCCGCGCCTGGTGAGGTACCTCGC
>VXNF01000082.1:0-39591 GCA_009840735.1 Acidimicrobiia bacterium | reverse complement strand
CGGTGGGCGCTCTCCCGGCGCCGCGGAGGAGCGGCGGGTTGGGGACCTGTCCGCGGTCGCGGCTAGCCTCGCAGCGACTTGGCGACAGAGGAGCATGCAGTGGCACGAATGCGCATGAATCAGGCCATCGCGGCGGCCATCGCGGACGAGATGCGGGCGAACCCCGACGTTGTCGTCTTCGGCGAGGACGTTGCGGTGGCTGAGGGGCCTTTCAAGACCTCCGCCGGCCTGCTGGCGGAGTTCGGTCCGCTGCGGGTGCGGGACACGCCGATCGCCGAGATGGGCTTCATGGGCGCCGCGGTGGGGGCGGCTGCGACGGGGCTGCGTCCGGTGACCGAGATCATGTTCGTGGAGTTCCTTGGGGTGGCCCTGGACCAGTTGGTCACCGAGGCCGCCAAGTTCAACTACCTGTCGGGCGGCACGGTGACGGTGCCGATGGTGATGCGCGCCTCGGTCGGGGCCGGGCTGGGCTTCGGCTGCCAGCACTCGCAGGTCATGGAGTCCTGGATGGTCGGGTCGCCCGGGCTGAAGATCGTCATGGTGTCCGGGCCGCACAACGCCTACGGGCTCACGCGGGCCGCCATTCGCGACGACAACCCTGTGGCGGTGCTGGAGCCGCGCGCGCTGTACGCCACCCGCGGGGAGGTGACTGTCGGCGTCGAGGGGATCATCCCGCTGGGGCGGGCCGCGCGGCCGGCGAGCGGCGACGACATCACCCTGGTGTGCGGCGGATCCACGGTGCGGACCTGCCTGGCGGCCTCCGGCGACGCCGACGGCTGGACGGCCGACGTCATCGACCTGCAGACCCTGCAGCCCTGGGACGCCGAGACGGTGCTGAACTCGGTGCGGCGCACCGGGCGGCTCGCCACAGTGGAGGAGTGCCCGTACTCGGGCGGCTGGGGCGCCGACATCGTCTCCACGGTGGTCGCGGAGGCTTTCGGCGATCTGCAAGCGCCGCCCATCCGGCTCACGGCCCCCGACGTGCATGTTCCGTTCGGCAAAGAGCTCGAGCAGCGCTACCTGCCGAGCGCCGAGTACGTGGCGACGCAGGTGGGCGAACTGCTGGCCACCGGCGAGGCCCCGGCGCACTGGTGGGAGCGCGACGGGGCGCTGGTGTAGCGGCCGCAAAATCGACTGGCACAGACCCACGGGAGGGTGATCGCATGAGCAGCGAGGTACTGGCGCGGCGGGAGGCGGTCCGCAGCGACCGCCGGGCGCGCTATGAGCGCATGGTGGAGATCCGGGCGCTGGAGGACAAGGTGCGTGGGCTGTTCGCCGAGGGCCTCGTCCACGGCACCACCCACACCTGCCAGGGCCAGGAGGCGGTGGCGGTCGGAGTGGCGGCGGCACTGCGGCCCAGCGACGCCGTGTGCTGCACCTACCGCGGCCACGGCCACGCCATGGCGCTGGGCCTGACCCCGCTGCAGGTCTGCGGGGAGATCATGGGCCGCACGGTGGGTTCCATCGGCGGCGTCGGCGGGTCGATGCACCTCTGCGACATGTCGGTGGGGCTGCTGCCCACCTTCGCCATCGTGGGCGCGGGCGTGCCGGTTGCCGCCGGGGCGGCGCTCACCGCGCAGGTGCGCGGCACCGACGACGTGGCGGTGGCGCTGTTCGGCGACGGTGCCGCCAACATCGGCGCCTTCCACGAGGGCATCAACCTCGCCGCCATCTGGAACCTGCCCGCCGTGTTCATCTGCGAGAACAACCAGTACGGCGAGTACAGCCCCATCGCCACCACCACGCCCATCGCCAACATCGCCGACCGGGCGGGCGGCTACGGGATTCCCGGCGAGGTCGTGGACGGCCAGGACGCCGACTTGGTCTTCGCCGCCGTGGAGTCGGCGGCGGCTCGGGCCCGGTCCGGCGACGGCCCCAGCCTGCTGGAGATGAAGACCTACCGGTACGCGGGCCACTCCCGCTCCGACACCGCCCCGTACCGCCCCGAGGGCGAGTTCGAGGAGTGGTACCAGCGGGACCCCATCAACTCTTTCGGCGCCCGCCTCGTGGCCGAGGGACTGCTGACCGAGGGCGACATCGACGAGATCGCCGTCTCGACCGCCGCCCGCGTCGACGCCGCTGTCGAGGAGTGCGCGGCGGCGGCGGCGCCCGGAGTCGCCAGCATGTTCGAGAACGTGCTGGTGTGAGCGGGGAGGAGCCACGATGCGCCAGACAGTGAAGCTGCCCAAGCTGGGCGACACCGCCAACGAGGTCCTGGTGCTGGAGTGGAGCGTGGCGGTAGGCGACGCCGTCGCTGCGGGCGACGTCTTGATGCGGGTCGAGACAGACAAGGTCGAGGCTGACGTGCCGTCCCCGGTGGCCGGCACCGTGGCCGAGCTGAGCGTCGGCGTCGAGGACGAGGTGCCCGTAGGCGCTGCGATCTGCGTGATCGAATCCTGAACCCAGCCGGAGCGCCGAACCCCGCCGGGGCCGGGGCGCCGAGTCCGGGCGAACCGGCATCCGGATCGATCCGACCACGTCGCTGGAGGACACCGTGAAGATCGAACGAATCGAGGTCGTGCCGCTGGTCGTGCCGCTGGCGGAGACCTTCAAGGGCTCTGCCTACTCGATGTCCGAGCGGGCGACGCTGATAACCCGGGTCTACACCGACGAGGGCATCATCGGCGAGATCTACAACGGCGACGAGGTGCATACCCAGCACGAGATCGCCCGCATCATCACCGAGGAGCTGCAGCCGCTGCTGGTCGGGCGGGATCCGCTGCTCGTCGAGGCTTGCTGGGGTGCGATGGCGCCGGTCACCTTCGACATCCTGCGCGACCGCAAGCTGGTCATCATGGCCATCGCCTGTGTGGACAGCGCCCTGTGGGACGTCGTGGGCAAGGCGGCGAACCTGCCGCTGTACCGCCTCTGGGGCGGCTACCGCGACGCCATGCCGATCATCGCCATCGGGGGCTACCACGGGCGTTCCGACGACGAGCTGGCCGCCGAGATGCGCTACTACCGCGACATCGGCCTCGCCGGTTGCAAGACGAAGGTCGGTGGGCAGGCCCCGGAACTGGACGCGCACCGCTTCAAGGTGATGCAGGAGGCCGCCGGCGAGGACTTCATCCTGATGGCCGACGCCAACGGCGGTTACAGCGTGGCCGAGGCGGTCCGCTTCGTGCGCCTCGTGGGCGCCGAGAGCCTGCGCTGGTTCGAGGAGCCGGTGCGCTGGTTCAACGACGCCCGCGGTATGCGGGACGTGCGCTACATGACCGGCGTGCCGGTCGCCGCCGGCCAGAGCGAGCTGTCACGCAAGGGTGCCGGTGAGCTCATGGCGACGGGTTCAATCGACGTGTGCAACTTCGACGCCTCTTGGAGCGGCGGTCCCACCGAGTGGCGCCGGGTGGCCGGCATGGCCGCGGTCTACGGCGTCGAGGTGGGCCACCACGAGGAGCCGCAGATCTCCGCCCACATGCTGGCGTCGATCCCGCATGGCACCTACGTGGAGTGCTTCCACCCCGACCGGGATCCGCTGTTCTGGAACCTCCTCGCCAACCGGCCTGAGATCCGCGACGGCGCCTATCCGCTGCCGCAGGGTCCGGGATGGGGGATCGAGCTGGACGCCGACTACGTGCAGCGCTACCGCGCCGACCGCTAGCTGAGCGCCGGGGCGCGCCTCAGTCGAGGTGCCAGACCTCGTCGGCCTCGTAGAGGTTGCCGTACTCGTCGGTGAGGCTCACGATGACCTCCTCGAACCACTTGGCCCAGCGGGCGTTCACCTCCGAAGCGGCGATGCGGGCGAAGGCGGTGGCGCGGTCGGGGTGGCACTCCACATAGGCGATGACCTGGGTGCCGCGGCGGAACAGCGTGTAGTTCTTGAGGCCCGACTGCTGGATCAGCTCCACCAGCTCGGGCCAGATCTCGTCGTGGCGGCGCTTGTACTCGCCCTCCATCCCTTCCTTGATCTCGAAGGTGAAACAGAACCTCTCCATGGTTTCTCCCCGGGTTCGTGATGTCGAGCGCACCGGTCGGCAGCGCCGCCGCGACGCTAACACCGCCCCGCTGCCTGCTAACTACCAAACTTTGGTTTGGGGGCCCCGCGCCGATCATCTATGCTCAAGCGCCGTCACGTCGCTGTGACGCTGACCCGCGGCTCTGGCCCCCATGGGCGGTGTCCGGGAGAGTCAGAATCGATACGACCCGGGAGAGGGAGATCAACACGATGAAAGCAACTCGACGACTGATGGCGCTGGCCTTCGCGCTGGCTCTCGTGGCCGCCGCCTGTGCCGGCGACGACGGCGACGACGCCGCCGCGCAGCAGGCGGTCGCCGCCGCTGAGGCCGAGGCCGCCGCGGCCATGGCCGACGCAGAAGCGGCACGGCAGGAGGCTGCGCAGGCAGCGGCCGACGTGGAGGCCGCGCAGGCCGAGGCAGAGGCCGCGACCGCCGAGGCAGAGGCCGCCCGCGCCGAGGCCGCGGCCGCCTCCAGTGGTGACGCGGAGTCACAGGCCGCCGCTGAGGCCGCCCGCGCCGAGGCTGAGGAGGCCCGCGCCGACGCGGACGCCGCCGCCACCGCGGCCCAAAGGGCTGAAGACGAGGCCGAGGCAGCCAGGGCAGCAGCCGCCGCCGCCGAGCGCCCCGCCTACAAGGTCGGCTACATCTCCCTCGGCGATTCGGTGCCGTTCGTGAAGCTGGTCTCCGACGGCATCAGGGAAGAGGCCGAGCGCCAGGGCGTCGAGTTGCTGTTCTGCGACTCCGAGATCGACGCCGGCAAGGCGCTGGAATGCGCCCAGAACTTCACTGTCCAGGGCGTCGAGGGCGTGCTGAACTTCCAAGTGTTCGAGGACTCCAGCCCGGAGATCTGCGCCGCGCTGCCCGAGGGCATCCCGGTGATCGCCATCGACATCGTTCAGCCGCCGTGCGAGCTGTCCTTCATGGGCGCCAACAACCGCTACGCCGGCTACCTCGGCGGAAGCGCACTCGGCGCTTACTTCAAGGAGAACTTCGACTGCGACTACACGGCGTACATCTCGTTGGAGTCCACCGCCGCCGGCTCTGCGAACACCGACCGGATGGGCGGGTACCGGGACGGCTTCACCGAGCACTGCCCGATCGTCAACGAGCGGATCATGGACGGCGCCGACCGCACCGACCCGGCGCTGGAACAGCTGACCGACCTGCTGCCGGCTCTGCCGGGCGAACGCATCGCCGTCGTGGCCATCAACGAGGACGGAATCATCGGCGCCATCGCCGCAGCCCGCACGCTCGGGCGGGACTCCGACCTCTACTACTCCGGCCAGGGCACTGACCCGAGCATCTGGTGCGAAGTGCAGAACAACCCGAACTACATCGCCTCGGTGGCCTACTTCCCCGAGCGGTACGGCACGATCCTGCTCCCGGCGATCATCAACGCCATCGAGGGCAACAGCATCGCCGGCCAGTTGTTCACGCCGCACCAGCAGATCACCTCAGCGAACATCGGCGACTACTACGAGGTGAGCGGCTGCTGACAGCCCGCTGACCGCGAGCGTCGCGAGCGATCGGACCGGATGGCGCAGTCCCCGGAGCCGATCCTGGCGGCGCGCGGCGTTCGCAAGTCGTTCGGTGGCGTCGAGGTTCTCCACGGTGTGGACCTCGACGCCACCGGCGGCTCGGTGCTGGCGCTGCTAGGCGAAAACGGCGCAGGCAAGTCGACCCTCGTCAAGATCGCCTCGGGCGTCTACACCGCGGACGCCGGAACGATCCGCATCGGCGGGAACGAGTACGCCAGCTTGACCTCCCGGGAGGCGCGCGAGCTGGGCGTCGCAATCATCTCTCAGGAGTTCCAGGACGCGGCCACCCTGTCGGTGGCAGAGAACATCTCGATGGGCAGCCTGCCCGCCTCGCGGGGGTTCGTCCGCTGGGCGGAGGTGCGGCGTCGGGCCGTGGCGATCCTGGAGGCGCTGGAGGTGGACATCGATCCGGATCGGACGGTGGGCGACCTGCGCCTCGGGGAGCGCCAGATCATCGAGATCGCCCGAGCGTTGAGCCGCGAGGCCCGGGTCCTGATCCTGGACGAGCCGACGGCCGCCCTCAGCTTCCACGAGGCCGAGGTGCTCTTCGACTTCGTGCGGCGCCTACGCGCTGAGGGCGCGGCGCTCGTCTACATCACGCACCGCCTCGACGAGGTGGAGCGCATATCGGACCGCGTGCAGGTGCTGCGAGACGGCTCGACGGCGCTAGTGGCGCCGACCAGCGAGGTGGATCGACGGGCGATGGTGGAGGCCATGATCGGTCGCCGGGCCAGCGCGCTCGGGCGTCCGGCCGCGGTGGGCAACGGCGAAGACGACCGCCCGGTCCTGCAGTGGACCGACGCCGGATCCTCGGACTACTTCGACGATGTGAACCTGAAGGTGGGCGCCCACGAAGTCGTGGCCCTCTACGGCAAGCTCGGGTCGGGGGCCAGCGAGGTCGCCGAGACGGCCTTCGGCTTGCGTGGAGTGGACCGCGGCGCGTTGCAGGTCGGCGCGGGCGACGCGGACGCGCCCGAGCACCCCATCGGAGCTGTCAACACCGGCATCGGCTACCTGCCCGCCGAACGCAAGACGGCAGGCGGATTCATGGTGCGTCCGGTGGCCGAGAACGTGGCTGTGGCGTCCTGGCAGCGTCTCGCCCGCTACGGCTTCTGGATCCGCAAGGCCACCGAGGCCGAGGCTTACAACCGCTGGCACGAGAAGCTCTCCATCCGCTCCCGCAACGACCCCCAGCAGATCATGGGCACCCTCTCGGGCGGCAACCAGCAGAAGGTCCTGTTGGCCCGCTGGCTGGAGAATCGCTGCGACGTGCTGGTGCTCGTGGAGCCCACACGCGGCGTCGACGTGGGCGCCCGGGAAGACATCTACGGCGCCCTGCGCGAACTGGCTTCCAGCGGCGTGGGGGTTCTGGTGGTGACCTCGGACTACGAGGAGGCATTCCAGGTGGCCGACCGGGTGTACGTCATGACCAAGGGCGCCATCGTGGCCGAACTGGAGGGCGACGAGATCACCACCCCCGCCCTGCTGGAGCTGGCCGGCGGCTGACGGCAGCGAGAGCGCAAGCGAGATCGACGGACTCAACGTATCGGCACCGGAGGAACAGTGGCTGAGGACAACATGACTGGGGAGAGTTCGAGCGAGCCTCAGGGATCGAGTCGCGCACGGGATGCGCGCGCCGTTCCGACGACCGCCGATGTGGTCGGGGGGCGCCGCGGGGAGAGCACCGAGCAGGACGCCGGGCGTGTGGCGCGGATCATGGGGACGCGCCCCCGCCTCGGGAACATCCAGGAGTCCCTGGCTCTGATCCTGGTCCTAGCGGGCCTGTGCATCTTCTTCGCCGTCCGCTCGGAGTTCTTCTTCACCTACGACAACATCGTCAACATCCTCCAAACGATGGCCCCCATCGGCATCATCGCCATGCCCGCCACGCTGCTGCTCGTGGCAGGCCAAGTTGACCTCTCGGTGGGGTCGGGGGCAGGCATCGTGGGAATGATGGCCGCCATCTCCCAGACGGCCACCGACTCGACGATCACCACCTACGGCCTCGGTCTCGGCGTGGTCGCGGCGATCTTCATTGCCATCGCCACGATGTTCGTCGTCGGCGGCATGAACGCCTTCTTCGTCACCGGGCTGGGGCTCAACTCCATCATCACGACGCTGGGAACCCTGGCGGTCTGGCGAGGGCTCACCAAGGTGCTGGGTGAGGGCCAGACGGTGCGCATGAACGAGTTCGGCGCCCTCGGTAGCTCGCGGCCGGTGGGGAACATCCCCCTCGGCGTGTTCATCTTCGCGGGGGTGGTGCTCCTGTTCGTCTGCATGCTGCGCTACACGGTCTACGGGCGGGCGCTCTACGCCATCGGCGCCAGCCCGGAGGCAGCCCGATTGGCGGGCATCAGGGTGCGGCGCTACATCACCTACGGGTTCGTTCTGTCCGGGCTGATGATCGGGTTGGCGGGGCTGATCCGGCTCTCGCAGGTGGGCTCGCAGTCCATCAACACGGGCTTGGGCTGGGAGCTTCAAGTCCTCACCGCCGTCATCCTGGGCGGGGCCAGCCTCAACGGAGGCAGCGGCACCGTCTTGGGCACGGTTCTCGCGCTGTTGGTCATCGGCGTGCTCCGCAACGGCCTCATCCAGCTGAACGTGCAGACGTTCTGGATCGAGGTGGCGCAGGGCGCGCTGCTACTCGGGGCCGTGACAGTAGACCGGATTCGCGTCCGGCTCGCCAGCGCCGACACTTAGTTCTCGAAGCTCGCTCCTAGGAGGATCACATGAGCAGCGATCTGGCCTTCGTGGATTCCCACATCCACTACTGGGACCGCCCGCACCCCACCCTGGCGTGGGTCTGGCTGGAGGACGACTTCGTCCACCCGCAGCTCGGCGATATCCGCCCGCTGAAGGACATGAGGCGGTACACGCCTGACGAGTACCTCGCCGACATCGAGGGCTGCGGGGTGACCAAGGCGGTGCACGTGCAGGCCGCCATCGGCACCGCCGACCCGGTCGAGGAGACCCGCTGGCTCTCGGAGATGGCCGAAGCGGTGGGTTGGCCCCATGGCATCACCGGCGACGCCCGTATGCAGAGCCCCGATGTGGAGGAGACCATCGCACGCCATTGCGAGTACCCGCTGTTCCGGGGGCTGCGGGACTTCGCCCAAGGCGACTATCTCGTGGATCCGGCCTTCCACCGGGGCTACGCCCTGTTGGAGAAGTACAACTTGGTCTACGACTTGGACTGCACCTGGGAGAACATGGGCAAGGCCGGCGCCTTGGCCAAGAAGTACCCCAACATCGTGATGATCCTCGACCACGCCGGGTTCCCCCAGGCCATCGATGACGAGTATTTCGCCAACTGGCGGGCGGGCATGGACGCCATAGCCGAGGCGGAGAACTGCGTCATCAAGATCTCCGGGTTGGGGATGGGCCACCAGATGGCCGGCACCAACTGGACGACGGACTCCATCCGCCGCTGGGTGCTGGGCTGCATCGAGGCGTTCGGCGTCGAGCGCTCATTCTTCGGCACCAACTGGCCGGTGGACCGCATGTACTCCAGCTACTCCGAAGTCGTGACCGCCTACCGGCAGATCATTGCCGACTTCAGCCACGACGAGCAGGAGGCGATGTTCTCCCGCAACGCCGAACGCGTCTACCGAATCTGAGCCGGTGACAGCGGTCGCACGATCGACGGCGGTCTCCTGAATCGTCGCCGGGGCCACGGTCGACGAATTTGCGTCGACGGGCTCTCCGCACCGGCCCTCTCCTCCGGGGCGGCGATCTGTCAGGGGCCGAGTGAGGTCAGGGGTGTTACCGTGACGCCGTCGGCCCGTTCGTAACCGTACCCCGACGGGGTGATCACCAGCCGCTTGGAGGGCGGGCCGACCCGGCCGAAGTCGATCTGCTCGCAGGTGGCGTTCAACGACCGAGCTGCTTCATCGATGCGATCAGCTGACGCGAGTTTGACCTCCACGGCCAGCCATCGTCCATCGAAGCATTGAACGACAGCGTCGAGTTCGTGGCCGTTGCTGTCGCGATAATGATAGACGGATGCCTCGTTTGCCTCCGCGTAAACCCGTAGGTCGCGTACAACCAGTGACTCGAATGCCTGTCCCAGGAATCCGGGGTCCCGCCACAGCCGCTCGGGACCGGCACCAAGGATCGCTGCGGCGAGCGACGGGTCCACCAGATGGCGCTTGGGCGACCGTCGTAGCCGCGCACGAGATCGCAGATGCACCGACCAGGCTGGCAGATCCTCCACCACGTACACCCGTTTGAGGGCTTCGATGTAGTCCGCGACGGTGTCGCGAGACGGTGTAGCGTCACCGGCGATGTCGTCCGCGAGCGTGGATGCTGCCGCAGCGGTGGCGATGTTGCGGCTCAGCGATTCCAAGAGCCTCATGACACCTTCGGGGCGGTGCCTTGCGCCATCCAACCTCGCAATGTCCACTCGGGCGATCTCTGCCAGATAGGCGCGGCACAGTGTCTGTGCCTGCGCTGTGCCCATCGTGAGATGCCTCGGCCAGCCTCCCCGGCAGAGCGCCTCCACAACGTCGGCGTCCGAAGCCTGAGGTGTGCCTGCGAAGCAGTCGGCGCCGTCCAATAAAGATCTCAGCGACGCCTCCCCGGTCGACTCTCCGGATTCGGCGAGCGACATCGGCCGCATTCGCACCCTCATCACGCGGCCGGCGCCGGAATGCCGCGTGCGATCGTCGGGCGGATGTGCCGAACCGGTGAAGATGAACAGCCCCCGACCTGTCTGGGCATCAGCGAGGTGGCGAGCCTCGTTCCACAGGCCCGGCGCGAGCTGCCATTCGTCGAGCAGCCGCGGTCTTGCGCCTTCGAGCACTCTGGCGGGCCACAACGCCGCCGCCTCGGCCGCATTGCGGTCCCGGTCGAGCCGCACCTCGCTGCACGCATTCCGAAGGCTTGTCCAGGACTTGCCGACCCCCCGAGCGCCCTCGACTGCGACGATGGGCGAACTACTCAACGCCGTGGCCATGAGGGCGTCGGCTGTCCGCTGCCGGTAACCGGGGGGTGTGAGCGGACCGCTGCTGCTCACCGTCGCCATGCTCGCAATCTAGCGCGCCCCATCATCTAACCCACAATTTGCAGGTCAGTTGGGCCGTGGAATGCAGGATATTCGTACCGGAGGTTGCAGATGGATAAGGCGCCGACCCTCAGCCGGGTTCCTCGCTGGCTAGGGCGTAGTGGCGTTCGGTGGGTCGGTTGGCTTCGGCCTCGTACGCTTCGGGGCCGTCGCGGAACGTGCCGAACCAGCGATCTAGCGGGATCGTCAGTTCGCCGTAGTTGCCTTCGAAGTAGCGGTGGTGCAGCCAGTGGAAGTAGTCGCCCACCGGCAGCCTGCCCTTGACAGTCTTGCCGTGGAAGCCGGTGTGGCCGTGCGCGGGCGCCAAGGCGGTCTCAAAGATGTTGAACATCATGTGGACGGGGTGCGACGCCACCACGAAGTGAATGACGACCGAGCTCAGGTAGATGAGGTGCTCGATGGGGTGCATGGCCATGCCGGACCACGGTCCGGGGTTGGTGTTCTTGTGGTGCAGGTAGTGGGCGCTGCGGTACAGCGGCTGCCAGTGCAGCAGCCGATGAGTGAAGTAGAAGTGGATCTTGCGGAAGATCACCACTACCGGGAACATCAGCACGAACAGGGTTGGGTTGTCCGACCAGCCCAGGTACGGCACCCACCCGTGCGCGTAGCCATAGAGGAACAGCACCTCCCAGGCGGTCCAGATCGTCACGCCGCTGACGCAGCTCCAGAACACGTTGTCGCGGATCTGAGACTTGAAGAGGAACCTCCGGCGGCGCACGGCGAGCCACCTCGGGTCGTGCTTGAGGTCGGTTCCCTGCAGCTTCAGCGTGTACAGGACAAGGTGGATGCCGCCTGCGATGAGCCAGATGAACACGAGGTTCCGGATGAAGATCGCAGCGATCCAGCCGAATTCCAGGCTGCGGGCCTCGGCAAGGCTCGGTGACAGCCAGTACCACGACCCGATCGCCAAGCCGAGCCAGACAATCCGCCACGGCCAGAGGAACCCGCCCCAGCCGAACAGGTACTTGAGCAACTTGCGGGGCTCAGGGGGCCAGACGAAGATCGGCGCGAAGTCGATCGGCTCGTCGGGGATCCAATCACCGCGCCGCTCCGGCGCAGGACTCTTCACGTCTGTCATGTGCCTGCCTCAGCCCGCGACCGAGTCGCGCTCACGTTGAGCGCCGCGGCGTCGCACCCGTCAAGATAGCTGTTCAGGAGACCTGGGCGCAGCCGACCTTGAGGTAGCGGGCGACTGTGGCCACGTCGGCGGCGAGGTGCCCGGGGCTGGCGGCGCTGTGGTGGTTGACGCCGGCTGCTGCCCAAGCGCGCCAAGACTCGCCCACGCCGGCGTCGCCGGCGAAGCGGAAGGTGCCGCCGACGGTGGGGCTCTGGGGGAGTGAGCGCTCGGTGATGTGGCCCTCGGCCACGACGAAGCGGTAGCCGCTGGGCTCCGCCGCATGGGGGGTGAAGCCGATGAGGGAGGCCGGCCCGGGCGGCAGCTCGAACCAGATGCTGGCGCCGGTCAGCGGGTCGTCGCGGTACCACGGGTTGGGCTGCAGGCGGGGCCGCACGCCGGGAGGGCACCAGGCCAGGTCGTGCTCGCCGGAGTTGGCGATGGCCACCTCGCCGGTGTCGAAGTCGATGACCTCCAGCTCGTGGTACAGGGCGGCGCCGCCGAGACGGCGACCGACGAGCATGGCGACAGCGGTCAGCACGTCGCCGGCGCAGGTCCACGGGACGCCCCGGCTGGTCTCCCGGCCGAGCCCGTAGCAGGGGGCGATGCCCACGTCGGCGCCGAAGCGGAGCTCAGGCACATGGCAGTTCATTGCACCGGCGGCGACGCCCAGCTCATCGTCCAGCGCTTCCAGCGCTGCAGCCGCGGCCAGCGAGCGCCGCCCGGCCGAGCTGGCGGCCAGCCCGCTGGCGCCGGGATCGCCCGGAACGTCTGCGAGGAGGTCTGCTGCAATGTCCGCCGCCGACTCGGCTTCTGCTGCGAGGCGTTCGGTGACCTCGCTCGGCACCGTGACGATGCGTCGGCGCAACGCCGCTGGGTCTACCTCCACCAATTCGATGCCGGTGGCCCGCCGCAACGCTTCGGCGTCGGTGTCCACGCACGCGTAGCCCGCCGGGGGTTGGCCGACGCGGGCGATCCGCGCCCGCCCCAGAGCGCTCGCCGTTGCTGACGCCCTCACGGCTCGGGCGAGCCGCCTGTGGCAGCTCGCGTCGTGCAGCGCCCCGACGACGATCTCGTGGGGCCGTCCCGCCCGGGCCAGCATGTTGGTCAGCTGTGGGGTGCCCACGGCGGTTCCGGCGGAGGTGATGTCGGAGGCGTCGAAGCCCGCCCGGATGTTGCGGGAGCGCTGCAGCGACCAGATCACCACCGGCACGCCCGAGAAGCGGTCCAGGAACGCCAAGCCGTGCGTGGAGGGTGCCGCCATGCAGATCACCACGACGATGACATCGAGGTCACCGGCGACGCCGTCGGCTAGGGCGGCGGCTGTCTCCGGCGTGTCCAGCAGCCCGGCGCAGGCCAACTCCAGTTCGTTGCTGGCAGCCCCGGCAGCCTCGGCAGCCCCGTCGGTCGGCGGAATCCCGTGCTGCTGGGCCGCCAGCGCGGCGCCAAGTGCGGCGGTTGCCTCGGCCAGCAGCGTCCGGCGATCCTCCCGCAGCCCCGCGCCTCCGGCGCTGGCCTCCCAGAACGTCCAGTAGGGCGAAACGACCGCGGCACGCACCGGCACGGTGGGACTCATCGGCTGCCGAGGCTAGCTGCGAGGGGGCGGACGACGTTCATGGGGCCTTCTTGGCCCTCCAGCAGCCGGTTGTGCCTGCCGCGGCGAGCCTGGCGGCGGTGGCCGCCAATCTCCGGTCTGGGGAGTCGGTCGCACCACGGGCGCGATGGCGGCCATTGCGCCGACGCGGGGCCGCGGTCCCCAAGATCCGGTCCGGCTCAGGGGCCCAGCGCGGTGACTGGAGCGACGAGCACACCGTCGGGGCGGCGGTAGCCGTAGCCCGAAGCGGTCACGACGACGAGGTTCGACGGGCGTCCGAGGACCGCGGTGTCGACGCGTTCGCGCAACTTGAGCAGCGCGTCGGCTGCGTGATCGATAGCCGCGCTTGCACCGAGCTTGACTTCAACCGCGATCCACTCGCCGTCGCCGCGTTCGATGATGATGTCGACTTCGAGTCCGGTGCTGTCTCGGTAGTGGTGCAGCTGGCCGCCGAGCGCCTGTGCGTAGATCCGCAGGTCCCGCACCACGAGGGCTTCGAACAGCAGACCGAGCAGGGCGTGGTCGGCACTGAGCCGGGACGGGTTGGCTCTGAGCGCGGCCACGGCCAGCGACGGGTCTGTGAAGAGCCTCTTGGGGCTTTGGCGGAGCCGGGCGCGTGAGCGCAGGTTCGCCGTCCATGCCGGGAGTTCCTCGACGACGAAGAGCCGCCGCAAGCAGTCGAGATAGCTCGCCACCGTCGAGCGGTGCAACGATTGCTGGCCACCGGTGTCGGTCGCGAGCGTGCGCTCTGAGGCCTCGGAGGCGACGTTGCGGGCCAGGGATCGGATGAGTCGCATGACGCCGGTGGAGTTGCGCCGGTCGCCCAGTGGGCAATATACCAAAAGGGGTAATCAAACCAGCCAAAACACCGAATCTGACTAGGCCAAAAGACACTTCTGGAACCGACCGTTCGTCGTTGCTTCCGGCTTGGACGGCCGTGACGCCGGAAGTATCGGATCCGGGTCGCCGACCGGGCGGTTGGGTATAGTCGCCGAACACGTTGTGGCCGGACCGCGGGTCGGGCGCGGGGCGGAGCTGAGGAGGGTGGACGATGACGCTTGAGGAGAAGACCAGGATCGAGTTCTCCGAGATGCTGGGTCGGCGGGTGCGCATCGGCGACTGGCAGGACCAGACGATCGGCACCTACCGGAAGATCGCCGAGGCCGTCCGGGAAGGCGACTGGGACCACGCCGCCGACCTGGCCGACTACTTCGTGGACGAGGCGAATGTCTGCTTCACCCTGTACCGGCAGTGGGTGAACGATCTGCGGGGCTTCCTGGCCGATGCGGGCATGGACGCCGAGGAACTGGCCGCCGTGGACGCCGAGGTGCAGTCGAAGCTCACCACGCCCGAGGGGAAGCCTTGGAACGCCCACCGGCACTGGGACAGCTTCCGCACCCACCAGCGCAACCTGCTGAAGCACATCTACCGGGCCGAGACCGACGAGGCGCTGGACACGCTGGAGGTCATGAAGGACGTCTGGCGCCAGACCCATGACCGTGACGTGGATCACACCTACGGTCTGATGTCGGCCATCCAGGACCGCCACGGCGCTCAGGGCATCGCCGACATGTACGAGCGGGTGCTGCTGCCGCTGTTCAGTTGGCGCTACCAGAAGTTCGACATCGACTCGCACCCGTGGGACGAGGCGCTGGAGACCCTGCTCACGGTGTCCTGTGAGGCCATGCGCGGCCACCTAGTAGGCCCCGAGCGGACCGGTGACATGGAGCTCATCGAGGAGGATGACCGTTGGGTGATTCGCTTCGACCCGTGCGGCTCGGGCGGGCGGATCATCCGCGGCGACTGGGAGGAGGACACGCCCGCACGCATGGAGCCCCCCTACAACTGGGCCGTCTCGGAGGAGCCCGCCTCCTGGAACCACTACACCAAGGGCATCTGCCTCTACTGCGCCCACTGCATCGTGTTGAACGAGGAGATGCCGATGGACCGCTTCGGTTACCCCACGAGGGTCATCGACCCGCCCGTGTACCCCGACACCGACCGCGACCCTGAGGTGCGACAGCGCTGCCAGTGGACGATGTACAAGGATCCCACGACTGTGCCCGAAGAGGCCTACGAGCGCGTCGGGCGCCGCAAGCCCAGCGTGTTCGGCTCCTCGCACTTCGACGCCGGCGACCTGCCCGACGCCGGCGCCCTGGGCCTGCCGGGGATCGGCTAGCGGGCGCGCCGTGCAGGCCGCGGTCCTGCACCGCTACAACGCGCCGCTGGAGGTCCTCGAGCGGCCCGACCCGAAGCCGCCTCCCGGATGGATCCTGGTGGACGTGCGGGCCTGCGGAGTGTGCGGCAGCGACGTGTTTCTGCGCAAGGGCGGCTTCGACTCGACGCTGCCGATCACGCCCGGCCATGAGGCGTCCGGGGTCGTGGCCGAACTCGGTGAGGGCGTGGACCCGTCGCTGACGCCGCCGGGCACTCCCGTGGCGCTGTACTACATCGAGCACTGCGGCGCCTGCCGGATGTGCAGCGTCGGGCGCGTCAACATGTGCCTCAGCGTGCGCCGAATGGGCGTGGAGTACGACGGCGCCTTCGCCAGCGCGGTGCTGGTGCCCGAGCGCAACGTCATTCCGGTGCTGCCCAGCGACGACCCCGCAGCGGTGGCGGTGCTGACCGACGCCGTGGCGACGCCGTACCACGGGCTGGTGCGCATCGGCAAGGTGCAGCCCGGTGAGACCGTGGTGATCTTCGGCGTGGGCGGCATCGGCTCCAACGCGGTGCAGCTGGCTGCGCACCTCGGCTGCACGGTGATCGCCGTGAGCCGCAGCGACGCCAAGCTCTCCCTGGCCGAGCGGCTCGGCGCGCATCATGTGGTGCGCGGCGGCGCAGGCGTGGCCGAGCGGGTGCGGGCGCTGTGCGGCCCGGGCGGACCGGAGGTGGTGGTGCAGACCGTCGGCTCGGCGGTGGTGGACCGCCAAGCCATCGACACCTCGGGAATCGGCTCTCGGGTGGTGCTGATCGGCACCACCATCGAGGGGTTCGAGCTACGCGCCACCGACCTGGTGTGGCGGGAGTCCAGCGTCTGGGGGTCGCGGGGCTTCACGCCCGACGACATCCGCGACGTGCTGGAGTTGCACCGCCGAGGCGCCATTACCACCGAACACTTGCTGACGCATCGGCGCCCGCTGGCCGAGGCCAACGAGGCTATCGAGGACTTGCAGGCCGGCCGGGTGCTTCGCTCGGTGTTGACCTTCGGCCAGGGCTGGTAGGCGGTCGCCCCGCAGCGGGTCGAGCGACGATCAAGGAGGACAATCATGCCGCTGGATCCACAGGCCATCACGGTGCTGAAGAGGATGGAGGACGACGGCTTCAGACTCTCGCCTGAGATGACCGCCGACGAGATGCGCGCCCACACCATCCAGACCCAGCAGGAGGCGGGACCTGCCGAGGTCGGGCGGGTCGAAGATCGGGTCATCCGGGGCCCCGAAGGCAACGACCTGACCCTGCGCATCTTCTGGCCCCACGGTGCCGGCGACGGCGACCGGTTGCCCGGCGTGGTCGTGTTCTTCCACGGCGGGGGTTGGGTGCTGGGCAGCATCGAGACTCACGAGCCGCAGGTTCGCTCGATGGTGAACCGCACGGGGCTCATCTACGTGTCGGTGGAATACCGGCGGGCGCCGGAGGACCCGTATCCCGCAGCGGTCGAGGACTGCTACGCGGCGACGTGCTGGGTGGCCGCCAACGCCGCTGAACTGGGCGCGGACCCGGCGCGCCTGGCCGTGGCGGGCGACTCCGCGGGCGGGAACCTGGCCGCGGTGACCGCCATGGTCGCCCGAGACCGGGGAGGTCCACCGATCGCCTTCCAGGTGCTCGTCTATCCGTGCTGCGACATGGACCCCGACGCTTGGTGGTCCATGGCCGCCCACGCGGACGGGCCGTTGCTGACGCGGGCGATCATGGGCTGGTTCTACGACCACTACACCGGCGACGCCGACCGCACCGACCCCTACATGGCGCCCCTGCACGCCTCTAGCCACGCCGGTCTGCCGCCCGCGCTGGTCATCACCGCCGAGTACGACGTGCTGTGCGACGAGGCCGAGGCCTACGCGGCGAAGCTGGCAGCAGCGGGCTGCGAGGTGACTTGCTCGCGCTACGACGGCATGTTCCACGGGTTCTTCGGCTTCGACGCCGAGATGGACGCAGCAGAGGCGGCCCAAGCCGAAGCAGCAGCTGCCCTCCGAACCGCCCTCGGCTGAGCCCCCCCGCCGGGGTTGCTCAGTGGGGTTCGAAGGTGACTTCGTAGATGGTTGGCCAGTCCTTGCCGGTGATCAGGAAGGTCTCGGTCTCGGGGTCCCAGGCGATGCCGTTGAGGACGGCGTTGGGATCGCCCGAGCGGGGCAGGCCGAGCTCGGAGGCGTCGGCGACGGCTTGAACGACGCCGGTCGCGGTGTCGATCTGGACGACTAGATCGGTCCTCCACACGTTCGCCCAGACTGCCTCGCCGACGCACTCCAACTCGTTCAACGACGGCAGTTCCTCGCCGTTGAAGGTCACGACCACTGGATTGCCGACCCGCTCGAAGCTGAGCGGATCCCGGAAGTGCAACTCGGCGCTGCCGTCGCTCATGACTAGGACGCGGCCGTTGAAGCACAGCCCCCAACCCTGGCCTTCGTACTCGAAGCGATCCTGCTCGCTGAGATCCTCAGGGTCCCAGACCAACGCCACTCCGGCCTGCCAGGTGAGCTGGTAGATGCGACCGTCCACGAAGGTGAGACCCTCGCCGAATAGGTCCTCGGTGAAGGTTCTGATGTTCACGATCTCGCCCGTGGCGCGGTCGAGCTCTCTGATGCTGCTGTTGCGGTCGCCGGGGGCGCCGGTGCTCTCGTAGAGGCGCCCGTCGGAGATCTCCAGCCCCTGGGTGAAGGCCGTGGGGGAGTGGTTCAGCTCGCCCACCACGTTGATCGCCAGTCGCTGCGCCTCGCCCCCGGCGCCAGCCGCCGTATCGCCTTGCGAGCCGCCGCCGCCGGGGACTTCCTCGTCGGGGACCGCGCCGCCGGGGACTTCCTCGTCGGGGACCGCGCCGCCGGGGACTGCGCCGCCGGGGCTCTCGTCGTCGACCGGCGCCTCGCCTTCGGCGGGTTGGGCTGGCGGCGCATCGGCTTCGTCGGCGCCTTGGGCATCGGCAGCCGTCGGCGGCGGGGCGGAGGTGGGCGTGAGGGCCAGCGGCGCACCCAGGTCCTCGGTGGTCGGCGGCAGCAATGGCGTGCGGGGCGTCAGATGCGGCTCGTCGGTCTCGAAATAGCCGCAACCTGCCGCCAGGATGGCCGCGAGCAGAATGAGCGACAAGCGCGCCACTCCCCAGAAGCTACCTGCCCACCGCCTCGGCCAGCCTGGAGGGCCGCTCACGTCTGCGGTTCGGCGTTCGGTGTCCCCGGCGGTCTGAAGGTGGGGAAGTCGCCTCCGGCGATCCAAGCGTCGTAGGCGGGCTTGCGGCAGAGGTCCACGAGTTCGACCCACAGGCCGCAGTGAAGACGGTGGTAGCTGAATCCGGCGGGCAGCCCGTCGGGGGTGGCCGCGGTGGCGCCGCAGGGGTAGCCGGCGGCCTGTAGCCGGGCGGCGTCGCGGGTCACGTCGGTAGACCAGTACCCCAGATGGTGGACGCCGCCGTGGGCCGTGGTGGGGTCCCAGAGGGTTCCGGGCGAGGCCTCCACGATCTCATAGTGCGGCGGTCCTTCGACGGAGTAGGTGAGCCGGAAGTTCACTGTGACGACACCGTCGGGCTGACGCAGGTCGAACTCTCGCCGCATCGGCTTGGCCCATGTCAGGCCGCAGACCGCGCCCAGCTCGTCGCAGGCGGCGTCGAAGTCCGACGCCACGATGCCCCAGTGGTAGAAGCCGTCAGTCGGCAGCAGACCCGCCGGGAGGCTGTGGTGTTGTGGTGTACTCACCGGAAGCAGCTTCGATGCTTGGGGGCCAGGACTCGGTGCTCAGGTGCCGAGGTAGGAGCGGACCAGGTCGTGGGACTGGCGCAACTCGGCCGACGGCCCGGAGATGTCGTTGTTGCCCGTCTTGAAGACGTAGGTGCGATCGGAGATGTCGAGAACCTGGGCGTTCTGTTCGATGAGCAGGAACGTGTTGCCCTCGTCGCGCAACTCGGTGACGAGGCTGAACAGCTCGTCCACGAGGAACGGCGCCAGCCCGAAGGACAGCTCGTCGATCATCAGCAGCTTCGGGCGGGTCAGCATGGCTCGCGCCAGGGCCAGCATCTGCTGCTGGCCGCCCGACAGCGACGAGGCCCCGTCGCGGATCTTCTCGGCGAGGTCGGGGAAGATGCCCAGCAACCGATCCCGGTCGGCGTTCACGGCGGCGGCGCCGTCGCGGCGCAGCACGGTCCCGAGATCCAGGTTCTCTCGCACCGTTAGATTCTGGAACACGCCGCGGCCCTCGGGCAGGTGGCCCAGGCCCGCCCCGGCGCGGCGCTCGACGGACATCCCGGCCAGGTTGTCGCCGGCGAGGCTCACGCTGCCGGACCAAGTGTCCAGGACGCCTGAGACTGCCCGCAGGAACGTGGTCTTGCCGGCGCCGTTGGCGCCCAGCACCGATACGATCTCGCCCTCGGCCACCTCGAGGGAGATGCCGTGCAGGACCTCCAGGCTGCCGTAGCCGCTGACCAGCTCGTTGACTTCTAGCAGGGCCATCAGTCCGCTCGCCTTCCGGGGTCGCTGTCGGCCATGGCGACCCCCAGACTCTCGGCCTCCAAGCGGGCCGCGAAGCCGTGCCCCAGATAGGCCTCGATCACGGCCGGGTCGTGGGTGACCTCCTCGGGTCCGCCTTCGGCGATGATGCGCCCGAAGTCCAGCACGGCGATGTACGGGCAGAGGCTGGTCACGAGCTGGAGGTCGTGCTCGATGATGACGATGCAGAGGTCCGATTCGGCGGCGATGCCCCGCAGGCCGCGCAGCAGCACCGTGACGTCGTCGGCGCCGAGACCGGCGGCCGGCTCGTCCAGCAGCACCACCTGCGGCTCGGCCACTAGCGCCCGCGCCACCTCTACGAGCTTCTGGCTGCCCAGCGGCAGCGAGTCGGCTTCGGTGTGCGCGAAGTCGGCCAGACCGAAACGGGCCAGCATCGCCATGCAGCTCTGGCGGGCCTTTCGTTCCTCGGCGCGCGCCCAGGGCAGTCGCAGCAACTCGGCCAAGTGCCCCCAGCGGTAGCTCTGCTGCAGCCCCAGCAGGGTGTTCTCCATGACCGTGGCGTCGAGCACCAGGCGGGGCGCTTGGAAGGTCCGCCCGATGCCGGCGGCGACGCGGGCACTCTGGCTGCGGTTCGCCAGGTCCTCGCCTGCCAGGCGGACCTCGCCGGTGGCGGGCGCCACGTAGCCGGAGATCACGTTGAAGATCGTCGTTTTGCCGGCGCCGTTGGGGCCGATCAGGCCGTTGAAGCCGCTGCCGAAGCTGAGGTCGACGCCTTCGAGCACGCGGTTGCCGCCGAAGGCCACGTGCAGGTCGCGCAACTCGAGGGCGGGCGCGGCGTTCATAGCGTGAACAGCCTGGCGAGGGGCATGTTGCGGAGTTGCTTGCCGAAGCGGCTGTCCTGGATGCGCCTCGGCAGCGAGGCGAAGCCATAGGGCAGGGCCAGGATGGCGATCATCAGGGCGATGCCGATGATGATGAGGCGCAGAATCTGGAAGCTGGCGAGCTGCTCGCGGATGAGGATGTAGAACATGGCCCCCAGCAGCGGCCCCCAGATGCGCCCGACGCCGCCGAGCACCAGGATCACCAGCATGAACACCAGCATGTTGTCCTTGAAGGAGGCCGGGCTCAAGAAGCGGATGTCTTGGGCGTAGAGGCCGCCGGCGATGGCGGCGATGAACCCGGAGATGCCGAACGCCACGAGCTTGTAGCGCGTTGAGGGGATGCCGATCGGGCCGGTGGCGACGTCGATGTCGCGGATCGCCTTGAGGGTGCGGCCCATGCGGCCCCGGGTCAGCACCAGCATCACGAGGTAGGTGAGGAGCAGGATGATCAGCGCGGTGAAGTACAGGGTGAGGGGTCCGTTGCTCTCCCCGACGGAGAACACGGTCCTGACGCTGCGCCCGCCGCTTGCGCCGGTGTCCAGCCAGTCCCACATCTCGGGGCCCAACTCGATGAGCTTCACGAGGAGCTCGCCGAACGCCAGCGTGGCGATCGCCAAAAAGAAGCCTTTGAGCCGGGCCGCCGGGAAGGCGATGACGATGCCGACGACGGCGCAGACCATCCCCAGGATGACCATGGCGACCAGGTACGGCACGCCGTCCTCGTACAGCAGGGTCGTGCCGTAGGCGCCGAGGGCGAAGAAGCCGGCGTGCGCTAGGCCGAGTTGGCCGGCCCAGCCCACGAGCAGGTTGAAGCCCATGGCCGAGATGGTGTGGATCAAGATGCCGGTGAGCACGCCATGCCAGTAGGGGCCGTTGAGGCCGCCGGCGGGAATGTGCGGCAGCAGCGCGGCGACGCCGAACAGCAGCGCCACGGCGGCAGGCTCGCTGTATCCCAGGACGCCCTTGGCGCGGGGCTTGTGTAGCGGGCGACTCGGGGCGGTGCCGGTCTCGCTCACGGCTCAGACCTCCCGCGCCGAGCGCTCGCGTGTCAGGCCGCCTGGCACCACGAGCAGCACCAGCACGACCACCAAGAGGGCCACCGCCGCCTGCACGCTGGTGGAGATCTGCCCGCCGACGAGGCTCTCGCCGACGCCGATGACCATGCCGCCGGCGAAGGTGCCCAACAGCGACGTGAAGCCGCCCAGCACCGCGGCGATGAAGCCCTTGAGGATGATGACGTTGGCGGTGGAGACGTCCAGCACCGCCGAGGTGGTGCGCAGGATCAAGGCGATGGCGCCGATGGCGACGCCCATCGCCCAGGCCATCAGCGAGATGCGCCCGCTGTTGATTCCCAGCAGCCGGGCGGTGGTGCCGTCCTCGGCGATGGCCCGCATGCGCACGCCCCACTTCGACCGGAAGAAGACGCCGACTGCCACGGCGATTGCCAGGCCGGTGCCGATCGCCACGACCTCATCGGCCCCGATGATCAGGCGGACGCTGCCATCGGGGTTGGTGAGCTTGAGGGGGGTCTTGTCGTCCCAGGGCGCGTCGAAGGCACGCGCGTGAACGCCCCAGAGCAGCTGGTTGCCCGACAGCAGTCCCCAGGTCATGCCGATGGTCAGAAGCAGCAGCGGGAAGTGGTCCACCTTGGCTAGCGGCTTGACCCAGGCGCGGGCCGCCAGCAGCGTGAGCACACCGGCGAGGATCCCGAGGGGCACCGCGGCCCCCCACGACCAGCCACCGTCGGGGGTGGGGAACCAGTCCAGGAAGGTGGGCAACCCTTCGCGGCGCAGGAAGTCGATGGACAGATAGCACATGACGGCGCCGGCGGCGTAGGCCAGCGGCCGATTGGAAAGGCCCACGAGCGGGCGGATGAGCAGGAACTGCGTCGCGGCGCCGAAGACGCCGGCGAACAGCAAGGCGATGATGATGGCCAGCCAGAAGGGCCAGCCCACGCCGCCGTCTGCTGGGTCGGCGGAGAGGAACCAGCCCATGAAGGCGCACATGATGCCCATCTGCGCGATGGCGAAGTTGGGCACGTCGGTGGACTTCATGATGACCACGATGGCCAGACCGATCAGGCTGAAGACGCTCCCGTCCTCAAGGCCGGCGATGATCTGCTGCAGTACCTGCACTCTGGAATCCTGCGCCTCCCGCCGGGTGGCCGGCGGTCTCTAGCCGGGGGATTGTAGGCAAGCGACCGCTGTGGGGGGAGCGGGGGGACGCTCCCCCCACAGCGGCTGCTTGGTTGGGTGAGCCGAGATTGGGGTTTGCCCGGCTCAGGTTCCTAGGAGGAGTAGGGGGCCTGGAACTCGCGGATCTGCGTCCAGCTCTCGGTCTCGTAGTCGTACTCCGAGAGTCCGGCACCCGATGCGCAGGCGTGGCCGCCCTCAGCCCGCGGGCCGCAGCCGATCGGTGGCATGGCGCCCGTCTCGATGGGGTCGTCTCGCAGACTCTCGGCCACGGCGTGGAAGTTGTCCCAGCTCAGATCGCCGTCGAGGCGGTCGATCACCTCGAAGAAGGTGATGGAGTGCAGGTAGGTCTGCTCGCTGAAGTTGGGTGCCTGGCACTCGTCGCTGATGGAGTCGCAGTAGGCGTTGCGCAGGGCTCGCCACTGGCTCATGAGCGGGCTGTCCGTGTCGGGCAGAGCCACCTGCAGGGCGCCCAGGAAGCCGTCGGCGGCCTCTTCGGCGGGGCCGACGGCGTTCTGGCCGCCGGAGCCGGCGGCGCCCTGGTCGGAGCAGAGCAGCGCGGGGCTGTTGTTCTCGGCCAGGATCTGCAGGATCAGGGCGTTCTGGATGTTGTCGACGCCCGCCACGATGCCCTCGGCGCCGCTGGCGATCACGTTCAAAACCGCCGGACCCACGATCTCTGAGGCCGACTCCACCGTCTCCTGCGCCACGATCTCCATGCCGTTGATGGGGGCCTGGATCTCCACCCCGGCAACGACCTCCTCGCCCAGGGGGTTGGTGGCACCGATGGTGGCGACTGTGGTGAAGCCCAGGTCGTGGAAGTGGTCGACGCAGATGCGAGCCTGCTCGGTGCGGCTGCTGGCCAGCCAGTAGACCTCTTGGCGCTCGATCTCGAACGGGGGCGAGATGGGTGCCCACATCGGCACGCCGCTCTCGGCCAGGAAGTCGAAGGTTCCGGGGATGGCCCGGCTGTCGGCGGGGGAGAGGATGGCCCACACGCCGTCGCGGTCGATCATGCGGCGGGTCTGGTTGATGAGCTCCTCCACCTCGTACTGGGAGTTGTAGTCCACCAGTTCGATTCGGCAGCCGTCGATGCCGCCGTTGGCGTTCACCTCGTCCACGGCGATCTTGATGCCGCCGAGCAGCTCGATGCCGGCCACGACGGCGGCGCCGCCGACGGGCTGCACCGTGCCGATGGTCAGGACGCCGTTCTCGGAGTCCACGCCCTGGGGCAGGTCACCGGTCGTGTTGCCGCCGCAAACGGGTCCCGCGGCTGCTGCGGCCGCTTCGGCTGCTGCGGCCTCGGCTGCTTGAGCCTCTTGCTGCGCGGCGGCGGCCTCTTGCTGGGCGGCGGCGGCCTCCTCCAGCGCGGCGGCGGCTTCGGCCTGCGCAGAAGCGGCGGCTTCGCCGGCGGCTTCGGCGGCTTGGCGGGCTTCGGCTAGGGCGGCCTCGGCCTCGGCGACGGCGTCCTCGCTCCCCGAGGCGGTGGCCTGCGCCAATGCCGCGGCGGCCAGTGCCTCTGCGGCGTCGGCTGAGGCTGCTGCTGCGGCGGCGGAGGCGGACTGCGCCTCGGCCATCGCCGCGGCGACCTCGGTGGCCGCGGCGGAAGCGCCCTGGGCCTCGTTCATGGCGGCGCTGGCAGCGGCGGACGCGGCCTGTGCCTCAGCGAGCGCCTCATCGGCCGCCTCGGAGTCGGCTGCGCAGGCGGCGGCGACGAGTCCTAAGACGGCCAGAAGTACGATTGTGAGCCGAAGCTTTCGCATCGGTGTCCTCCCAGTGTTCGAGCAGATTCGAAAACCCGTCACACTACGGTGTGGTCGGGCGAGCCGATGCTAACCTCGTCTGACTTGGCTTGCCAACCGAACGGTTGGGAGATTGCCACGTCTGCGGCGGAGCTGCGAGCGCTACAGGTCGCGGGTCACCCGGAAGGCGTCCCAGATGGCGTCGATGGCGCCGCGAGGCGCTAAACAGTCGCCCACGGCGTGGACCTCGGTGTCTGGGATACGGCCTTCGTCCTGCAGGGCCAGGAGTTCGTTGTACACGGCGTCGTCGGCGATGTCGTAGGCGGATCCCACGACGCTGTCGGCCGCCAGGGTGCTCCGGCGGCCGGTGAGGGTCTCGGTCACCTCTGCGGTGCCGAGGCTGACAGCGCTCAGCGTGTGGTATTCCAAGAACTCCACGCCGGCGGCGCGCAGGCGGCGCAGCATCGGCGGGCGGCTGAAGGCGTCCATCGCAACCGCCACCGACCCCGGGGTGACCAGCGTCACCGCATGTCCTGCGGCGGCGAGGTTCTCCGCGGTCGTGCAGGCCTTCCAGCCGGCCTCGCCGGCGTCGGCCAGCACCACCCGCGGCCCCGCCACGCCGTGGCTGATCGCCGTCTGCGCCGGCACGACCCGCTCGCTGCCCGGGACCTCAAAGCCTCCCGGCAGCCCGCCGGTCGCCACCACGACGCACGAAGGCTCGTTCTGCAGGGCCAGCGCGGCGTCGGCCCGGCTGCCGGTGCGCAACTCGACGCCGAGCTTGCGAACCTGCCGCGCAAGGAAGCGCACCGACTCAGCGAACTCGTCTCGATAGTCCATGGCCGCCGCGGCGACGAGCACCTGGCCGCCGAGCCGGACCGACGCCTCCCATAGGACCACGTCGTGGCCCCGCAGGGCGGCGGTCTCCGCGGCCTTCAAGCCGCCCGGCCCGCCGCCCACGACCGTGACTCGCCGCGGCGCTGACGCCCGTCCGAGCCTGCGGAACCCCCAGCGGGCCTCCTCGCCCACGGCGGGGTTCACCAGGCAGGCAATGGGCGAGCCTCGGTGCGGCCCGCCGCGGCACCCCACGTTGCAGGAGATGCACTCGCGGATGTCCTCGCGGCGCCCGTCGGCCGCTTTGGCGGCCCATTCGGGATCGGCGATCAGCGGGCGCACCAGGCACACGGCATCGGCGGTGCCCGCCTCCAGCAGGGCTTCGCACTGCTCGGGGCTCACAAGTCGAGCCACGGCGAAGACCGGGGCGCCGTCGGTGGCCGCCCGCACCGCGCCCGCGTAATGGGCGAACGGCGCCCGCGGGAAGCTCATGTCGGGGATCATCCGGTCGATGGAGGCGTAGTTGGACTGGCTGACGCTCACGTAGTCGAGGCGGGTTCGGGCCATCAGGTGGGCGACGATCTCGCTGCACTCGCCGGGGCTCAACCCGTCGGGCACGAACTCCTCGGCGCTGACGCGGATTCCGACCGGCACGCTGTCGCCCACCTCGGCCCGAACCGCCTCGAGCACCTCCAGCGGCAGCCGGCAGCGATTCTCCAGCGGGCCGCCGTAGCCGTCGGCGCGGCGGTTGCTGAACCGCGACAGAAACTCGCAAAGCAGGTAGCCGTGAGCCAGGTACACCTCGATCCCGTCGAAGCCGGCCAGGACGAGGCGGCGGGCCGCACTGCGGTAGCAGTCGATCAGATCGGCGATGTCGCGCCGGGTCATGGCGTGGGGCACCACCCGGCTAGCGGGGTCGGCCACCGCGGAGGGCGCCCAGAGCTCCCGATGGTTGGCGAAGGTGTCGCCCTGGCGGCCCAGGTGTGAGAGTTGGCCGAAGATGGCGGCGCCCTCGGCCTGCACCATCTCGGCCACCCGGGCGTAGGCGGGTATGGCGGCGTCGCTGTAGACCTCGTTCACGCCGGCGGCCGCCAAGCCCGTCGGGTGGACCATGGAAGAGCCCTGGATCACGAGTCCGACGCCCCCGGCGGCCCGCTCGGCCAGGTAGTGGCCCTGTCGTTCGGTCAGCTGATGGGTGTGCCAGTCCACGAAGCGGGAGCCGTGACCGGCGAAGATCACCCGGTTGCGGATCTCCAGCGGGCCGATTCGCAGCGGGCGGAACAGCAGCGGGTAGCGCGGACCGCCGGAGGGGTTGGAGGCCCCGGCGCCGGGGGCTGGGGCGTCAGGACTCATCCGGTTGGCCCAACAGGGCCAGGGCGGCCTCGGCGCAGGGCATGCCGACCGCCACGCCGCGGGCGGCGGCGAGAGCGTTGGCGGCGGAGATGATGCCGTCGTGGTAATGCGAAAGTCCGCTGCCCATGCGGGCGCGGCGGGCGTCCACGGTGGCGCCGGCGAGCCCGTCGGCCTCCACGATGAACAGCCCCGTCATGCCGGAGTCGTCCATGCCCCGCCCGCCGTCGGAGCAGATGAACCCCCAAGCGCTCGCCCGGCGCAGGTACGGGACCGCGCTGCGGCCGGTGTGCCCGGCGGTCACCAGCACGTTGCGGCCGCGGTCGGCCTCGAGCGCGAAGGCGATGGAGTCGGTTGCGATCACCTGTCGTCCGTCGCGGGCGGTGTGCATGACGGTGCGGTTGGTGATCTCATCGGCGCCCGCCGCGGCGGGGTCGTTCTCGAGCATCGCCCGGGCGGCGGCGGCGACGGCCATGCCCGCCCGCACGCCGCAGTCCGCAGCCGGCTGGTTGAAGTGGCTGATGACGCCGTGGCGGTACAGATGTACGCCGTCGCCGAGCCGGGCGCTCATCACGTCGGCCACCGCGGTGGGAACCGCCAGCGCCTCCAGGTACCACAGGCCCGCGATGGCTGAGCCCTCGGGGCCGATGCCGCAGTCCATCCCGATGGCGCCCCGCGGGGCCGCCTCGGCGATGAACCGGGCCGGCAGCACCCCGCAGTAGGAGGAGTTCACGCAGACGTCGCGACCGCGGTTCGACGGATCGACGTGATAGGCGGAGTCCATGGCGCAGATCCGCCCCCGCCCCGTCGGCGAGGTGAAAACGACGGTCTGGTTGGCGGGTACCGGCTTGTCGAGGGGGGGTGGCTCGGGCACCAGGGTCGCCCGCCTCACGCTCGGCGGCTGCCTCGCCGCGGCGCAGGGCCCCGGTCGTGGCTGTCCGCGGTCACACCCGCGGCACGCAGTTCCACCTTGCGTACTTTCTCCGATGGCGTCTTGGGCAACTCGGCCACGAAGCGAAGGTAGCGGGGCACGGCGAAATAGGGCAGCCGGCGGTCGCCGTAGCGCCAAATCTCCTCCGCCGTCAGCGCCGCGTCCGGTTCGGCCACGATCACCACCAGCACCTCGTCCTCGCCAGCTTCTTGGTCTGCGGGCACCGCCACGGCCGCGGCCTCGGCCACGCCGGGATGCGCCAGCAGCGCCTGCTCCACCTCGTAGGAGCTGATGTTCTCGCCGCGGCGGCGGATGGCGTCCTTCAGGCGGTCCACGAAGTAGTACCAGCCCTCGGCGTCGCGCCGCATCCCGTCGCCGGTGTGCCACCAGAGGTTGCGCCACGCCTCCTGGGTCGCCTCGGGCATGTTGTAGTAGCCGACCGACTGCGTCCACGGGCAGCGGGCGCGCACGACCAGCTCGCCCAGTTCCCCGACGGGCACTTCCTCATCGGTCTCGGAGTCCACGAGGCGCACGTCGAACCAGTCGCTGTTGGCCAAGCCGGCGGCACCGGGGGGGCGCGGCTCGCCGTAGGGGCTCAAGATGGGCATGCAGGTCTCGGTCAGCCCGAAGACCTCCACGAACGCCTCCACGCCGAAGCGCGCCTTGAACGCCCCGAGGATGCCCGAGGCCGTCGGCGCCGCGAAGATGCAGCGCAGGGCGTTCTCGGCGTCGCCGGGCTGTGGCGGCTGCTGCCACACGAAGTCCATCATCACGCCCACGAAGTTCGTGACCGTGGCCCCGCTGTCGCGGATCTGGGCGGCCCAGGCGCTGGCGCTGAACCGCTCCTGCAGCACGTAGCGGGCCCCGGCGATGAGGGCCGGCTGGGCGGCCAGGAAATGACTGTTGCCGTGGAACAGCGGACCGGTGGACATGTAGACGTCGGCGTCGGTGAGGCGGGTGAGCGAGACGCACTGATCGGCGAAGAGGTGCATGTGGGCGTGAGGCATCATGACGCCCTTGGAGGGGCCAGTCGTGCCAGAAGTGAAGAAGACCGCCCCCAGGTCACAGTGGCGCACCGCCGGCAGATCGACGGCCGCTCCGTCGGCGCCGGCGGCGAGCAGGTCATCCCAGTCCGAGACGGCGAACTCGGCATCGCGGAGCGTGGCCGCCGCGGCGGCGCGCGCTGCGCTGTCGCCACCGACGAGGTAGAAGCGCGCCACGGTTCGCGCCGCCTCGGCGCTCTCGGCGAAGCGGGCCGCGTAGTCGGGATGGATGAGGGCCAGCTTGGGTTCCACCGTCGCTGCCTGGTGTTCCAGGAAGCTGCCCCGGTAGGCGGTGTTGATGGGGACTTCGGCCATGCAGGCCAGCGACGAACCCAGCCAGGCCAGGATGTAGGCCGAGCAGTTCGGCAACATGATGAGCAACCTGTCCCCGGGGACCGCACCTGCGGCCAGCAGGCCCCGTGCCACCCGCTCGGCCAACTCCAGCGTCTCGCCGTAGCTGTAGCGCTCACCGGTGGACGGCACGTCCAGATAGACGCGCTCGCCGTGGGTCTGTGCCCGGTGGCGCAGCACCGCCGGGGTGTTCCAGAGTCGCCGGTCGCTGAAGGTGGGCCTGAACTGGTCGTAGCTGCGGGGCGCCATGCGGAGCGGCGGGGACGGGGTGGCCGGGGCCGAGGTTCAGCGGCTGTCCCGCGGCGGGAACTGCGGCTTGCGCTTCTCGAGGAAGGCGTTGGCGCCTTCGAGCATGTCCGGCGATCCGATCGCCTGCATCAGCATCCCGAGGCCCGACTGCATGTTTTCGCGCAGCTGGTGCCACCAGACGTTGGTGCTGATCTTGGCGATCTCCATGTAGCGGGCCGACATGGCGCAGATTTCGGCGCACCAGCGCTCGACTTCGGCCTCCAGGTCGTCGTGGGGCACCGCGGCGTTGATCCAGCCCAGCTCCAGGGCCTCCGCCGCGCTGTAAGGGCGGCACAGGTACACGACCTCCTTGGCCTTCTTCTCGCCGACGGTCATGGCCAGCAGGTTGGTGCCGCCCAGCACCGGGGCGCTGCCCACCTTCACGCCGGTCTGGCCGAAGCGGGCCTTCTCCGAGGCGATGGCCAGGTCGCAGACCACCACGAGCTCATTGCCGCCCCCGAAGGCGGGGCCGTTCACCGCGGCGATGACGGGCATGGGCGCCGAGCGGATGGCGTCGAAGAGCTCCAGGCTCCCGGTGAACATGGCTCGCAGCTCCCAGAAGTCCGGGTCGGCCAGGTTGGCCAGGTAGCCGCCCGCGCAGAACGCCCGGCCCTCGCCGGTGATGACCGCCACCCGGGCGTCGGCGTGCTGCCGGAGCGCGGCGATGATCTCATCGACGGTGCTCCGGTCGTAGGCGTTGAGCCGCTCGGGCCGGTTCAGGCGCATCCAGAGCACCTGCTCCCGCCGTTCGGTGATCACGTCGGCCATGTGGCTCTCTCTCGAGTGCATGTGGGTTGACGAACAGGTCCCGCAGGCCAAGCGCGCCTGCCCCGGCTCGGTTGGCTTCGCCCCGCCAGAGGGGCGTTCTGAGTCGCCGGTTAGTTTGGGACGTTGTGAGTGTGGCAGGAGGCGGCGAGCCTCACTGACGGCGCCTCGAGGGCTCGCTCAGCCAGCGACGTCGGTCACGTACAACAGTTTCAACGCCACTAACGCTACAACTTCTACACCTTTAATGCTACAATTTCAACGGCCGCTCGGCTGAGGAATCTACAGCAGGGCCCGACCGCCGCCAGCGGACCGGGGTGCCGGTAACGGGCGGCGCGCCGGACGTCGCGCCCAGCGACGCGGTTGCGGGCCGGCGCAGACCGGGCGGGACACGGTCGGACGCCACCTGCCTCACGCGGACGTGATCGCGGGCGGGCGCCGCCGGCCAGCAGTGGGCGATTGAGGTGGCGGACATCCCGCCGATCGCCCGCTCTCGCCACAAGCCTGTAACTACACTAAGGGAAACTAAATTGACGTGTTCAAATTGCGCTTTGGTGTACGATCACGCGTATGGGTGAGGCGAATTGGGCACACCAGACGATTTGGACTGGTGACAATCTGCCGAATTGCCCGCAAGAAGGGTGGCACGGATCACCTGGAGAATCTGCAACTGCTTTGTGGGCATTGCAACAGCGTGAAGGGCGACCGGGGGATGGAGTACCTCCGCGCCAAACTCCAACTCGCTGCCTGAGATGGCGAGCCCATCACCGACCGCAGAGCGGCCTTGGCGTCGCAGGCCGAAAGGACGGTTGCGCCGCGGCGAGGCCGGCGTGAAGCCGCGGCCAGGTCAGAGCAGATGACGATCTTTGAGTTGCCGCCGGTGTATCGGGACATTAGGGCCGAGGCTGGGGCGGTGGCCGCGGCCGTGGCGGGATTTGCGTTAGAAGCCGACGAGAGCTCGGAGCTGCACCCTCCCACGCTGGCGGCGCTTCGGGACTCGGGGCTGTGCGGGTTGATGGTGCCGGCCGCCCACGGAGGGCGCTTCGAGCGGGTGGATCCCCTGGCGGTCTGCGTGGTGCGGGAGGTGTTCATGAAGGCCTCGGCCCACCTCGACGCGCTGTTCGCCCTGCAAGGGATCGGCGCCTACCCCATCTCGGCTGCAGGCAGCGCCGAGCAGTGCCGCCGCTGGCTGCCGAAGGTGGCGACCGGCGAGGCCCTCGCGGCCTTGGCGCTGACTGAGCCCGAGGCTGGCTCGGACCTCAAGTCGATCACGACGGCGCTGCGCCCCGAGTCCGGCGCAGGCGGCTCGCTGGTGCTGGAGGGCGCCAAGTCGTTCATCTCCAACGCCCCCGTGGCGGCCTTCTTCACCACCTTGGTGCGCGAACCGGCGCCCGGAGGCGGCGACGACCTCTACTCGCTGGTGCTGGTGCCCGCGGGCGCCGAGGGGGTGAGCGTCCGGCCCAGTCCGGAGATCACCGCCCCCCACGTCCTCGGGGAGGTGACCTTCGAGGCGGTGCGGCTGGGTCCCGAGCACCGACTCGGCGCGCCGGGTCGAGGTTTCGCCCACGTGCTGGCCACGCTGGCAATCTTTCGCGCCTCGGTGGCGGGCGCCGCGGTCGGGCTTATGGAGGGGGCTCTGGAGGTAGCCGCTGCCCACGCCGCGGCGCGCCGGCAGTTCGGGCGCCCGCTGGTGCGCCTCGGACCGGTGGCGGCCCTGCTGGCCGACTCGTGGGCCGACCTGGAGTCCAGCCGCCTGCTGGCCTACCGCGCCGCGGACGCCGCCCGCGAGGATCCCGCCGGCAGCCTCGACTACTCGTCGCTGGCCAAGCTGGCCGCCACCGAGGCGGCCTGCCGGGTCGTGGACCGCTGCGTGCAGGTCATGGGCCGCTGGGGGCTCGTCCGGGGCTCGCGCATCGAGCAGTACTACCGCCAGGCTCGGCCCATGCGCATCTACGAGGGGGCCAGCGAGGTGCTACGTCTGGGCATCGCCAACCGGCTCTGTCGGGATATCGTCGCCGCCGAAGCGACCGACGGCACCGCCGACTGAGCGTCCGCCGCAGGGACTCGGCCAGCGCCGCCGGTGGGGGCGTTGCCGGCGCGGCGGCCAGCGACGGACGGCCCACCCAACACAGGAGGCGGGTTCGACCCGATGGACTTGCGACTCAGCGAACACGTCGCCATCGTCACCGGCGCCAGTCGCGGGCTCGGTCGGGCTGCCGCGGAGGCCCTTGCCGCCGAAGGTGCCAGGGTGGTGGCGGCGGCGCGCTCGACCGACGCCCTCGCGGCCTTGGCCGGCGACAGCGGCGGACGAATCCACCCGGTTCGCTGCGACATGCGCGACGCCTCGGAGGTAGCCGGCCTCACCGGGGCCGCCGTCGAGCGCTTCGGACGCCTGGACTGCGTGGTCAACAACGCGGGCATCGCCCCCGCCGGCACGTTCGTGGGCCAGGATCTGTCCGTGCTGGCCGACGTGCTGGCGGTGAATGTGACCGGGCCGGCGGTCCTGTCGCAGGCCGCCGCCGACCATTTCATCGCCGCGGGCGCGGGCGGCTCGATCATCAACATGGGCTCCACGTCGAGCCTCAAGGGCAAGCCCCTGTTGGCTGCCTACAGCGCCTCCAAGGGCGCGCTGGCCCGCCTCACCGAGGCGTTGGCGGCCGAATGGGCGCGCCACGGCATCCGGGTCAACATGATCGCCCCGGGCGCCTTCGCCACCGACGCCCAAGCGCAGGTCATGGCGGACGAGGCGATGCTGGCGGCCCGGCTGCGGAAGATACCGATGCGGCGCATGGGCGAGCCCGCCGAGCTGGGTCCGCTGGTGTGCTACCTGGCTTCGCCGCTCTCGGGTTTCGTGACAGGCGCCAGTTTCGTGATCGACGGCGGCGAAGTGTCCAAGCTCTGAGAGGCGCAACGCCGCCGACGGCCGGGCCGGCCGCCAGCCGATTCTCTCTAGTCGAATCACTTCAGGAGGTTCCATGACAGTCCAGCCAACTCTCGTCGGAGGCGCCGATCGTTCGGTCCTCGCGAGCGCGGCCCTCGCCAGCGGCCAGATCGACGCCGTCTCGCCCAAGTTCGCTGAAGGACTCGCCCGGTTGCGCGAGGTGATCGACACCGACGGCGCCTGCCCCGCCTGGGCGAAAGCCCTCTACATGGCCGCCGCTGCGTCGGTCAAGGGCCACCGCGAGATGCTGCTGAGCCAACTGCAGCGGTCTCGGGATCTTGGCCTCGAGCTCGACGTGGCGCGGGGCGCCGCTCTCACCGTGCTGATCTCTCGCGGCGAGGCCGTCTACGCCTTGTTCAACTCGGCTGTTGAGGAGACCTTCGGGCGGCGGCTACGCGCCGGGGGCGGCGACCCGCAGGAGTTCCCTCTGGATCGCCGGGCGTGCCTGGACTACTTCGATGACTACTTCGGGTTCGTGCCCGAGTACGTGAAGCTGATGGCCGACGAAGCCCCCCGGGCGTTGGAGGGCTACGTGCTGATGCGGGAGTGGTCCCTGGCAGAGAACGTGCTGGACGCCCAACATGCCGAACTGCTGCTGTGTACTGTCAACGCCGCTGAGTTCTCTGCAAGGTTCGTCAACGTCCACGCCAACGGTGCCCGGCGGGCCGGCTGCAGCGAGGCGCAGATCACCGAGGCGGTGATTTGCGCCATCCCGGTGGCGGGCGTGGCGGCCTGGCTGCCGGGCGCGGACGGCATCATGGAGGGTCGAGGGTGAGCGGCGCCGATGCTCCAGCCGCCGGCCCTGGCGGCCTAATCGATGTCCACGGCCACATCGTGCTGGAAGGCTCGATGGGCCGGGCGGGCGCCTGCGGTCCCGAGATCGGCTGCCACCCTGACGGCAGCCCCTGGTTTCGGGTGGGCGACTATCAGCTCGACGGCGTGGCCTACCGGGGGTCGTTGTTCATCGAGGTCGACATGCGCCTCGACGCCATGGACGAAGCCGGGATCAGGGTTCAGGCGCTGTCGCCGAACCCGCTGACCTACCTGCACTTCATCGACGCTGCCGCCGCGGTGGACTTCTGCGGTGCGCACAACGACAGCCTGGCCGAGGTGGTGGCTGCCCATCCCGATCGTTTCGTGGGCCTCGGCGCCCTGCCCATGCAGGACATCGAGGCGGCCTGCGCGGAGCTTCGGCGCATCGTGGCCGACCTGGGCCTGCTCGGCGGCTACATCGGCACCGAGTTCGGGACCCCGCTGGACGCCCCGGACATGGACGCGGTCTACGCGACGTGCGTCGAACTCGACGTGCCGCTGTTCCTGCACCCCACCCAGTCGGGCATCGACGGCCCGCTGCTGGACCACCGGCTGCGGCGCTGGGACCTGGACCTCGTGCTGGAGTACTCCTTCGAGGAGGCGCTGGCGGCGGCAACCCTCGTCTTCGGAGGGGTGCTGCGGCGGCACCCGAAGTTGGACCTCTGCCTGAGCCACGGCGGGGGATCGCTGGCGCTGGTACTCGGCAAGCTGCGCAAACTGGCCGAGCGCCGGCCCGCCTCGCCGCCGTGGTTGAAGCCCGTCGGCGTCTTCGACGAACAGTTGGGCCGCCTATGGTTCGACTGCCATGTGACCGGGGCGGCGGAGTTCGCTTTCGTGACCAGTGTGCTCGGCACCGACCGGCTCGTCTACGGCACCAACTTCGGCGGCTGGGACCGCGGCACCGGCCCCGACGTGGCCCACTTGGCAGCGACCCTGAACGCCAACGCCGCCCGGCTGCTGCGCCTAAGCGACCGGGCGCCGCATCTGCTGGCGGACCGCTGAGCCGTGCTTCGGATCCCGCCTGTCGCGCTGGCCGCCGGCCCGCATCGACCCCGGGGGTTGCCGGCCCCGCCCTCGCCGCTGTCGGGAGGGCACGCCGCGCTGGGGGCGACCGGCACCTGCACGTCAGCGGATCGAAGGGATTGACATGGCCACCGAAGCGCCGCTGCTGGCGAATGAAGCCGATCACCCCCAGGAGGTCGTGGCCGCTCACGGCGACCGGCGGATCGTGGTCATGGACTCGGCTCGCTACGTGGACGCCCGCAACTCCCAGAGCGACGTCGTCGTGCCGGCCTCGTACCTGGGGGTGCTGCCCGCCCGGCTCATGGCGCCCCATCGGCCCCGCGCCGTGATCGGACACGACGGCGACGTGGGGATGGACGGCGCCGGTATCGCGGGCCTGTGGTACTTGGAAGCGCTCGGCATCCCCGCCGCCACCGCTTCGGCCGCCAGCGCTGAACTGGGCAACGGGATGGACCAGTACGCCTGCGGCGTGATCAGCCGGTTCAACATCTATGCCGAGCGCTGCGGCGTGGCCGAGGGGATGCCGGTCCGCGAGGCCGCCCGGCTGCTGGCCTGCAACGACCCGGCCGGCGAGATTGACGAGGGCACCAAGATCCGCCGCGCGGTCGTGGCTGCCTCGCCGACGGGCAGAGAGCTAGTGGTGACCGACTCCATCGTCTTCGCCCAGCCCGGCGACTCGCGCAACGTCCTCGTGACGGCGGGCCACACCGGTCGCAGCGGCGCCGACTTCCTGCTGGAGGTCAGCCCGCACGGATTCATCTGCGCCGACGGCGGGCGCGGTAAGAACGACGCGGGCATCGCCGGGCTGGCCATCGTGGAGCGACACGGCCTCGCCGGGGGCTCCTTCGACGCTTGGACGGCGCCCATCGGCGACGCCTTCAAGGCCTATGAGATCGGCAAGGTGGGTGCTTGCAACAGCGTCGCGGTGCAGCGGGGCGTGGAGGTGGGCATGGCTGTGTCGGAAGCCGCCATGGCGCTGCTGGTGCACGAGGACTGAACGCCGATGACCCCGCCGGACCGCGCCGACCGCGCGCTGACCGGCGAGTTCTGGGCCGGAGTCGACCGGGGCGAGTTGCTGCGGCCGGTCTGCGGGCGCTGCGGGCGGAGCTTCTTCACGCCTCAGGTGGTGTGCCCGTACTGCGGCAGCGAGCAGTGGAGCTACCAGCCGAGCACCGGGCGCGGCACGGTCTACAGCTTCACCGTGGTGCATCGCCCCCCGGAGCCGGCCTTCGAGGCGCCGTACACCCTGGCCATCGTGGACGTGGCCGAGGGCTGGCACTTGCTCACGTGGATCGTGGACTGCCCGCCCGAGGGGGTGCGCATCGGGATGGAGGTGCAGATCCGGTTCGTGGCCGGGCCCGACGGTTCCCTGCTGCCGGCGTTCGCCCCGTGCGTCACCGGTCGCAGCGCTGCGGGGGCCGCCGCGTGAGTACTGCCAGGACGGCGCGGGGGTCTCGACTCGCCGGGCGCCGCGGCCGATCGGCGCGGCGAGGCAACGGCAGGGGAGTGCCGGCGTGAACGTCGGCCTGGCGTTCCGGCGCAACGCCGTGCGCTACCCGCACGGGACCGCGCTGTTCGACGTGGGGCCGCAGCGCCGTGACGTGACCTGGGCGGACCTGGAGGAGCGGACGAACCGGACTGCCAACACCCTCTCCGGCGCGCTCGGCATCGAGCCCGGTGACCGCGTGGCGCTGCTTGTGGCGAACCGCCCCGAGGTCGTCGAGGTGCTCGGTGGGATAACCAAGGCCGGCGCTGTCTACGTGGGGCTCAACTTCCGCCTCGGCCCCGTCGAGTTGGACCAGATCGTGGACAACGCCCGGCCGCGCCTGCTGCTGTGCGATACCGAGCACCTCCCCCAAACAGCCGAGGTGGCCGAGAAGTACGACCTCGAGGTGCTGGACATCGAGGGGGAGCCGTACCGATCCCTGGTGGCCGCGGGTTCGCCGGCACCGCCGACCACCCTGCACGAGGTCCGGTCCGATGACGACTTCTGCATCGTCTACACCAGCGGCACCACCGGGCGGCCCAAGGGCGTCCTCTTCGACCATGCCCGGGTGCTGCAGCACGCCATGGTGACCGCGCTGGAGTACGAGATCAGCCGGCACAGCCGCTACCTGTTGCAGATCCCGCACAACTCCAGCGTCAACATCACGATCGTGCCGGTGCTGCTGATGGGAGCGGCCCTAGGTTTCCGGGACAGCCGCAGCTTCGAACCCCGGGGATTCGCAGAGACCACCGATCGCCAAGGCGTCACGCACTCCTTCCTCGTGCCCACCCAGCTGATGCGACTCCTGGACCGCCTGCCGCCGGCTCGCGACGGCCTGCTGGGCGGGCTGGTGACGCTCGGCTACGGCGCCTCGCCGATCTCGCCGGAGCGCCTCGCCGAGTTGGTCGGTCGATTCGGCAACGTCTTCAACCAGCTCTACGGGATGGCCGAGATCGCCTCCATCGGGACGATGCTGCGCAAGGAGGACCACCACCGGGGGCTGACGGAACGTCCCGAGTTGCTGGGGTCGTGCGGCCAGCCCTCCTACGCCGTGGACGTGCGGGTGGTCGACTCCGACGGCAACGATGTCGCCACGGGGGAGCGGGGCGAGGTCATCTTCGGCGGCCCCTACGTCATGAAGGGCTACTACCGGGACCACGAACGCACCGCCGAGTCGCTGCGGGACGGCTGGATGCACTCCGGCGACGTGGCCACCCTCGATGACGAGGGCTTCATCTACATCGTGGACCGGCTCAAGAACCTCATCATCCGGGGCGGGCTGAACATCGCGCCCACCGAGATCGAGAACGTGCTCTACCGCCACCCGGCTGTGCTGGAGTGCACCGTGGTGGGGGTGCCCGATGCCGACTGGGGCGAGGCCATCGTGGCGGTGGCGGCGCTCAAGGAAGGGGCGACGGTCGAACCCGGTGAGTTGCGGGAGCACTGCCGGCACTCGGAGCTGACGTCGATCAAGGTGCCCGAGCGGGTGGAGCTGATCGACGCGCTGCCAAAGAACGCGGTCGGCAAGATCGCCAAGGACGAGATCCGCCGGCGCTTCTGGGGCGAGGGGCGCCAGGTTTGAGCCGCGCGGGGCGCTCGCGCCATCCACTCGCCGGGATCGCCGTGGCGGGAGTGGCGGCCACGCGCCAGGCCCGCAGCCTCGACGGCAACTCGATCCAGATCTGCCTCGAGGCGGCCCGGGCGGCGCTCGACGACGCCGGGATGACGATCGACGAGGTGGACGGCATCTCGGCGCGCTGGCCGGGCCCGGGCGGCACCGTGTTCGGGCCCGGCTCGGTGGACTGGACCGCCGTCTTGGGCAAGGGATTCGACTGGGTCGGCGACACCTACCCGCAGGGCGCCCCCGGCCTGCTCGACGCCGCCGGCGCCATCCTGGCCGGCCAATGCTCCACGGTGCTGGTTTTCGGCGGCCGGGCCGGGGAGTCCGGCGGCGCTGCGGGTCTCAGGGTGCCGTCTGGCCACACCGGGCGCGTCGCCGCTTACACGCGTCCCGAGAACGAGTTCACCTCGTGTTGGGGCTCGCTCACCGCGGCGCAGTTCGCCCTCGTGGCGCAGGTTTACCTGCACCGGTTCGCCCCCGATCCCGAGCGGATGGCGCTGGTACCGGCCACGATCCGCAACGCGGGGTCGGCCAATCCCGCCGCGGTGATGTACCGGCGGGGTCCCTACCGGCCCGCCGACATCCTGGCCTCGCCGCCGGTGGCCGAGCCGTTCCGGCTGCTGGACCTGTGCCTGGCCACCGAGGGCGCGGCCGCCATGATCGTGACGAGCGTAGAGCGCGCCCGCGACTGCCCGTCAGCACCGGCGGTGGTGCTGGGTGGGGGCTCGGAGTGGTACCGCCAGCAGTACGTGGACCCGCCGCGCTACGACGACGTGGCCCGAATCGGCGCCGGCGCCTACCGCCGCAGCCTCGCCATGGCCAGCCTGCGGCCCGGCGACGTGGACGTCTTCGAGCTCTACGACATCAACACCTTCGAGGTCGTCCGGCAGTTCGAGACGCTGGGGTTCTGCGGGGAGGGCGAGGGTGTGGACTACCTGGCGGAGGCGGGCATCGGCCTCGACGGCCGGCACCCCACCAACACCGACGGCGGGCTGCTGGCGTACTCGCATGCGGGCTGGGGTGGGCCAACGCTGAAGATCGTCGAGGCCGTGCGCCAGATCCGCGGCACCGCCGGGCCGTCACAGGTGCCGGGCGCCGAGGTCGCCCTCGTCACCGGCGCCGGCTCCGGCGCCCAATACCACAACGCCGCCCTACTCGCCGCCGACCGCTGAGCCCGAGTCCACCGTAGGCCACGGTCCCGACGCCCAGAGGCGATGCCGCCGCGCGACTCGGACGACGGCTACTCCAGTGGGGCGATGGTGCCGGGGTTCTGGCGGCGCTCCACGCGGCTCCACGCCGTCGAAACAGTTCAGAAAATGCCGTCGAAATGGTACAGGGCGGTTCGACTCAGGACGTGGCCGGTACCTATGGCGTTGGATCGGGGATCAGGGTCCGCGGGTGGTGGGGGTGTTGGTGCAGGCG